>NZ_KI260318.1 GCF_000468015.1 Ruminococcus callidus ATCC 27760 | reverse complement strand
TCTGCGTTGTCAATAGATGTGACCCATTGGATGAAAAGATGCCAGAGATAAGGTACAATGTTTTATGAAATTCTTTGAAGTGGAGCGTAGCGGAATGAAAAAGGATTTCATAAAACGGCGATCACGCCTTCAGCTTCTCTTTCAAAAGCTGAACAGGACTTTTTCTTCCAAGTGTTCTCATGGATTTTCTATTACTCCATAAAAGATGTTTATGCAGTTTATCATTAAATTCCTCAAGACTTCTAAAATGCTCCCAATCATAAAAATATCTCTGATCATTTCTGTGACTTCGTTCAACCTTGCCATTATGCCAAGGCGTTCTTGGTGGAATAAGCTTATGCTCTATTCCCGCTTCTTTTAATGCTTTGTCAAATGGACATTCTTCGGTATCACTTATGTATTTGTAAGTAAACTCTGTTCCATTGTCTGTTTGAATCGTCTGTATTTTAAACGGAAATACCTTTTGAAGCATTTTGAAGAACTTTACTGTATTTTCGGGCGTATGCTCTTCAAAGCCGTATATGAAGCGTATTCTTGTACATTCATCTATCGCTGTCCATTGATACAGATGCTTTCCATCACGCTTTAATGCACCCCTAAGGCAATGATATGGTACTTCTTTTACATCTATCTGAACCTTTTTCCCCGGAACAAGAAGCTCAGGATAACGTCGGTCATGCTTTCTGGGCGGCTTTTTATCTGTGGCTCTTCCCCCTAATCCCATTCGCTTCGCTGCATATACCATGCCGCTGAAACTGCGTGTGTATCCCTTTTTGATTGCTTCATCATACACACCATCCCAGCCATATCTCAGAAATTTCTCTTGAAAGCATTTTAATATCAGCTGTTCCTCGCTTGCTGTATGGCGTTTTGGATGACTGTGTGGTCTGTGTGATTTCTCCGCAAGTGACTGCCATGTGCCATCATACCTTTTGCACCATCGTTTTACGCTTGACAAGCTTACTCCATATTTTCGGCTTGCATAACTTTTTCCTTTTCTATTTGCAAGCTTTACTACCGCTTGACGTTTCTTTGCTTCTTGTGCTATAATATTCATTAGAAATTCCTCCGAGTTGGTGTTTTGTTTTGTGGTAAATTCATTATACCATATCTCGGCTGGAATTTCTTCTTTTTTTGGCTCACCTCATTTTAACACATACA
>NZ_KI260317.1:576-1564 GCF_000468015.1 Ruminococcus callidus ATCC 27760 | reverse complement strand
CGCCGCTGCCGTCAAAGAGGCTGCCAAGGGTGAGGTTACGCATCTGACACCTCTACTTCCGAATATTCCATTCGCTTCCCATCCCGAATCAAATACACATCATCGGAATTTCCGTCATGGAGTTTTATGTACCTTTCAACGGCTACATCAACAAACTTCGGTTCAAACTCTATGCCGTAACAAATTCTGTCAAGCTGGTCGCAGGCAACAAGCGTAGATGCACTTCCCAGAAATCCATCCAGCACCATTCCATTTGTCTGCGTACACTGGGAAATCAGATAGGCGATCAGCGGGACTGGTTTACTGGACGGATGTCCGCAGCCGTCCTCTTTGCTGTTTTTAATGCGGTCAAATTCAAATACTGTTTTCTGTTTCTGGTCACCATACCAGATATGCTTTCCGTCTTTTCTCCAGCCCCAGATAATCGGTTCATGGATATACTTCCAGTCGGTTCGGGTGAGAACAAGACGGTCTTTCTTCCAGACAAGTCCTGCACCGACCTTGAAGCCTGCATCTTCATAAGCATCATGAAATACACGTGCCTTGGAGGTGGCATAAAACACATAAATGCTTGCATCCTTCGCCATGGCATCTTTGAATCTCTCAAATGCAGATTTCAGAAACGCATATCCTTTTTCATCATCAAGGTCATCATTTTTGATTTTGCCTGACGTGCTTTCCAGATTGACAAGATACGGCGGGTCTGTGCAAACAAGATTTACTTTTGTGTCTCCAAGAAGTGCTGTATAGGTTTCCGGCAAAGTGGAATCACCGCAGATAACAGTATGCTTTCCAAGATGCCAGATGTCACCTGTTTTGGATTTGCAGGGCTTTTCCAGTTCTGCATTTACATCAAAATCATCCTGTTTTGCTTCATCACTGTTAATGTCGAAAAGGTCAGCGATTTCAGATTCATCGAAACCAGTCAACCCAAGGTCGAATCCGAGCTCCTGCAGTTCCTGCATTTCAACGGACAGCAGTTCTTCGT
>NZ_KI260317.1:0-476 GCF_000468015.1 Ruminococcus callidus ATCC 27760 | reverse complement strand
AGCCTGCATCCAATGCCATCCGGTTGTCAGCAAGAATATACGCTTTCTTCTGTGCTTCGGTCAGATGGTCGGCATACACACAGGGTACTTCTGCAATACCTTCTTCTTTTGCGGCTTCAATTCTGCCGTGACCGGCGAGGACGTTATATGCCTTGTCGATAATGACGGGATTGACAAATCCAAACTCACGCAGAGAAGAGCGAAGCTTCAGGATCTGTTCCTTGTTGTGCGTTCTGGCGTTGTTGGCATAAGGCACTAACTTGTTGATGTCAACAAGCTGAAATTCTTTGGTTGTGGTCATGCTCCATTCCTCCGCTTCAAAACTTTCTGTAAACCTTTTCTGGCATCCAGCACTTTTCCGCTGACTGCCTGTCCCTTAATGGTTCTGTATTGCTGTTTGGTCATCTTCTGGCGATTGGCTTTCAGATCTCGCCAGAACTGAGTATCTGCTTTCATGTATTTCTCACTTTCTGCTG
>NZ_KI260316.1:1764-3272 GCF_000468015.1 Ruminococcus callidus ATCC 27760 | reverse complement strand
ATACATCATGCCGAAAGGCAAAAACAACGAAAACTGGAGGAAAAAACAATGTGGACAGAAGGAACAATTCAGGTAGGAACGAGCACTTTTCACTACTGGGTGAAACATTACGAGGAGCCTTCCACTTTTGGATATGAGGAAGGCAGAGCCTCGAAAATCTCCCTGCGGCGGAATGGCAAAACGGTGTTCAATTTCGACCGGGGCATGGATATTCCGCCGGAGGATGAAGAAACTGAAACTGCACTGGCGATCCTGCTGAAACAGTACAACTGATTTTTCCAAAACCGAATCCCACAAGCCGGAGCCGAAAGGCTCTGGCGGTCGTACACCTGATTTTTGTTCGTGTATGGTACACAAGAAAACGTAGAAATTTCGACGTTTTTTCTGCCCATTTAGCCGCTTGCTATTCTTGAATTTGTATGGTAATATGGTTACAATGGGAACGGAATCTCGATTACAAAACTGCCCCTTGAGGGCATTAAAATAAATGATGCAGACTTGCTTTTTGGCAGGTCTTTTTTATTGGGGGGTGAGAACAATAGCAAGATTTAAACCGACCCGTTTTATGGCGGAGGATTCCAAGTATAACAAAAAGGCGGCAGACTATGCTGTCTCTTTTATTGAATGCCTCAGCCACACCAAAGGCACCTGGGCAGGGAAGAAATTTGAACTGCTGGACTGGCAGGAACAGATAATCCGTGACCTGTTTGGGGTTCTGAAACCGAACGGCTATCGGCAATTCAACACTGCCTACATTGAAATTCCGAAGAAAAATGGTAAGTCGGAACTTGCCGCCGCTGTTGCACTTTTGCTTACCTGTGGCGACGGTGAGGAAAGAGCTGAAGTTTACGGTTGTGCCGCCGACCGTCAACAGGCTGCCATTGTATTTGATGTGGCGGCGGATATGGTGCGGATGTGCCCTGCCCTTTCCAAGCGAGTGAAGATTCTGACCTCACAAAAACGCATCGTGTACATTCCTACAAACAGCTTTTATCAGGTGCTTTCCGCCGAGGCATACAGCAAACACGGCTTCAATATCCACGGGGTTGTGTTTGATGAGCTTCATACGCAGCCGAACCGAAAGCTCTTTGATGTCATGACCAAAGGTTCCGGTGATGCCAGAATGCAGCCGCTTTACTTTCTTATCACCACGGCAGGAACAGATACAAATTCTATTTGCTATGAAGTACATCAGAAAGCAAAAGATATTCTGGAAGGCAGAAAACATGATCCGACTTTCTATCCGGTTATTTATGGTGCAGATGAATCGGAAGATTGGACTGACCCGAAGGTTTGGAAAAAGGCAAATCCAAGTCTGGACAAAACCATCGGAATGGATAAGGTGGTGGCTGCGTGTAACTCTGCAAAGGAGACTCCCGGCGAAGAGAACGCCTTTCGGCAACTGCGTTTGAATCAGTGGGTAAAACAAGCGGTACGTTGGATGCCGATGGAGAAATGGGATAAATGCAAGGTGGCTTTTGATGAATCCGAACTCGAAGGAAGAATCT
>NZ_KI260316.1:1181-1664 GCF_000468015.1 Ruminococcus callidus ATCC 27760 | reverse complement strand
GACTTGACCTTTCCTCTACAACGGATATTACAGCATTTGTTTTGGTGTTTCCGCCTACAGAAGATGATGAACATTATTACATTTTGCCTTACTTCTGGCTGCCGGAAGAAACTTTGCCACTTAGAGTAAGACGTGACCACGTTCCATATGATATTTGGGAACGGCAAGGCTATCTGAAAACCACTGAAGGAAATGTGGTTCACTATGGTTTTATCGAAAACTTCATCGATGAACTGGGGCAGAAATTTCACATCAAAGAGATTGCTTTCGACCGTTGGGGTGCGGTGCAGATGTCGCAGAACCTTGAGGGATTGGGTTTTACAATGGTGCAATTCGGGCAAGGATACAAAGATATGTCACCGCCTACAAAGGAACTAATGAAACTGACCCTTGAACAGAAACTCGTCCATAACGGACACCCTGTTTTAAGGTGGATGATGGACAATATCTTCATTCGCCGTGACCCTGCCGGAAACATCAAGC
>NZ_KI260316.1:0-1081 GCF_000468015.1 Ruminococcus callidus ATCC 27760 | reverse complement strand
ACCGTGCAATCCGCTGTGGATGCGTTTCTGATGATTCTATTTATGATTCGAGGGAGATGCTGATTTTATAGTTGATGTCAGTTCGGTAAAATGGAATTTACTGCAATACCCAATCTTCTCTTTTTAGAATGGTTACCTCATTTTCTTCCGTTGTACCGAATGCCGTCTCATAGGTATCAAATGCATAGTGTTTGAAACCACTTTTTTCCTGAACTCTATGAGATTGCTCATTCCACAAGAAGTGACCACAGAAGATTACATCAAGATTAGCGTTCTCAAAGAGAAAACGAATTACTTCTTTCAACGCTTCCGGCATCAAACCTTGTCCCCAATATTCTTTGCTCAGAACATAGCCTATCTCACGGCATTTCTTATTTTCAAATTCCGGGAAGTGAGTTTCATTGTATTTTTCGATCCCAACAGAACCTATTACTTTGCCCTGATATTCGAGTGCAAATGTTTTCTTATGGCTAATGAACATATCAAGAATAATCTTAGATTCTTCCTTGCTTTCATGAGGCTTCCAACCCGCCATTTGTCCGACTCCATCTACTGAAGCGTAGGAATAAAAGTCATCAAGATCGGATTGCCGCCACGGGCGAATCAACAAACGCTCTGTTTTTAGGGTAACATTACTTATATCTATTTCAGGATTCATAGTATTTTGCTCCTCTAAATTCTGATTTGTAAGGCTGATGCCCTACATACTGTTAAGCATATTATACCACACCCATATACGAAAAGTCAAGAAAGGAGCGTGATTTCATGGGAATTTTCAGCGGACTTTTCAAGTCCAGAGATAAGCCGAAAAACAGTTATGATTCACCATCTTACACCTACTTTTTCGGACGAGCCCACAGCGGCAAACGAGTAGATGACCGCAGTGCCATGCAGCATACCGTGGTGTATGCCTGCGTGAGAGTGCTTTCAGAAGCCATTGCACAACTGCCCCTGCATGTTTACCAATACACCAATAACGGAAAAGAGCGAGTGCCACAGCACCCGCTTTACTTTTTGCTCCACGACCAGCCAAATCCCGAA
The DNA here is from genome assembly GCF_000468015.1 of Ruminococcus callidus ATCC 27760. Lineage (GTDB taxonomy): Bacteria > Bacillota > Clostridia > Oscillospirales > Ruminococcaceae > Ruminococcus_C > Ruminococcus_C callidus. The sequence continues at coordinate 40 of NZ_KI260316.1, read as the reverse complement.
ATGACTTCATTTGTTTTCAGGGAGACCTTAATGTCCCACT
>NZ_KI260315.1:11372-19561 GCF_000468015.1 Ruminococcus callidus ATCC 27760 | reverse complement strand
ACGGCTACGGGCAGCAGGGGTACTCCCAGAACGGTTACCGGCAGCCGCAGGGCGGCGGGTATGCTTCGCACACCGGCGGACAGCCGCAGGGGTATCGCCAGCCGGCACGGCAGCCCCAGCAGAATGTCTACCGCCAGCAGCCGCGGCAAGGTGCTCCCCGACAGGGACAGAGTGCCCCGCGGCAGAGCCAGCCCAGACCGGCACAGCAGCCTCGTCCCAGTGCACCGCCGCGGCAGGAACCGCCCCGCAGACAAAGTGCACCGCCGCAGAGTGCTCCCCGTCAGCAAACGGCTCCCCGACAGGAGAGCAGCCGTCGTCCGACTGTGCACCGCCGCCGGAAAGGCTCGTTTCTGGGCAGGTTGTTTCGGGTGCTGCTGACGATCGTGGTGGCGGTGTTCCTCCTGTACTCGGCAGTTGCCATGATCGGCATTCTGGGTATGAATCGGGTGAGCACCGGCGACCGCGGCGTGACCAGCGGCAGCATGGACGCTGCCTATGTGAAAAGCGTGCTGGTGATCGGCACGGACACCCGTGACCCCAACGAGGAACGGGGGCGTTCGGACTCTATGATTCTGGTGTCCATGAACTCCCGCACCGATCAGATCTATATGACTTCCTTTATGCGTGATGCCTATGTGGATATTCCGGGATACGGCAGCGACAAGCTGAACGCGGCGTATTCCTACGGCGGGCCGGAACTGCTGATGGACACGCTGGAGGAGAATTTCGACGTACATATTGACGATTATGTGATGATCACTTTTGCCGCGTGTGCCGCCATGATCGATGCGGTGGGCGGCGTGGAACTGGAGATCTCCGACCGTGAGGCGGAGGCAGTCAACGAGATCCTCATCAGCGAAGTCAATGAAATTATGGGCGACGATCGGGAGGACGACCTGCTGGACGGCGGCGGCAAGCTGACGCTGGACGGCAAGCAGGCTCTCTCCTATAGCCGTATCCGCTATGTGGGCAACGCCGACTTTGAGCGTACCGAACGGCAGCGGACAGTGATGAGCCAGGTCATGAGCAAGGTCAAGGGCAACCCGTTCCGGCTGCTCCCCGTGTGCATGGGAGCACTGCCGAAGATGACGACCAACATGTCGGTGCCGGGGCTGTACGGCTATGCCCTTACTACGCCGTTCAAGCTGGCGACCTATGACATGCAGCAGCAGCGTGTGCCGGCAGACGGCACGTTTCAGGGGGCAGATGTCGGCGGGCAGTCGGTGCTGGAGATCGACCTCGATGCTGCCAAGCAGCAGCTGCAAAGCACGGTGTTTGCAGAGAAATAATGCAAAAGCAGTCACGCACCTGTGGAGGTGTGCGGCTGCTTTTTTGTGTGATGTTTTAGATGTACGGAAGTACCCCTCAGTCAGCCTACGGCTGCCAGCTCCCCTAAAGGGGAGCCTGATTAAAGCCTCCCCTTTAGGGGAGGGGAACCGCCGATAGGCGGTGGAGGGGTTCTTGTGTGAAATCTTTTGCTTGTTGTAAAAGATTTACGAGATAACCCCTCAGTCAGCCTGCGGCTGCCAGCTCCCCTTTCAGGGGAGCCTGAATGTCAAAAAGCCTCCCCTGAAAGGGGTGACTCCCCACGGGGTGGGGAGATGCCCGCAGGGCAGAGGGGACCGCTCAGTACGAGGGGGACCAGCGAAGCTGGTGGAGGGGTTCTGTGGAATCTTTTGCTTGATGTGCGAGGTTTCACGGAAGGTACCCCTCAGTCACCTGCGGTGACAGCTCCCCTTTCAGGGGAGCCCTAAAGAGAACATTTGTAACTTGCCAGCTCAGCACAAGGCACGCCCTACGGGTGCCTTTTCAAGGGAGCCATTTATGGCTTAACAACATAACAAAAACCGCCACACCCATGCACTTTTGCATCTGGGTATGGCGGTTTTGTAATGACTGGAAACGGAATGTTCTCACGTTCCCGCAGGAATCAAACGATTACTTGAAGTATGCGACACCGCTTTCGAAGATCTTCTGATCCTTTTCGCCCGGAACGTTCTGATACAGGTTCTGTCCGATACGTTCGCTGTGTCCCATTTTGCCCAGCACTCTGCCGTCCGGAGAGGTGATGCCCTCGATCGCCATCATGGAAGTGTTGGGGTTGAAGTGAATGTCCATGGTCGGGTTGCCGTCCATGTCCACGTACTGGGTGGCGATCTGTCCGTTCTTCGCCATGTCTGCCAGCAGTTCCGGCGGAGCAACAAAGCGTCCCTCACCGTGGGAAATGGCTACGGTGTGCACATCGTCCACCTCGGTGCCGTACAGCCACGGGGACTTGTTGGAAGCGATGCGTGTCCGTACCAGCATGGACTGGTGGCGGGCAATGGTGTTGAAGGTCAGCGTCGGGGATACATCGGTCATGTCCATGATCTCGCCGAACGGTACCAGTCCCAGCTTTACCAGTGCCTGGAAGCCGTTGCAGATACCCAGCATCAGACCGTCGCGGTTCTTCAGCAGGTCGTGGACAGCGTCCTTGATGCGGGGGTTGCGGAAGAACGCCGTAATGAACTTACCGCTGCCCTCCGGCTCGTCGCCGCCGCTGAAGCCGCCGGGGATCATGATGATCTGTGCCTGACGAACCATTGCCGCAAAGGTGGTGATAGAATCTTCCATTGCCGCTGCGGACAGGTTGCGGACGATAAAGGTCTGCGGTCTTGCACCGGCACGCTCAAAGACGCGGGCAGTGTCGTATTCGCAGTTGGTGCCGGGGAATACCGGAATCAGCACGCGGGGCTGTGCACTCTTGACCGAAGCGGACAGCGTGGTCTTTCTCGGATAGGACAGCTTTTCCGGAACCTCTGTGGTGGTCTTGATGCGGCAGGGGAATACCGGCTCCAGCTTCTTCTCCCAGACGGACAGCAGCTTGTCCAGCTGGAGGGTGAACTTCGGGCAGACGATCTCCGGCTTTTCGCTGGTGGAACCGATCACGTCCTCGCCGTCCTCTGCATCGCCGCAGAGTTCCAGCAGGAAGCCGCCGCAGCAGGGCTGGAACAGTTCTGCGTCTGTCAGCTGGCGGTCAAAGGTGAAGCCGATGCCGTTGCCGAAGCACATCTTGGCGATACCCTCTGCCACGCCGCCGTAGTCGATGACCCAGCCGGCACGAATGCGGCCGGCGGCGATCATTGCTTCGACCTTGTCGAATGTGGCACGAACGCTCTCGAAGCTGGGGATACCGTTTTCGTCAGTTTCCGGACGGAGCATCACGACCTTGTCGCCAGCCTGCTTGAATTCGGTGGAAACCACCTTGTCTGCCTTGGCGGTGGAAACGGCAAAGGATACCAGCGTCGGCGGAACATCGATGTTCTCGAACGTACCGGACATGGAGTCCTTACCGCCGATAGAGCCGCAGGACAGTTCCAGCTGTGCCTTGAATGCACCCAGCAGGGCAGCCATGGGCTTGCCCCAACGCTTGGGATCATTCTGGGTACGCTCGAAGTATTCCTGGAATGTCAGCCAGCAGTGGTGCCAGCTGCCGCCGGCTGCAACGACCTTGGCAATGGAGGTGATGACTGCGTCCATGGCACCCAGATAGGGGTTGCGTTCGCTGACCGTGGGATTATAGCCCCAGCCCATGAGCGAGCAGGTGTTGGTTTCGCCCTTGAGCACCGGAATCTTGGCAGCCATTGCCTGTGAGGGCGACAGCTGGTAGACACCGCCAAAAGGCATCAGCACAGTGCCGGCACCAATGGTGGAGTCGAACTTTTCGATCAGGCCCTTCTGGGAGCAGATGTTCAGGCTGGACAGCAGTTCTGTCCATGCGTCTGCACTGTCGGTGAGGGTGGATTCTGCTGCCGGCTGCGGTGCTTCAATGGCAATGTCGGTGTGCTTTACGGCACCGTTGGAGTTCAGGAACTCACGGGACAGGTCAACAATGGTGTTGCCGTTCCAGTGCATCCGCAGGCGGGGTTCTGCCTGTACGGTTGCCACGATCGTAGCTTCCAGATTTTCCTTGCCGGCTTCCTTGATGAACTTGTCGGCATCTTCTGCGGCAACCACCACAGCCATACGTTCCTGCGATTCGCTGATCGCGATCTCTGTGCCGTCCAGACCGTCATACTTTTTCGGTACGGCGTTCAGATCGATCTCCAGACCGTCGGTCAGTTCGCCGATCGCAACGGAAACGCCGCCTGCACCGAAGTCGTTGCAGCGTTTGATCATCTGTGTCACAGTGGGGTTGCGGAACAGACGCTGGAGTTTGCGTTCTTCCGGAGCGTTACCCTTCTGGACTTCTGCACCGCAGTGTCCCAGAGATTCCACGGTGTGGGACTTGGAAGAACCGGTCGCACCGCCGCAGCCGTCACGTCCGGTCTTGCCGCCCAGCAGAATGACAATATCGCCGGGGACGGGGGCTTCTCTGCGGATATTGGAAGCCGGAGCAGCACCCAGTACCGCACCGATCTCCATACGCTTCGCCATGTAGCCGGGGTGGTATACCTCTGCCACGTGGCCGGTTGCCAGACCGATCTGGTTGCCGTAGGAGCTGTAGCCGTTGGCAGCACCCACGGTGATCTTTCTCTGGGGCAGCTTGCCGGCGATGGTATCCTCTACCGGCACCAGCGGATTGGCTGCACCGGTGACACGCATTGCCTGATATACGTAGGAACGCCCCGACAGCGGGTCACGGATCGCACCGCCCAGACAGGTCGCAGCACCGCCGAACGGCTCGATCTCGGTGGGGTGGTTGTGGGTTTCGTTCTTGAACATGAGGATCCAGTCCTCTTCTTTGCCGTCGATGTCCACCTTGATCTTGACGGAGCAGGCGTTGATCTCCTCGCTCTCGTCCAGATCGTTCAGCTTGCCGTCCGCTTTCAGCTTCTTGGCAGCGATGGTTGCCAAGTCCATGAGCGTCATGGGCTTTTCGCCTCTGCCCAGTTCCTGCCGGACGGTGCAGTATGCGTCATAGGTTTCCCTGATATAGTCGGTGGGAATGTCCACGTCGGAAATCTGTGTCAGGAATGTGGTGTGGCGGCAGTGGTCAGACCAGTAGGTATCGATCATGCGAACCTCGGTAATGGTGGGGTCGCGGTGTTCGGTATCGCGGAAGTATTTCTGGCAGAACTGAATGTCGCCGAGATCCATTGCCAGACCGTAGTCAGCGATGAACTGTTTCAGTTCGTCCTCCGACAGGGAGATGAAGCCGGTGAGGGTTTCTACTGTTGTCGGAATGGTATAGTTGGTGTCCAGTGTTTCCGGCAGTTCCGGAGAAGCTTCGCGGCGTTCCACCGGATTGATGAGATACTTTTTCAGACGGTCGAATTCTGCATCGGTCAGGTTGCCGGTAACGACGTAGACATCTGCTGTGCGGACACGGCAGCGTTCGCCCTGAAGCAGGATCTGGATACACTGCTCGCAGCTGTCGGCACGCTGGTCGAACTGTCCCGGCAGGTATTCGGTCGCGAATGTCCGCTGCCCTTCTTCCAGAGCCGGCAGTTCTGTGTAGGTGTGATCCACCGCCGGTTCAGAAAATACGGTGGGAACGGCACGCTGGAAAGCTTCTGCCGTCAGATGATCTGCATCATAGCGGTGGAAAATGCGAATGTCGGTGACATTCAGACGGAGTGCGGTCTGCACGTCGCTCAGAACAGAGCGGGCTTCTACCGCGAATTCCGGCTTTTTCTCCACATAAATACGAAAAACAGACATGGTAAATCTCCTTTATTTTGGATTTGCGGGTGCTGCGATGTTGTGAACTGGCTCCCCTTTAGGGCACCCGAAGGGCGTGCCTTGTGCTGAGCTGGCAAGCCGCAGGCTTGACTGAGGGGTAACTTCGTAAATCTTGCACATTGCATAAAAGATTCCACAAGAAATCCCTCCACCAGCTTCGCTGGTCCCCCTCCCCTTTCAGGGGAGGCTGATTTGTACATAGGCTCCCCTGAAAGGGGAGCTGGCAGTGCGTAGCACTGACTGAGGGGTTACCCCTAAATCTATTACATCATGTAAAAGATTTCACGAAAGAACCCCTCCACCGCCTGTCGGCGGTCCCCCTCGTACTGAGCGGTCCCCTCTGCCCTGCGGGCATCTCCCCACCCCGTGGGGAGTCACCCCTTTCAGGGGAGGCTTTTCCCAGTCAGTATCCCATAGCAGCATTCCGCATCACTCTCTACTATTCTAACACAAAAAACGCGATTACGCAAACTTTTTTTTGGATTTTTTGCAGAAATTCGCACAACGGTGCCGTTCGGGGTATGTCCCACGTGGTAGCCGTCGCCCCGTTCCCGTTCAAAAAGTACTGGAAATTCCTTGCCGATCTGGCTTTTCAGGAAGTTTTCCTTTGCGGTTTTCGCCGCTTTCTGGGCACGTTCCATGCGGCTGGTTTTTTCGGCTCCGCTGCACTGGTCGGGGAACTGTGCGGCACGGGTGCCGGCTCTGGGGGAATAGCGGAACACGTGCATGGCGGCGAAGCCCATGCGTTCCGCAAACGCCAGCGAGGTCTGAAAGTCCACTTCGCTCTCGGCGGGAAAGCCCACCATGAAATCCGTGGTAATGGCACAGTCGGGGAAGTACCGCCGGATCCTCCGGCAGATCTCCGCGTATTCCGCACTGTCGTATTTCCGGTTCATGGCATGCAGTGTCTTGTCACAGCCGCTTTGCAGGGACAGGTGGAACTGGGGGCAGAACTGGGGCAGGGCTGCCAGTCGGGAAAGCTGTTCCTCGGTCAGCCGTTCCGGTTCGAGAGAACCCAGCCGGACACGCTCCACGCCGGCGGTGCGGGCACAGCACTCCACGGCTTCTGCCAGCGAGCCGCCCCACTCCATGCCGTAGAAGCCCAGATTGATGCCGCAGAGGACGATCTCCCGATAGCCGTTTTTCGCAAAGGCAGCGGCTCCGGCGGCAACGTCTTTCAGCGAAAGGCTCCGGCAGCGTCCCCGTGCGTAGGGAATGATGCAGTAGCTGCAAAAGCAGTTGCACCCGTCCTGGATCTTCAGGAACGCACGGGTGTTGTCCGGCATGGTGTCACAGGGGAGCACCTCGAAATCGTCCTGCCGGGCGTAGCTGTCCACGGCGGCGATGCGGGCGTGGTTCTGGCACAGCTGTGCGAGCAGTGCCGGCAGACGGCTGCGGTGCTTGGTGCCGATAATCAGATCGGCTTCGGGGATCGCCGCAGCCTGTTCCGGATACGCCTGCGGATAGCAGCCGGTGAGCACTAGCAGAGCATCGGGGTGTTCCCGCCGGACTTTTCGCATGGCGTGGTGTAGGCGGCTGTCGCCGGAGGCGGTGACGGTGCAGGAGTTGAACAAAAAGATGTCCGCCTGCTCCGGCTGGGAAACCACGGTATAGCCGGCGTTTTGCAGCAGGGACTGCATGCCGGCGGTTTCACAGGTGTTCACCTTGCAGCCGAATGTGTAAAAATAACAGTTCAAGTTTGGGTGTGACCTCCTCGGGGGAAAGATCCGGCAGCTTTTTCGACGGAATCTGCGGAAAAAACCACCGGATTTTCCCGAAATCTTTGTGTCATTTTCACCGGATTTTCATGAAAATTAACGTCACTGTCAAAAAAGCAGCGGCGATTTCATCATCTATTATACTATATCGACGAAAATGTTGCAATCATCTTGACAAGAAAAATTTTTCGTGGTAGACTATAAGTACAGAAACGGAAGGCGTCAGAAACTTCCAAAAGAAAGCATGATGCGGTGTGCACGTTGCCGTAGCGTGGAGTTCGCTTTTCGTTCTGCAATTTATTGTGACACCGGAAGGGCGAGAGGTAACCCCTTCAAGAGGAGGTAATTGTTATGTATGAAACCACAATTCAGCTGAATGCAATCAATGATGTAAAGGATTTCGTAAACAAGGTTATGCTGTTTAACTATGACATTGATCTGGTGTCCGGTCGTTATGCCATCGATGCAAAGTCGATCATGGGCATTTTCAGCCTGGATCTGTCCAAGCCGATCAAGCTGCAGGCACACACCGATGATCCGGAAAAGCTGGTAGAATCTATCGGCAAGTACATTGTCAAGTAAGTACAGATTATTTTGAGAACACATATCTTTTCAAAGATTGAGTAGAATAGTAAGAGGGGAAGACGGCACTCCGGCAACGGGGTGCCGTTTTTCTGTTTTGGGGTCTTTCTTTAGGGAAGCGGGCAAGACGTAGGCTTGACTGAAAGGTGTCCTGATACATCACATAAAGAAAAAGATTTCACAAAAAACCTCTCCACCAGCTTCGCTGGTCCCCCTCCCTTTTCA
>NZ_KI260315.1:0-11272 GCF_000468015.1 Ruminococcus callidus ATCC 27760 | reverse complement strand
GGAGCTGGCACCGCAGGTGACTGAGGGGTACTTCTGTGAAATCTAAAACGGAATGGAAAAGATTTCACGAAAGAACCCCTCCACCGTCTAACGGCGGTTCCCCTCCCCTTTCAGGGGAGGCTAAATAGCAAAAGAGATCCTTACTTTCAATTCTGTAATACACTGCAATAGTTAAGAATTTTTATTTTTGATAACTGTGGAAATAAGCCTCTCCTGAAAGGAGAGGGGGACCAGCGAAGCTGGTGGAGGGATACTGCTGAGATCTTTTGCATAATGTTTCAGATTTACGCAAAAATCCCTCAGTCAGCCTGCGGCTGCCAGCTCCCTTTTCAAGGGAGCCTGAATAACAAAGGGGGAGCCTAATTGACAACAGAGAAAACCCCAGTCATTCCGCCGCTGCAAAACACCGCATACCCGCACCCTGTTCGGCATATTTTATACAAAATACAAAACGAATTCGGGAGGGTGTGCTTATGAAACGTTATGCGGCGTTGCTGTGCTGCGGAGTGCTGTTGTTCTGGTGGCTGCTGCCGGGAAGTCCGGCGGCGGTTTCGGCGGCGGAGGAGCCGGAGATCCCTGCGGCTGCCTATGCCCTGCTGGAGGCAGAAACCGGCACGGTACTGCTGGAATCCCACGGCAGTGACCGGCTGCCCTGCGGAGCGATGGCGAAGCTGATGACGGCATTGCTGGCGGCGGAGCAGCTGGAGCAGGGGGCGTGGACAATGGACACAGTGCTTACTGCCACAGATGCGGTGACCGGCACCAAGGGGGCTGTGATCTGGCTCACCGCCGGCGAGGAAATGACTGTGGGGGACTTGCTGAAAGGGCTGATCGTGGGGAACGCCAACGATGCCGCCGTTGTGCTTGCCGCAGCTGCCGCCGGTGACACGAAGCAGTTCGTCATGGACATGAACGCCCGTGCCTTTGATCTGGGCATGCGGGACACGTGGTTCACCAGCCCCCAGGGGAACACCGACACCAGCTACACCACCGCGGCAGATCTGGGACGGCTCTGCTGTGCTCTGGCGAAAAAGACAGCGTTGCAGCCCTATTTCCGGACGTGGCGGGATTTCCTGCGGGGAGAAGCCACGGAACTGGTCAACGAAAACACCTTTTCCCGTACCGACGAAACCAGCATCGGCTTCAAGGCTTGTCACAGCGAAGCGGAGGGCTGGAGCATTGCCGCCGGTGCCAGGCGGAACGGCATGCAGTGCGTGGCGGTGGTGCTGGGGTGCGGGGACACCGACAGCCGCTTCACTCTGGCGAAACAGCTGCTGCGGAAGGGCTTCGCCGGCTGGAAAGTGGTGCAGCCCCAGCTGTCCGGCGAGTTCCTCTATCCGGTACAAGTCCGCGGCGGCGTGGAACGGGCAGTGCTGGCGGAGTCGGGGCCGCTGAAAGGGCTGGTGGTACCACGCAGCTGCACGGAGCTGGAAACCGTTATGGTACTGCCCCGTTTTGTGCAGGCTCCCGTCCGGAAAGGGCAGAAGCTGGGGCATGCCGCGTTCTATCAGGGGAACACGTTGTTATATGAAACTGACGTGGCGGCGGCTGATGCAGTGCCGGTGCGGGACTTCTGGGACGCTCTGTATCAAATAACGGTCAAAATGCTTAAAATGTAATCGGAAAAATTGTGTAGATTATACAAGAATCCAGATACCCCTTGCAATCTGCCGCAGAATATAGTATGATATAAGTGGTAAAGTGGTTGGACAGCACCCGTATGTGCAGTTTCTGTCAGAGCGTTCCTGCGGTCACAAGGGAATGGTCTGGCGGAAGCAGCGTTTTTCGCCGTACTGTCCAACGCCTTGAGAAGAAAGTGGAGGGAAATTGTACTATGTCTTCTGTAAAGCTGAATACAAAATATCTGGCAAATTATGTGAATCCGGACGAACTGACCGGAATCCGTCATCAGGTGGAAGCATCTGCAAAGATGCTGCACGAAAAGAACGGTCTGGGTTCTGATTTTCTGGGCTGGCTGACACTGCCGACCGACTATGACAAGGAAGAATTCGCAAGAATTCAGGCGGCTGCCAAGAAGATCCAGAAGAATTCTGAGGTACTGGTCGTGATCGGTATCGGCGGTTCTTATCTGGGTGCCCGTGCGGCGATCGAATTCCTGAAGTCCCCGTTCTACAACAACCTGAAGAAGGACACACCGGACATCTACTATGTGGGCAACAACATCAACCCCACCTACCTGAACGAAGTGATCTCGATCTGCGAGGGCAGAGATTTCTCTGTCAACGTCATTTCCAAGTCCGGCACGACCACAGAGCCGGCTCTGGCATTCCGTGTGTTCAAGCAGCTGGTAGAAAAGAAGTACGGCAAGGACGGTGCCAAGGATCACATCTTTGCAACCACAGATAAGGCAAAGGGCACACTGAAGTCCCTGTCCGACACAGAGGGCTATGAAACTTTCGTGGTTCCGGACGATGTGGGCGGCCGTTACTCCGTTCTGACTGCTGTAGGTCTGCTGCCGATCGCAGTTGCCGGCTGTGACATCGAAGCCCTGATGGCTGGTGCCGCAGAAGCACAGAAGGAACTCACCGCAGATTTCGACAACAACGACTGCTACAAGTATGCTGCACTGCGGAACATTCTGTACCGCAAGGGCAAGAACGTGGAAATGCTGGTTTCTTATGAGCCCAGCTTCGTGACCATGGCAGAATGGTACAAGCAGCTGTTCGGCGAAAGCGAAGGCAAGGACAACAAGGGCATTTTCCCGTCCTCCGCAGTATTCTCCACCGACCTGCACTCTATGGGTCAGTATATTCAGGAAGGAAGCCGCATTCTGTTCGAAACCGTTGTGGACATCAAGAAGCCGAAGCAGGACTTCTATCTGGAACCGGACGCAGAGAATCTGGACGGTCTGAACTTCCTGACCAACCAGAACATGTCTGTGGTAAACCGCAAGGCTCTGGAAGGCGTTGTTCTGGCACACACCGACGGCGGCGTACCGAATATGATCCTCGAGGTAGAGGACGTTTCTGAAAAGAGCCTCGGCTATCTGATCTACTTCTTCGAAAAGGCTTGTGCAGTTTCCGGCTATCTGCTGGGCGTAAACCCGTTCAACCAGCCGGGTGTAGAAAGCTACAAGAAGAATATGTTCGCTCTGCTGGGCAAGCCGGGCTATGAAGACCAGAAGGCTGCTCTGGAAGCAAAGCTGGCAGAATAACGGGCAAATACTTTATGTATTCAACAGCCGGTGATGCGGCTGTGAAGGAATAAACAAGTACCGGAATTCCGGTGCGAAAGGAGTTATCATCATGATTCGACTGATTACAGGTAAAAAGGGAAGCGGTAAGACCAAGATCATTATCGATAGAATCAACACAGCAGTCAAGAACACCAACGGCTGTCTGGTTTGCATCGAAAAGGGCGAAACACTGCGTCGTTCCATCAGCTACAAGGTTAGATGGTGCGATACAGAGCAGTTTGCGATCGACACCTTCGATGCATTCTATGGTTTCGTAGCAGGCATGCTGGCTGGCAACTATGACATCAAGGAGATCTATGTAGACGGTATCCTGAAGATCGCTGGTGCGGACTTCGAGGAACTGGGACGTACTCTGGAAAAGCTGGACAAGCTGACCGGCGACGATTCCGTTGTGACTTTCACCGTTTCCGCAGACGTTTCCGAACTGCCGGCTTCTGTGACCAAGTTCGTAGACTAATGGCAACACCGCACAAAGAGCGTCTGGCGACTTTGCACGCCATCTGCTTGCAAATTTTCTCTCATATTTCACAAAAATGCTCGTGAATACATCAAGTATTCACTCCGCTTTTTGTTTCATCTGACGAAAAATTTGACGACGCATCTGTCGCACAATCTTTGTGCGTTATTGCCTAAGAGGTCTGGATTCCCGATAACAGGGAAAAATGCTGCTTTTTTCGAATTTTTTGAAAAAGGACTTGACAAGGCAGCTGGAAATTTGTTATAATAAATGATGCAATGCGTGAAAGGAACAGGTATGATTCTACAGTTACGGGAGATTTTTCAGATAGAGGGCATGCATCTGCCGGTGGATTATACGATCTCGCTGGAAGAACTGTCCGAGGTACGCGGCTATACATTTGCCGCACCGGTGTCTGTACAGGGCGAGTTTTCGAACCGTGCCGGTATCGTGACACTGAAATATACCGTTTCCTGTACCTTAGATGCGGTCTGTGACCGCTGTCTGGCGGAACTGCGGCGGGACTATTCGTATGACTTTTCTCACACAGTCGTACCGTCCCTCCAGAGCGAAGGCGACATCTATGATACATACCTCGTCGCACAACACGACAGCATTGATATGAATGAGACAGCAATCTCAGACCTTTTGCTCATGCTGCCGACAAAGATGCTTTGTCGGGAGGACTGCAAGGGTTTGTGCGATATTTGCGGGTGCAATCTGAACGAAACCACCTGCGACTGTCGAAAGTAGAAGGAGGTGCCAAAACATGGCTGTACCGAAGAATAAGGTCTCCAAGGCAAGACGTAACAAAAGACGTTCTGCTGTTTGGAAGCTCGATGCACCTGCAATGAGCACATGCAGCAACTGCGGTGCGTTCAAAGCTCCGCACAAGGTCTGCAAGAACTGCGGATTTTACAAGGGCGTTGCTGTTCTGAAGATGGACGATGCAGAATAAGTGCTGACTGACAAGACGATTTTGTTTTGTACGAGGAGGAGAGGCGGCTTGTGTCGCCTCTCTTTTTTGTATGCTGTCCTCGGATTGGGGGCATGATAGCGGGGGAGTTGTCACCGTAGGTGACTGAGGGATACTTCCGTGTAACCTGGAACATTATGCAAAAGATTTCACAGAAGAACCCCTCCACCGCCTAGTGGCGGTTCCCCTCCCCTAAAGGGGAGGCTTAATTGGGCTCCCCTTTAGGGGAGCTGGCAGTGCGTAGCACTGACTGAGGGGTTACCCCTAAATCTTTTACACCAAGCAAAAGATTTCACACAGAACCCCTCCACCAGCTTCGCTGGTCCCCCTCCCCTTTCAGGGGAGGCTGATAAGGGAGGCTAAACGAATCAAAAAATCAAGGAGATGAAAAATCATATGGCATTACCTGTTGTAGCGGTGGTGGGACGACCCAATGTGGGAAAGTCCACGCTGTTTAATAAGCTGATCGGACAGCGGTTGTCGATCGTCGAGGATACCCCCGGCGTGACCCGCGACCGGATCTATGCCAAGGGCGAATGGCGGAACCGTTCGTTCATGCTGGTGGATACCGGCGGTATCGAAACGGTGACCGATGACGTGATTCTGAAGCAGATGCGGCGGCAGGCGGAACTGGCGATCGAACGGGCGGACGTGATCGTGCTGGTGACTGACGTTCGCTGCGGCGTGACGGCTGATGACAGTGCCGTGGCAAGCATGCTCCAGAAAAGCGGCAAGCCGGTGGTTCTGGCTGTCAACAAGTGCGATTCTATCGGGGAACCGCCGATGGAACTGTATGAGTTCTACAATCTGGGCATCGGCGACCCGTTTCCGATCTCCGCAGCACACGGTCACGGCACCGGCGATATGCTGGACGCAGTTTACGATCTGCTGCCGCCGGAGGATCAGCTGGAGGACGACGAAGATGCCATTCATGTGGCAATTATCGGCAAGCCCAATGTGGGCAAGTCCTCGCTGGTGAACCGTATCGCCGGCGAAGAACGGGCGATCGTGTCCAATGTTGCCGGCACCACCCGTGATGCAACGGATACGACTGTGGAAAACGAGGACGGCAAGTTCGTGCTGATCGACACTGCCGGTATCCGGAAAAAAGCCCGCGTTACCGAGCGGATCGAACACTACAGCGTGCTGCGTGCCTATATGGCGGTAGACCGTGCGGACGTGTGCCTGATTCTGATCGATGCCACAGAGGGCTTCACGGAACAGGATTCCAAGGTTGCCGGCTATGCCCACGAACAGGGCAAGGCTTCCATTATCGTGGTCAACAAGTGGGATCTGATCGAAAAGGACAACACCACCATGAAGGAGTTCGAGGAAAAATTGCAGCGGGATTTCAGCTTCATGTCCTACGCTCCGTTCGTGTTCATTTCTGCAAAGACGGGGCAGCGTGTGCCCAAGCTGTTCGCAAAGATTCGCGAAGTCTACGAGCAGAACGCTATGCGGATCTCCACAGGCATGCTGAACGATGTGCTGGCATATGCTACCACACGGGTGCAGCCGCCCTCGGATAAAGGCCGCCGCCTGAAGATCTATTATATGACGCAGGCAAGCACCAAGCCGCCGACGTTTGTCATTTTTGTCAACCGTGCAGATCTGTTCCACTTCTCCTATCAGCGGTATATCGAGAACCAGATCCGTTCTACCTTCGGACTGACCGGAACGCCGGTGCGGTTTGTGGTGCGGGAACGGGCGAGAGATGAAAAATAACGGGAGAGAATATCATGCTGATTCTTGCAATACTCATTTCTGCGGTGCTGTCCTATCTGCTGGGCAGTTTCAACAGTTCCATTCTGGTGGTGCGGCTGCTGAAGCATCAGGATATTCGGGAGTTCGGCAGCCATAACGCCGGTCTGACCAACACGCTCCGCTGCTTCGGCAAGGGCTGTGCCGCGTTGACGCTGGTGGGCGATCTGGCAAAGGGCATTGTTGCCGTGCTGCTGTCCAAGGGCATCTGCGAACTGCTGGGCACAGGGCTGACGGCACAGAACGATGTGCATTTCATCGGCTATATTGCCGGTATTTTCGCAATTCTGGGACACGTGTTCCCGATCTATTACCACTTCAAAGGCGGAAAAGGTGTGCTGGTGGGCGTGTCGGTCTTTCTGGGCATTGACTGGAAAGTGTTCCTCTGCCTGATCGTCATTTTCGCTGTGGTGCTGGCAATCTCGAAGTACGTTTCCCTCGGCTCGATCATCGCGGCGGCATGCTGTCCGGTGGTGACGTTTTTGTTCCAGTTCTGGCAGCGGGGCGATCTGCCCATGTGGTATCTCTGGCTCAATACCGGACTGGCGGCACTGATGGGGGCGTGGGTCATCTATATGCACCGCACCAATATCCAGCGGCTCAAAGCCGGCAATGAAAACAAGTTTTCGTTCCATTCGAAAAAGGCGTAGGGGTTCCTGTGAAATCTTTTGCATAATGTAATAGATTTAGGGGTAACCCCTCAGTCAGTGCTACGCACTGCCAGCTCCCCTTTCAGGGGAGCCAAATTAAGCCTCCCCTGAAAGGGGAGGGGGACCGCCGCTAGGCGGTGGAGGGGTTCCTTGTGAAATCTTTTGCTTGATGTGCTAGGTTTTACGGAAGTACCCCTCAGTCACCTGCGGTGACAGCTCAGCACAAGGCACGCCCTGCGGGTGCCCTAAAGGGGAGCCTATGTACAAATAAGCCTCCCCTTTAGGGGAGGGGAACCAGCGAAGCTGGTGGAGGGGTTCTGTGAAATCTTTTGCTTGATGTGCTAGGTTTCACGGAAGTACCCCTCAGTCACCTGCGGTGACAGCTCAGCACAAGGCACGCCCTGCGGGTGCCCTAAAGGGGAGCCTGAATGTAAAAGCCTCCCTTGAAAAGTGAGGGGAACCGCCGCTAGGCGGTGGAGGGGTTCCACAATGTTCAGTAGGGTGCGATGCCCACATCGTCCCGCGTACCAGTAAAATTCACGAAAAAATCCAACACACGCCCAAAAGCCTGATATTGTAAAGGAGGTTCATATGGCAAAAATCACGATTCTTGGTGCAGGCGGCTTCGGTGTCAGCCTTGCCATTGCAGCATTTCAGAACGGGCATACCGTTACGGTCTGGGATATTTCCCAGCAGATCGTAGATGCAATTCTGCGGGACGGAGAGCACAAGACCAAGCTTCCGGGGGTAAAGATCCCGAAAGGCATCGGATTCACCACAGACCCTGTCTGTATGGAACACAGCGACATGGTGGTTTTTGTGGTGCCGTCCTTGTATATCCGTTCCGTGGCACAGCGTGTGAAGCCCTATCTTGACGAAAATGTCATTCTGGTCAACGCCAGCAAGGGTCTGGAGGAAAAGACGTTTCTCACCATGAGTCAGGTCATTCAGTCGGAATATCCCGACAATGCGGTAGGCGTTATCACTGGCCCGTCCCACGCCGAAGAAGTGGGCAGAGGTGTGCCTACCACCGTGGTGGCTGCGTCCAAAAATGAAGCCGCTGCGGTGCAGATCCAGGAAACGTTCTCCAGTCACACCCTGCGGATCTACATCAACACAGACCCCGTGGGCTGCGAGATCGGTGGGGCATTGAAGAATATCATTGCACTGGCGGCAGGCATCTGCGACGGGCTGCACTGCGGTGACAACACCAAGGCGGCTCTGATGACGCGGGGCATTCACGAGATCACCAATCTGGGTGTCAAAATGGGCGGCAGAGCGGAAACCTTCGGCGGGCTGTCCGGTATCGGTGACCTGATCGTCACCTGTTGCAGCATGCACAGCCGCAACCGCCGTGCCGGAATCCTGATCGGCGAGGGAACTTCTCCCGAAGATGCGGTCAAGCAGGTGGGCACGGTAGAGGGCTATTACTGCTGCCACGCCGCGTGGGAACTGGCACAGCAGCACGGCGTTTCCATGCCCATTACGGAACAGCTGTACCATATCCTGTTCGACGGTGCTGAGCCGCAGCAGGCACTGAACAACCTCATGAACCGCCCGAAAAAACATGAGTATGAGGAGTTCTGATTTTCGCTCCTTTTTAAAAATGTGCTTTCTCTTTAGGAGAGGGTTTGTCGCAGACGGTGGAGGGGTTCTCTGTGGAATCTTTTACATGATGTTTCAGATTACGAGGAGGGGTTCTTGTGGAATCTTTTAATTGGTGTAAAAGGTCTATGTAATAATCCCTCAGTCAGCCTGCGGCTGCCAGCTCCCTTTTCAAGGGAGCCTAAAGTGAAAGCCTCCCTTGAAAAGGGAGGGGAACCGCCGTTAGGCGGTGGAGGGATTTTTTGTGAAATCTTTTACATGATGTTTCAGATTACGCTGAAAAAACCGCCGAGATTACCCCACGTCCGCTTTCCAATCCACATTGCAGCGAGGTGCAGCATTATGCTAGATTATCGAATGGACACGTTTTTGTCCCTGTGTGAAACCAAAAGCTATACCAAGACGGCTGCGATCCTCCACCTGACACAGCCCTCTGTGACCCAGCATATCAAGTATCTGGAGCACTTCTACCAGTGCCCGCTGTTTCACTACGACGGCAAACAGGTAGAAATGACGGAGGCGGGGCAGTATCTGCGGGACAAGGTGATTCTCCAGCGTGCCCAGAATGTGGAAATTCGTAAACGGCTCCAGCAAATGCAGGAACCGATCTCCTTTGACATCGGGCTGACTCCGTCTGCCACATTTTCCTTTGCACTGCCGCGGCTTTGTACCTATGTCAACCGCAATGCAGAACCGCGGATACAGTTTCATGTGAGCAACACCCGCCGGCTGCTGCGGGGCATGCAGAACGGCATGCTGGACGCGATCATCATGGAGGGCGAAATTCCCGATATGCTGGTAGAAGCGACGGAATTGTGTCGGGAAAACATCATTGCCGCCGCCAGTCCGGAACTTTCGGAAGAACTGTACGGCTGTACATGGAGCACTCTGCTGAAACAGCCCCTGATCGTGCTGGAAACCGGCTGCGGAATCCGGACGCTGGTACAGCGGCACCTGAGCCGCAGCGGCATTTCGCTCTACGATTTTCGGGAAGTCATTGAGGTGGACTCCTTTATTGTGCTGAAAGAACTGCTCCGGCAGGGGCTGGGAATCGCCTTTGTGCTGGAACCCACCATTCAGCAGGAACGGGACGAAAAACGGCTGGGGAGAATCTATGTGGACACCATGCCCATGTATGGCTCTCTCTATTTTGTCACCATGCGAGATCGTGCCGACAATGAACAGCTGTGGAAAATTCGCGACGTGCTGCTGCAAAAGACGTTTTCGGCGGGAAATTGATGAAAGGTTGTTTTTTTTCGAGATAACCCCTCAGTCACTTGCGGTGACAGCTCAGCACAAGGCACGCCCTACGGGTGCCCTTTCAGGGGAGCCTATATACACAAATAAGCCTCCCTTGAAAAGGGAGGGGGACCGCCGCTAGGCGGTGGAGGGATTCTTTGTGGGGAATCTTTTGCTTAATGTGTGAGGCTTTACGGAAGCACCCCTCAGTCACCTGCGGTGACAGCTCAGCACAAGGCACGCCCTAAAGGGGAGCCTATTCCACCCGCATCTCACCGCCTCTTTTCCGGAGGCTCATTTCCACACATACCAATTCATAAGGAGGTACTGTCCATGCAGGGAAACTATTTGGAACAAGCACTAGGCATGATTCACTCGCGGCGGCTCGCTGCGGAACAGCAGAATCGGGAACGCATTATGGAAATTGAAAGCCGCATTCCGGAGGTGTCGGAGGTCAACTACCAGATGTTCCGCACCAGCCGCGACCTGATGCAGATCATTGTCAAGGGCGAAAACACGAAAGAACGGGTGGCAGCCCTGCGGCAGCAGAACCTACAGGCTCAGGAGATGATCCGCCGGCTTCTGAAAGAACACGGCTATCCGGAGGACTATCTGGAACTCCACTACACCTGCGAAAAATGCCATGACACCGGTTATTTTCAGCAGAAATACTGCACCTGTCTGACCGATCTGATCGCCAAGCTGTCCGTCAGGGAACTGAACAAGAGCGTTCAGTTTGAGCAGTGCAGCTTCGAGAATTTCGACCTGAACTATTATCGGGGCTTCCAGACCGAAAACGGCGGCAGCTGCTATCAGGCAATGGAAAAGGTCTACTTCTTCTGTCAGGAATACGCCCGCCAGTTCACCAACCACTCCAGCAGCATTCTGATGTTCGGGAAGACCGGTCGTGGAAAAACCCACCTCTCTCTCGCCATTGCCAATCGGGTGCTGCAAAACGGATACAATGTTCTCTATGATTCGGCGATCAACTTTCTGCGGCAGGTGGAAAAGGAACACTTCGGCAGAGGCGGCAGCAATGACGACACGCTGGACACGCTGCTGTCCTGCGATCTGCTGATTCTGGACGACCTCGGCACGGAGTTCCACAAGCAGTTCTACCAGTCCACCGTTTACAACATCATCAACACCCGCATGAATCGGGATCTCCCCACCATCATCAGCACCAACCTGAATCACAACGAAATTTCCGCCCTCTACGACGAGCGAATCACTTCCCGCATTTACACCACCTACACCTGCCTGCACTTCGTGGGACAGGATGTGCGGGTGCTGAAAAAGTCGAGAATGCAGAACGGGTGAGTGTAGAAGAAAAAAGCCTCCCTTGAAAAGGGTGACTCCCCACGGGG
>NZ_KI260314.1:20929-21934 GCF_000468015.1 Ruminococcus callidus ATCC 27760 | reverse complement strand
GTCGCCAGACGCTCTTTGTGCGGTATTGCCATAACAATAAAAAATCCCACAGTTTCAAGGATTTCTGAAACTGTGGGATTTTGTTTTTTGGAATAATTACTAGAGCAATACCGTACAAAGCCGTCAGGCGGGCTTTGTGCGGTGTTGCCCTAGATCAAGTCAAAGTGTGCCAGTGCCTTTTCCAGCCCGTCGTCTGCAAGATTTGCGGTGATGTAATTCGCATAGGGGTGCAGCATAGGGCTGTCCCCCATTGCGATTCCCGTACCAGCAGTTTCCAGCATGGGACGGTCGTTCAGGCTGTCGCCTACGGCAAAAATTTGAGAACGGTCTGCCCCCAGCAGCTGCATCATTTTTTCCATGCCGGTGGCTTTGGAACAGCCGCAGGGCACCATTTCCGCAAAGTGATTTCCCCGATCGATGTAGTCAAACTTGCCGGTCAGCCCTGCCTGAAATGCAGCCAGATCGCTCTGCTCGTCGTACCAGATGACAAACTTGTCCGTGTACCAGTCTGCATCATCGGGCAGGTCGGAAACAGTCACATGCTTGCTTTCGTACAGATTCAGCAGATCTTGCAGATATGGCAAAATTCGTGTGCTGCGGTCGATGAACATGGCATCGCTGCGTTCGTACAGAACGGCAACATTGGTGCGGCGAACCAGTTCCACCATTTCGCGGCTGCATGCCGGTGTCTGCTTCTCGTGGAACAGGACTTTTCCGTCATATTCCAATTCTGTGCCGCAGCCATAAACGTAACCATTGAAGCCGATCTCGCGGAGAAACGGGTCTACGTTCATGGCAGTGCGTCCGGTGTTGATGAAGGTGGCATTGCCCTTTTTGCGGGCTGCCTGAATGGCACGGACTGCGGATTCCGGCAGATAGCCGTCCTCTGAAATGATCGTGCCGTCGATGTCAAAGAAAATGAAATTTTGCATAAACTCACTCACTTTACGGGAATTTCAAATTTGCGGTTTTCAAGGCAATACCGCACAAAGAGCGTCTGGCGAC
>NZ_KI260314.1:10966-20829 GCF_000468015.1 Ruminococcus callidus ATCC 27760 | reverse complement strand
GTCGCACAATCTTTGTGCGGTATTGCCTCAACAATGTGGAAAGTGCCTCGTTTCTCGTTTTCAGGCGTTCTTGAACAGGCTGACCATTTCCAGTGCGGACATGGCACAGTCATAGCCCTTGTTGCCTGCCTTGGTGCCGGCACGTTCGATTGCCTGTTCAATGGTGTCGGTAGTCAGCACGCCGAACAGTACCGGCAGACCGGACTCCAGTCCTACTTGTGCAATGCCCTTGGAAACTTCTGCACAAACATAGTCGTAGTGGCTGGTGGAACCGCGGATCACTGCACCGACGCAGATAATCGCATCATACTTGCCGGAGAATGCCAGCTTCTTGGCAGCCAGCGGGATCTCAAATGCTCCCGGTACCCATGCCAGTGTGATGTCGTCGCCGTCGGTGCCGTGCCGCAGCAGGCAATCCTCTGCACCGCCCACCAGCTTGGTGGTGATGAATTCGTTGAAACGTGATGCAACGATCGCGATTTTCAGCCCTTTGCCGTCATACATGCCTTCCAGTGTTTTCATGTTCTTGTACCTCCGTTGTTGTTTTCAGTTTCGAGAAGTTCCTGATAAAAGATACCCAGTTTCCCGACGTATCCGGACTTCCATGGTTTATTTTTACCGCAGTAGTGAATGACGCTGGTGTTTTGTCTGACCCAGTCGATACTGCGGATCTCGTTCGGGTGTCTGGCGTTGTACATTGCCAGAATACGATCGCTCAGATTGTAGCGATAGCTGTCCGCCAGCTGAATCTGCTTGCCGTACAGAGCAGTGATGATGTCCTGATCCGGCAGGAGCAGGCGGTTTTTCTTATCGCTGACAAATGCCAGCACGTCCTCGGTGGTCTGCTGCTGCCGAAGCTGTTTCAGGTTCAGCACCATGACACCGGTGTTGATGTAGGGCACATCTTCCGCAATGCCCAGCCGCAGGCAGTTCATCTTGTTGAACAGAGCACGCACGTGGGTGCAGGCAATATAGCTTGCACCGTCAAATGCCTTGTGGTACAGGTCGTCCAGCGGCTGAATTGCGATCGTGTCGGTGTCCAGATACAGCACACGGTCTAATTCTGCCGGTAAAAACTGAGCCGCAAAGATGCGGTAGTAGATTTGCCTGGGATAGCGGTCAGTTTCCGGAAAGTCCTGAAAAAAGGTTTCGTCTATGGACACCCCCAGAATTTCCGCTTCCGGAACCTTCTGCTGTATCTGTTGCAGATCGTCCGCTGTTAGATCGGAGTGCAGCACATGGACGGTGTAGCCCTCCGAACAGGGAAATCGTACCACAGAACGCAGGCATTGTACCAGCTGCCAGCAAAAATTGCGGTTGATACAGAATAATAGGTGCAGGGGAATCACTTCCTTTCTGTGGACAACGTCTAAGGAAACGCTGATGCGGTATTGCCCTAAGTCCGGCGGAATGTCACAGGTCCCCAGTTGCTGTTGATGTGAAATGTGTCCGCATCATCAAAGGTAAAATCTGTAACATATTCGCCGCTGTCCTGATAAATGGCGTATGTTCCTGATGTCGCATCGGTGCATTCCAGATAACCGCTGTATTCCAGATTGCCGGTGGCGTAGTAGGCAGCCACACCGCCTTCACCGTCCATGACCAGAGAAGCCGTATCGGGATCTCCGTCCATATACCACGTGCCGGCAGTGCAGGCGAACACTTCTATTGTCGCAGCATCGTCCGTAGCTTCTGTTGTTGGTATTGCAGCAATTTCTGTAGCAATTTCTGTTGCGGATGCTGTAGTAGTTTCTGTTGCAGACGTCGTAGTGGTTTCTGTTGCAGATGTTGTAGTGGTTTCCGCAACAGTAGTTTCTGTCGTTTCTGTTGTCGTTTCTGTAGCAGTAGTTGCGGTTGTTGTGGAAGATTCCACAGCGGACTCCAGCGAGCCGCAGCCGCTTGTCCATACACAGACAGCTGCCAGCAGAGGAAGCATACTACTATAAATGATTTTCATAGACAAATCCCCTTAAAAGTGTAGATAATGACCCATTTTGAACTGCTTGGTCTTGAGATACCGCAGATTCTCCGGCTTTTCCGGAATGTCGATGGGAACACGCTCGGCAACAGTCAGCCCGTATTCGCCCAGCTCTGCGATCTTTTCCGGATTGTTGGTCATCAGCCGCAGAGAAGTTACCCCCAGATGTTTCAGGATCTGTGCACCTACGCTGTAATCCCGCAGGTCCGGTGCAAATCCCAGTTTGATATTTGCCTCTACGGTATCCAGTCCGTCTTCCTGTAGCTTGTACGCCCGAATCTTGTTCAGCAGACCAATGCCTCTGCCTTCCTGCCGCAGATAGACCAGAACGCCCCGTCCCTCTGCGTGGATCATGTCCAGTGCACGGTTCAGCTGTTCGCCGCAGTCGCACCGGCAGGAGCCGAACACATCACCAGTCAGACACTCAGAGTGTACCCGACACAATACCGGCTTGCCGTCTGCCACATCACCCATGACCAGAGCCACATGCTCGTCCCCGTTGATGGTGTTGCGGAAACCGAACATCTGGAAATGTCCGTGGACTGTGGGCAGTTCTGCCCGTGCCACTTCTTCCACGAAGTTGTCATGATTCCGGCGGTAGTGCTGGAGTTCCCGAATGGTGATAAAGGACAGCCCGTGCTGTTTTGCAAAGTCTGCCAGCTTTTCGCCACGCATCATGGTGCCGTCATCGTCCATGATCTCACAGCAAAGTCCCACCTGTGTCAGTCCGGCGAGCCGGAGCAGGTCTACAGTTGCTTCGGTGTGCCCGTTCCGTTCCAGAACGCCGCCGGGCTTGGCCTCCAGCGGGAACATGTGTCCCGGACGGCGGAAGTCGCCGGGGTGTGCTTCCGGATCGGCTGCCATGCGGGCTGTCAGACCACGCTCCACTGCGGAAATACCGGTGGTGGTGTCGATATGGTCAATGGAAACGGTGAACGCGGTTTCATGGTTGTCGGTGTTGTGAGAAACCATTTGCGTCAGTCCCAGCCGGACAATGTTGTCATGGTTCATGGGCATGCAGATCAGCCCCTTTGCGGCACTTGCCATGAGGTTGACGTTTTCCGTGGTGGCAAACTGTCCGGCACAGATGAGGTCGCCCTCGTTTTCCCGATCCGGATCGTCTGTTACCAGAATGCACTTGCCGTTCCGCAAGTCCTGCAAAGCTTCTTCAATGGTGTTATATGTAATTGCCATAGAAATGACCTCCTTATTTGGATAGTTCGTCCCGTACCTGCATCAGTGTATAACCCAACAGATTTTGTCCACGCCATTTTTCCGGAGAAAAACGGTCGCTGTCTGTCATGGACAGTCCGATGCCCCAGATCCTGTCGTGTACCGCACATTCTGCCAGCAGATGCGGTGCAGTTGCCAGCAGTTCTTGCAGAAGCGACTGGTTTTGCCGGAATTTTTCCAGCAGCCCCTCGCAGACGATCTGCTGCCGGACTGCACTCCACCGGGAGTCCACATAGTTCCGGACGCTCCGCCCCAGCGCCTTGACCTTGCCGGGGTTGTCGGTTTGCAGAATCTGCTGTGCAATTTCGGTATCCTGAAATTGCAGGGCTTTCTGGTACATCATGTACTGTTCCATGTGGGCAAAGGAAATGCCGTCTTTCTCGAACGGCGAGGGATACCAGTTGCTGAGATAGCCGTTTTCTTCTTCTGGATTGTGAAAACAAATGATATGCCGCATATGTATCTCCTTTAAAAAAATCCGTTCTGTTGCAGCAGTTCCATAGTGACACCGCCGCTTTTCGGCTGCATCAGCTTTTCCACATACTTGCCGATGATGTCGGTTTCCAGATTGACGATCTCACCGGAGCGATGCTTCAGCAGGGTGGTTTCCTCACCGGTGTGTGGGATCAGGCTCACAGTGAAATCCGTGTGGGAAACTTTTGCCACTGTCAGGCTGATGCCGTCAATGGCAATGGAGCCTTTTTCCACCACATACCGGAGCAGTTCCGGTGTGGCACTGATCGTCACTAGCATTGCGTTGCCCTCCGGCTGCATGGAACGGATTGTTCCCGTGCCGTCAATGTGTCCGGCGACAATGTGCCCGCCGAATCTGCCGTCCGCCGCCATGGCACGTTCCAGATTCACTTTCGAGCCGGTTTTCAGCTGCCCCAGATTGCTCCGCCGCAGGGTTTCTGGCATCACATCTGCTGTGAAGTGGTCTTTGTCCATGCGAATCACCGTCAGGCAAACGCCGTTCACGGCAATGCTGTCGCCGATCTGCGTCCCCTCCAGCACCTTTGTGGCGGACAGTTCCAGTTCGCACCGGTTGGGGGACTGGTTCAGCCGCCGCACAGTCCCCATTTCTTCTACGATTCCGGTAAACATCTTAAAATTGCTCCTTTCTGGTATATTCCAGAAGCAGATCCTGTCCCAGACGGGTAATGGTGGGTTCGGACAGCAGGACAGCCTTGTCCGGTGTGGTAATGCCCATGCCGCCAATGGGGGACAGACCGTCGCCGCCGAACAGCTTCGGTGCCACGTAAACCTGCACCAGATCACAGCAATTTTCCTGCAATGCTGCGGCGTGAATGGTCGCACCGCCCTCAATCAGCACGCTGTCCAGCCCACGCTGTCCCAGCTGTTCCAGACAGTTTCGCAGGGAGATGTGTCTGCCGTTCAGTTCCTCCTTGGAGAGTTGAAATTCGCCGAGCCGCATGAACAACTCGTCCAGTTCTTCCTTGGGCAGCAACTTTGCCTCCAGTACGGTAACGCCTGCCGCTTCCAGAGCCGCCTTTTTGTCCTTGTCCGGAGCATAGCAAAAGACAATGACCGGCACTTCCTTGGCAGTCTGCACCAGCCGGCTCTCCATGGGGATTCGCAGGCGGGTATCCAGTACCACCCGTACCGGCTGGGAAGGATTCTCACAGCGGCAGGTGAGCAGAGGATCGTCTGCCAGTACTGTGCCGATGCCGACACAGATCGCAGCCACCCGCTTTCGGGTCTGTTGAACATGGGCACGGGCAGCTTCGCCAGTTACCCATTTGGAAGCCCCGCCGGCACAGGCGATCTTGCCGTCAGCAGTCATGGCATATTTTAAAATGGTATAGGGCATTTTGGTGCCAATATACCGGAAGAAGATCGGGTTCAGTTTATCACAGGCTTCCCGCAGGAAATCCGGAATCACTTCAATGCCGTGTTCTTCCAGATACTGCACACCCTTGCCGAATACCAGCGGATTGAAATCGCGGGAACCGATGTACACCCGCCGAATGCCGCTTTCCACCAGTGCTTCGGTGCAGGGCGGCTGCTTGCCGTGGTGACAGCATGGCTCCAGTGTGACATACATGGTCGCACCGGCAGGATCCTCCGTGCAGTTCTTCAGGGCGTTTCGTTCTGCGTGCAGGTCACCATAGCGGGCATGCCAGCCCTCGCCGATGATGCGGTGATCTTTGACGATCACAGCACCTACCAGCGGATTGGGATTGGTAAAGCCGGTGCCACGCTTGGCAAGCTGTATGGCACGCTCCATGTAAAAAGAATGCTCTGTCATGAAAACACCTCCGAAAAATAACAACGCCCTGTTTTGCCAGAAGCACAACAGGGCGAAATCAGACAGCCGCTTTTCTGCGGGAGCTGTATGGATTCATGGTTATGGGGGAAACACATCGTATTTGCTGCGTGGCTTCTCTCATCCGGACTTTACCGTCGGTTTCGGAATCTCACCGAATCAACCAGTTCCACACTGGCTCGCAGACTACGGCATATCGCCGTTCACTGCCGGTTCTGAATTGCACAGTACCCTGAAGCTGCTATCAGTATAACATGATTTCTGCCGTTTGTCAAGAGACTTTTTCCGGTATGAAGATTCATAAGAATTTCACCAAAATAACTTTTTCTTATGCTATAATACTTTTGATTCTACGAATGATTTTAGGCAACACCGCACAAAGCTTGTGTGTAAGGTGCGTTGTTGCCTTTACATCTGCAATGATGCATGGATAAGAGCACTTTGGAATTTTACAGAAAGGGGCCTTTGGAATGACAGAGGAAAATATGCGGAAAACCATTGCCGGAAACATTGCAAAATATCGGAAGCAGCTGGGCATGACACAAATTGATCTGTCGGAGAAGATCAACTATTCTGACAAGAGCATTTCGAAATGGGAACGGGGCGACGGCATTCCGGATGTGCCGACACTGGTGCAGCTGGCGGAAGTTTTCGGCGTTTCTGTGGACGAACTGATCTATCCGCCGAAGCCCCAGCCGGAATTGTCGGTAGAGCCGGAAAGTGACGCAAAATCGGTAGATTCTACTTACGGTAGATTCCGCTGGAAGCACTTTTTCATCACTCTACTGTCCGTAGCCGGCGTTTGGCTGGTGGCATTTCTGCTGATCTGTCTGTTCCAGTACCTCGCACCGAGCGTGGCAGATCTCTGGGACGGCAGAGTGCTGTGCTACGCTCTTGCCGGTTCGTTTGTGGTGTTCCTGATTTTTGCCAGCCTGTGGTGGGAACGGGCATGGATCTTCATTGCCATAACCGGCATCATCTGGGCAGGGGCTCTCTCTGTCTTTGTGACGTTTCACACCATTTCCGGTGCGGCGGTGGTGTTTGCATTGGCTGGTGTGCTGGAACTGCCGGTAGTCCTCTGCTATTTCTGGCGGTGTGCGGCAAAGCACCAGTGGCTGATTCCCTATCCGTTTCCGCGGAAAAAGTAAAGACAATACCGCTGTTTTTAACAAATATTATATTTGAAATATAACGAAAAAAGGCATGGTACACCTGTACCATGCCTTTTTTGTGTGAATATACACCAGCATTCGGAAATTCTCAAAACGGTAGAGCCGGTTTCTGTGGGAATAGGTGGATTCTATTCCGTAAAAAGGGTATACTAAGTACTGCAACAACATGAAAGCGAGGAACCCTATATGAAAATCACACAGGACATTGGCATTCGCATCTGCGGCACCGGCAGCAGCGTGCCGGAACGGAAGATTTCCAACGATGACATGGCAACGATCGTAGAAACCAACGACGAATGGATCCGCACCCGCACCGGCATTTCCAACCGGCATTTTGCAGACAAGGAAACGAATCTTTCTTTGGGCATGGAAGCCGCAGAAAAGGCACTGGAAATGGCTGGCATCTCTAAAAAAGAAATTGGCGTAGTCATCTGTGCCACCATTACGCCGGACAATATCGTTCCGTCGCAGGCGTGCATGCTGCAAAAGGAACTGGGACTGCCGGAAACGGTGTTTGCCTTTGACATCTGTGCAGCCTGCACCGGATTCCTCTACGCAGTACACACCGCCCGTTCTCTGCTGTGCAGCATGCCGGAAAAAAAATATGCTCTGGTAGTGGCAAGCGAAGTGTTGAGCCGTGTTACCAATTTTGCTGACCGGAACACCTGCGTCCTGTTCGGGGACGGTGCCGGTGCAGCGGTAATCACGCTGGACGAAAACAGCCGCTATGCCTTTGACTGCGGAGCAGAGGGCAACACAGAAGTGCTGTACTGTCCGAAGTATTATCACGATACAAACCCCTTTGCCGAGAATCTGCCAGAACCGGCAGAGCAGTTCGTCAGCATGCAGGGCAGAGCCGTGTACAGTTTTGCCGTGCAGGCACTCTCCGGCAGTATCCAGCGTGTGGCGGAGAAAGTGGGCAGCTATCCGGACTGCTATGTCTGCCACCAGGCGAATGCCCGCATCTTGCAGGCAGCAGCCAAGCAGCTGAAAGAACCGATGGAAAAGTTCTTTCTGAACATCGGCGAATACGGCAACACCTCTGCGGCATCGATCGCCATTGCACTGGACGACTGTGTCCGCAGCGGCAGCGTAAAACGGGGACAGACCATGATGCTGTCCGGATTCGGCGGCGGTTTGAGCTACGGCACCGCATATTTCACATTCTGATCGAAGGAGGACTTCGCCATGTACCGCAAAGAATATACCGAAACCATTTTTCGCACCGGCAGCCATACCTCCCGCAAAAGCAGTGTCAAACAGCACGAAATGGCAGCACTGCGGGAAATGGAGCAAATGATTCTGGCTGCTGAAGCTGTCCCTGCCGGAGCAGAGGCTCTGGAAAGAGCCACGGCACATCTGGAACAATTTTTGCAGCAGGTGCGGCAGAAACGCATTCTGGACGAAAAGCAGCGTGCGATGGAGGCGTTCCGGCAGCAGTTTGAAAACGGCTACACATGGCGGAACGGTTTTCTGCGGAATGTGGCACGGTTCGGTGATCGGGAAGCCCTGATAGAACCGGAGAGCGGAACCGTCTGGACGTACACACAGCTGAATGCAGAGGCAAACCGGTTTTCGCACGCCCTGCTCCGTGCCGGACTGCAAAAGGGCGATGTTGTCATGGTACAGCTGCACAACTGTCCGGAATTCGTGTTCGCCTATCTGGCTTGCCATAAGACCGGCATGGTATTCTGTCCGGTGAATTTCCGTCTGTCTGCCAAGGAAATTACAGACTGTATGGACAACAGCCGTCCCAAGGTGTTCCTGCTGGAGCCGGAAACACAGGCGGAAGTGGACATGGCACTGCGGCGGACGGCACACGCCCCGCAGATTCTGCTGACCACAGATGCCAGGGCAGCCCATGCCTACGCTGGCTTCACCGCAGACTGTCCCGCAACTGAACCGGAGCTGCCATGGGAACTGTCTGTCTATGATGAAACCCTGCGGCTGTTCACCTCCGGTACCACCGGCAAACAGAAAAGCGTATGCCTGACCAGCATCAACGAGGTGCTTTCCGCCCATGATGTGATGATCCATTTCCCGTTTTCGTTTACCGACCGTTCCATGAACACTACACCGTGGTTTCATCGCGGCGGGCTGCACTCCGGCGGCATTACACCGACGCTGTACGCCGGCGGTACTGTGATTATCCAGCGGAAATTCCAGCCGGAAAAGACACTGGACATGGTACAGCAGTACGGACTGACATTTCTCATCGGCGTTCCCAACGTGCTGGAACTGCTGGCAGAAGCACAGCAGAAACAGCCCCGTGACCTGAGTAGCCTGCATGGCATCGTCACCATGGGCAGCCCGCTGGAACGGGCAGACTGTATCCGCTATCAGAAGATTCTGACCAAGCGGATTTTCAACGGCTATGGTACGACAGAAACGTTCTGGAACACGTTCCTCCGACCGGACGACCTGCCGGAAATGGCAGGCAGTGCAGGGCGTTCCTGCGTTGATGATGATGTGCGTGTGATAAAGGTATATGAGGACCGTGTGGCAGAGCCGGATGACCTTGCAGTGACAGACGGCAGCGAGGTGGGAGAAGTCATCATTCGCTCCAATGCCAAGTCGGCGGCGTTCTATTTCGGAAACCCTGCGGAAACTCGCCGGCGGTTCCATGACGGCTTTTTCTATACCAATGATCTGGGTACATGGGACGAGAACCATTATTTCCACATTGTAGGACGAAAAGACGATATGATCATTTCCGGCGGAGAAAACATTTATCCGGTGGAAGTGGAAGAAGTGCTGAACCTGCACCCCGCAGTCAAGGACTGCATTGTTACGGCAGCACCGGACAGCAGGCGTGGCGAGATCGTCACCGCCTATGTGATCGCTGCAGACCCGTCGCTGACAGCACAGGAACTGGAACGTTACTGCAAGGAAAGCCCGCTGCTGGCGAATTATAAACGCCCGCATTATTACCGGTTTGTCAGCGAACTGCCCCGCAATGTCACAGGAAAGAAGATGCATTATGTCATGAAACAGCTGGCAGAACTGGACTTGCAGGAGGGCAGACTGATTCGGGTATAAGAGCCGCTGTTATTCCCGCTTTTTGTTGCTGCATGCAGATACCGTATTCCGTGCAGGGAGTACGGTATTTTTTATCGAAGAAAGCAGGGTGCAGCGGACTGCGTTTCTGAAAAAAATCCAACGGCAATACCGCACAAAGATTGTGCGACAGATG
>NZ_KI260314.1:10062-10866 GCF_000468015.1 Ruminococcus callidus ATCC 27760 | reverse complement strand
AGTCGCCAGACGCTCTTTGTGCGGTATTGCCCAACATTTTCAGTTGCATTTTTGTATAGAATGTGCTATAATAAAAAGAAACATGCTCTTGCTGGGAAAGGAACTTCTATGAAAAAGATCACGATCATTACGGGACACTATGGTTCCGGAAAAACCAATCTGGCAGTCAACCTTGCCCTGCGGCTGGCAGATGCCGGCGAAAAGGTGACCATTGTCGATTTTGACATTGTCAATCCCTATTTCCGCACGGCGGATTTTGCGAAACTGTTTGAGGAACGGGGTGTCACGCTGGCGGCTTCCATGTATGCCAACACCAGTCTGGACATTCCTGCCATTTCTTTTGATATGGAACGCATGGCATATGAGGACGGCTATCTTATTATCGACGTAGGCGGGGACGATGCCGGTGCCATTGGACTGGGGCGGTATGCCGAGGGCTTTTCCGCTTATGTTCCCGATCAGCTGGACATGTGGTATGTGGTGAATCGCTATCGCTATCTCACAGAAGAACCGCAGGAAACACTGGAACTGATGTACGAGATCGAAGCCGTTTCCCGCATGCGTCACACCGGAATTGTGAACAACTCCAATCTGGGGAAGGAAACCACGGCGGAAACCATTCTGCGGGCAGTGCCTTATGCGGAAGAAATCGCCGCACAGGCGAAGCTGCCGCTGGTCTGCACCACCTGCCGGAAAGACCTGACCGTTTCTGTACCGGACATTCTGCCGGTAGAGGTGTTTGTCAAGCCGGTGTGGGAGGAATAAGGAGCAATCTGCACGCAGATGGCGTGCAAAGTCGCCAGA
>NZ_KI260314.1:7115-9962 GCF_000468015.1 Ruminococcus callidus ATCC 27760 | reverse complement strand
GTCGCCAGACGCTCTTTGTGCGGTATTGCCCTAAGATTTTACAAAGTAAGCTTCTCTGAAAAGGCACCCGAAGGGCGTGTCCTGTGCGGCGTTGCCTCAAGTGTCTTGTAGAATAAATGTACGCAGAAAGGAGTGAGGAATATGGAGAAAATGCAGGTTCGGTTTGAACGCTGTAAAGGGTGTGGTCTTTGCGTAACGGTCTGTCCCAAGCAGATCGTTGCCCTGCAAAAAGAACACCGGAATGAAAAAGGATATTTTACCGCGGAATGCACTGATCAGGACGCATGTATCAGTTGTGCCATGTGTGCAATGATCTGTCCGGATTGTGCAATTACCATTCAAAAGTGAAAGAAGGTTCATAACCAATGGAAAGAAGTCTGATGAAGGGCAACGAGGCATTGGCAGAAGCGGCAATTCGTGCCGGCTGTAAGTGCTTCTTTGGCTATCCGATCACACCGCAGACCGAACTGTCTGCGTATATGGCAAAGCGTATGGAAAAATCCGGCGGTGTCTTTTTGCAGGCAGAGTCGGAAATTGCAGCGATCAACATGGTGCTGGGTGCCGCATCTACCGGCGTGCGTGCCATGACATCGTCCTCCTCGCCCGGCGTTTCGCTGAAGGCAGAGGGAATCTCTTACATGGCTGGTTCCGACCTGCCGGGGCTGATCATCAACGTACAGCGTGGCGGTCCGGGTCTGGGCTCGATCCAGCCGGCACAGTCTGACTATAATCAGGCGACCCACGCCATGGGACACGGTGATTTTCATATTCTGGTATATGCACCATGTTCCGTACAGGAAATGGTGGACACCGTGACGCTGGCATTCGACAAGGCTGACCAGTACCGCATGCCGGCAATGATTCTGGCAGACGGTCTGCTGGGACAGATGATGGAGCCGGTAACATTTCCGGAACCCCGCACCACGCTGCCGGACAAGTCCGACTGGGCTGCAAACGGTCACGGCAACAAGCGGGAACACCATATCATCAACTCTCTGTATCTGGACGCACCGCTGCTGGAGGCAAAGGTACAGGAACGGTTCAAGCGTTACGCCATTATTGAAGAAACCGAAACCGATGCAGAACTGTACTGCTGTGATGATGCGGAGATCGTCGTTACCGCTTATGGTGCATCTGCACGTGTATCCAAGTCCGCTGTCACTGCTGCCCGCCGCAAGGGCATCAAGGCAGGTCTGTGCCGTCCCAAGACCCTGTGGCCGTTCCCGAAAAAAGAACTGTGCGAAGCAACCAAGCATGCTTCTCATATTCTGGACGTGGAAATGTCTATGGGTCAGATGATCGATGACGTTCGTCTGGCAACAGAGTGCCGTCTGCCGGTATCGTTCTTCGGCAGAACCGGCGGCGTGATCCCCACTCCGGCAGAAGTACTGGCGGAGATCGAAAAACTGGCAGGAGGTGCAGAATAATGGCTGTTGTATTTGATCATCCGAAGTCCCTGCTGGACGTTTCCACACACTTCTGTCCGGGCTGCGGTCACGGTATCGTACACCGTCTGGTCTGCGAAGTCATTGACGAAATGGGCATCGAGGGCGACACCATCGGTGTTGTTCCGGTAGGCTGTTCGGTAATGTCCTATAACTATTTCGGCTGCGATGTGATCGAAGCTCCCCACGGCAGAGCTCCGGCAGTGGCTACCGGTGCAAAGCGTACCAATCCGGACAAGTTTGTCTTTTCCTATCAGGGCGACGGTGACCTTGCGGCGATCGGTACCGCAGAAACCGTTCATGTTGGTACCCGCGGCGAAAATATCGTGGTGATCTTCATCAATAACACCACCTACGGCATGACTGGCGGTCAGATGGCTCCGACCACGCTGCCGGGACAGGTGACACAGACGACACCGTTCGGCAGAAACGTTGAAACTGCCGGCTATCCGATCCGTATCTGTGAAATGATGGCAACGCTCAGCGGTACTGCATTAGCACAGCGTGTGGCGATCGACAGCGTTCCCCATATCCGCGAAGCCAAGAAGGCAATTCGCAAGGCATTCGAAAATGAAAAGGCAAAGCGTGGTCTGTCGATCATTGAAGTGCTGTCCACATGTCCCACCAACTGGGGCATGTCGCCCACAGAGTCCATGCAGTTCGTCAAGGACAAGATGATTCCTTACTACCCGCTGGGCGTATATAAGGACGTTACCGCAGAGGAGGGTGCAAAGGCATGACAACTGAAATCATTTTAGCTGGTTTCGGCGGACAGGGCATTCTGTTTGCCGGAAAGATTCTGGCATACTGCGGACTGATCGCCGGCAAGGAACTCAGCTGGCTGCCGTCTTACGGTCCGGAAATGCGTGGTGGTACTGCTAACTGTTCCGTTTGTATTTCCGATGAACCGATCGGTTCTCCGGTTGTGACAACGCCGGACTATCTCATTGCGATGAATGGCCCGTCCTATAAGAAGTTTATCGATGCAGTCAAGCCGGACGGTCTGGTACTGTTCGATAACTCTATTGTTGAGGAAACCTGCGAGAGAACCGACATCACGGCAATCTCTCTGCCGGCAACGGACATTGCCACCAATGCAGGGCTGAACGGTGCGGCAAATATGGTGCTGCTGGGCAGAATGCTGGCAGAAACCAACCTGTTTGATATGGACACCGTGAAAAAGGCAATGGAAAAGTGCATTCCGCCGAAACGTGCTCACCTCATTGAAGCAAACCTCAAGGCAATTGCTTTGGGAATGGCGGAAAAGAAGTAAAGGCAGCACTGCACAAGGCTTTACTTATTAATTTGATAATGCATTCTAAAAAACCGGCTGTCAGTTATCTGACAGCCGGTTTTTCTGTTTTTTTTCTGTAAGGCAATACCGCACAAAGAGCGTCTGGCG
>NZ_KI260314.1:310-7015 GCF_000468015.1 Ruminococcus callidus ATCC 27760 | reverse complement strand
TGTCGCACAATCTTTGTGCGGTATTGCCGTAAGAGTGTATCCGTTACTGCACTACCGATTCCCAGCTTGTGGGCAAACCGGCACTTTTCTGTGCAATATACAGCAATGCATAGTAAATATCTGTGGAATCCAGTGCATCGTTTTCATCAATATCTGCCGCCAGAAAAGCCGCACCCTCCAGCAGATCCTCCCGAATGCCGGCGGAACTCTTGGCACAGGAGTACAGCATCTCGAACAGATCCTGTGTGTCCACACTGCCGTCGGCGTTGACATCGCCCTTTTCGTAGGTGAGCAGTTCTGCCTGCATGGTCAGCGTGTACTCCTGATCGGAAAAAGCAGAGTAGCTTTTATTTTCCACTTTCACATAGAACGTGCCGCCGCGAATCAGAGCCGTGTCACTGGTGGTCTTGGTTTGTTCCAGTGCAGCCTGCATGGTGAGCACCGGAGTTTTCCGCAGGGAACCGGCTTTTTCGTCGTACTGATAGCAGGTCACAGTCCACGCATTGCCGCTTTTGCTGAGGTTGTCCGGCAGGGCATGCTCCAGCGTCAGGGAAAACTGTGCGGCACTGTCTGATGTGACCTTGTAGAAATCGGTGTCGTTGACGGAAACCAGTTTTCCGGTGACAGGTGCATTTACCGGCAGAGTGTCGGCATTGGCGGTGGTATCGTTGGGTTCGCTCTCGTAGGTGTCACCGGTGGGGGTGAAATCCACAGTCAGCTGGTATTGTTCCGCATATTTCCAGTTGTTTGTCAAGGTGTTGTCTGTCTTCACCTGCACGTAAAATATTCCCGCGTTGAATCCCTGTTCCGGAATCGTTACCGAAGTGCTGCTGTTTCGCAGGGCAGCCTTGCCCACCGGTTCCTGTGCTTCATTGTATAGAATTATGGTGCAGTTCGCAGTGCTCTGGTCAGGATTTTCCAGTGTGACAGAAATTTTTCCCGCCTCCTCTGTGGAAAACGTATAGCAGTCGGCATCATTGGAATCGCTGAAAACGCCTTTGCAGGGGGTCGCCAGTGCAATGGGGTTGGCGGTGTTAAAATTGCCGTTGGGTTCCAACTCATAGCTGCTGTCAGCGGTCCACTGGCTTTTCGGAGTGAAGTTTGCCGTCAGGGTGTAGGCACTCTTTGGCGGGTAGGTGTCATACTCCGGCTTCACAGAGAAGTAATAGACACCTGCTTTCCAGCCGTCAGCCGGAAACTGTATATTTTCTGCAACATAGTCATCCTGAAAAACGGTCGTGCCGTCGGCGGTGTAAAAGGCAACGCGATAGGATTCCCCGAAGCCTGAAACCCAGTCCGCAGTCATGCCCATTTGGAGTGTGCCGTCCTCCGGCAGGGTGATCTTGTAGTAGTCCACATCACCCTCGGCGGAGATCTCTCCGGAAACTGCTGTATTCAGGGGCAGTTCTTCCGCGGCGGCGAGGGTATCGTTTTCTCCGGCAGTGTCTGCGGTTTCGGCTGTCGCGGAAAAGGAAGCCGTCAGGCAGCTGATGCAGAGCATGCCGGCGAAAATGGCGGCAAATCGTTTTTGCTTGCTGGTTTTCATAAAAATAATCCTTTCTGTGGCAGACATTCAGTGTTTCCCTTAGTATACCACAGAAAGGTTAATTCGGCATGGAGCCGTGGGTTAAATGTTGGTGAAAAGTGAATCCGGCTCCTGCGGAAGCTGCGGCTGAAATCCGTTTTCCGTCAGCTGTACAATGGCATCATAGAGGATCACATGCCGCGGGTCGCACTGCTTGGACAGGTGATAGTGTCCGGAGAACCAAAGGCGGAAATTCAGCTTTTCGTCCAGCTCCTGAAAGAAATCGGTCAGCCGGTTCTGGGGATAATTCCACTCTTTGAACAGCTTTTGCTGCATTTTTGTGGAAAGGCAATGGCTGATTACCACGTCAACATTCCAGTTCACATGCTCCAGTGCCTCTCTGGCATGCTGCAACTCCGTTTCGGCGGGGAGTTCTTCCGCCCACCACGACACGCCTGCCCTGCGGTATTCTTTGTCACGGCTTTCTGCACCGCCCATGGTGAAGATGCGGCGGTTTTCCAGCTGAAATACCTGTCCGCGGCAGAGATGAAAAATGTGAGGCGTGATCTTTTGGATTTTGCCGCCGTGCCATTCCGTGGCGGGATATGTATGCAGCCGGTCAAAATTTTCGTGGTTGCCGTCCACCCATAGGGTTGTCCACGGTTTTTCTTCCAGCCAGTTCAGCCAGCGGCGTTCTTCGGCACAGTCCTGCCAAACCAGCCCGAAATCGCCGCAGATGATGACAAAATCTTCGCGGGACAGCTGCGGCTGCATGGGAAAATTGCTTGCGGAAAGCTTTTGAATGTCACGGCTGCCGTGTATATCTCCAGTTACAAAAATCAAAGAAATCCCGTCCTTTCAGGGCAATGCCACTGCCTTAGAATAAAACTACGCCCAAAGCTGCCAGCACCAGCAGTCCCACGCCGACACAGAGCAGTACAACGCCTGCCACGCCGGCGGTGGAAACCACGTGTTCTACGTAGGCACGCTTGGGATTTTTCGGGTCATAGACTACCGGCAGTGTGTTGCCCAGTCGCCACAGTTCTCCGGCAGCAGCTTCCAGACTGTGAACCGTTCCGGTCTGCTGTATGTGGAAAACGTCGTTCCGGACAGCAATGCGGGTTTCTCCGGCAGTGCCGTCTGAAATGGGGACAACTTTTTTGGAAACAGCTATACCTTTGTAATGCCGGTAGGCAGTGTAAGTTTCACCTGCCGCCTGAAATTCCACCACCGGTGCGATCGATGTACCACAGCCGCTGCCCCTGCGTTGCAGGCGGTAGCGAACTACGGTGCCGGTGGTGCGGGCAGAACATTTCCGCCGGAGCATGCCGGTGTGCTGGAAAAATGGGATCGACAGCAGGGCAGTCAGGATCCCTGCACCGCCAATGGCAAGGCAGGCAATGAGGTTGGGTGTGAGTGTCATGGTTTCTCTCCTTTTTAGTAGAGAATGCTTTTTCTGATCAGCTGTGTTACAACAGGACTGCGTTCAGATAAGATTCCAGTGATAATTTTGAAATAGGTCAAAAGCATGGAAGCTTCCTCTTCATGTAATGCCAGCGACAGATGATTACAGAAAAGGGTTAGATAAAGTCTGATATTATATCAGATATGAAAAATATACTTGAGCCAATCCAAAAAATACTGGCATGCTTCTTCTTCTGTTTCAAACGAATTGAATGAAGTGCGTTTCCCGCGTTCTGAATAGTAAGTATACCATTTTCCATTAGATTCTTCTATGCAATATGTTTCATTTGGAAGACCGCCATTTAGGTCATATGCACGTTTGTCAATGCTTAATTCATTTAACTTTCTTTCTAACGCTTTTTTTGTCATCTTTATTCCGCCTTCATTCCCCACAGATTCGCAGAATCGCCGCTGCCATCATGCAGGTGTTCTCCTCCAGCTGCTCCAGCGGCAAAAATTCATCGTCCCCGTGCATGTGATAGTCCCAGTCGGGGTATTCCATGCCGAATGCCACGCCGCCGGCAATGTCATGCACATAGGTG
The DNA here is from genome assembly GCF_000468015.1 of Ruminococcus callidus ATCC 27760. Classification (GTDB taxonomy): domain Bacteria; phylum Bacillota; class Clostridia; order Oscillospirales; family Ruminococcaceae; genus Ruminococcus_C; species Ruminococcus_C callidus. Next base: position 3,484 of record NZ_KI260314.1, on the reverse strand, counting down.
CCGCCGCCAATGGCAATACATTCGCCTTTGGTGCCGGTCTGCTCCTCATAGACTGCCAGCAAGTCCTGTACAAAAGGCGTGTCCTTGGGGGTGTGATGCGGGTCGCTCTGAATGCGTGCTTCGCACCGGAATCCCTTTGCGGCAAAGGCAGCCTGTACCTGTTCCAGCACTGCCTCTTTGGTGGTGCAGACCGGAAAGCGAATATCAACACAGCCGGTGAGCATGCCGTTTTCTACGTGGAGCATGCTGCAAATACAAGTGAGGGCACCGGATTCTGTGTCAGCACAGGCAATGCCCAGACCGCTGCCGTCGGTGCAGCCGTGGGGGAACAGCTGTGCCAGAGCCTTGCAGTCGGCAAAGGCGGCATCGCTGCCTAGATAGGTCAGCAGTCCGGTAATGGCGTTGTCGCCGCTTTCCGGCGTGGAAGCGTGGGCTGCAACGCCCTTGTAGGCGAGTTTGTTTCCCTGGCAGGTAATTTGACTGCCCTGTTTTGCTGCACCGCAGAACGCCGCAGAAAGGCTCACAGAGGCATCTGCCGGAACAGCATTGGGAGCAGTGCCGGCGGAGAAGCGGACAATGGGATCTGCGGTCTGCTTGGTGAACTCCAGCCGGAGCATACCCTTTTCCAGATGAATGATCGGATAGCTGCCGTCCGGCGTGAATACCTGCGGCGGCATGGCAGCATGTGCCAGATAATAGGCGAGGTCGGTAGAGCCGTTTTCCTCATTGCAGCCCAGCAGGAACCGGACGTTTTTCCGCAGGGGAATGCCGGCGGCTTTGATAGCACAGAGAGCGTACAGCACTGCCACAGCCGGTCCCTTGTCGTCAATGGCACCTCTGCCGTAAATGCGGTCGTTTCGGATCTCGGCAGTGAACGGGTCGGAAGTCCAGTTCGCCTGTACCACCGGAACCACGTCCAGGTGGCACAGAATTCCCAGATGCGGCGGCAGCGTGTCGTCCCAGTCAGCGGCTCCCATGTGGTAGTCATAGTTGGTGCAGGTCATGCCCAGTGCGGACAGCTGTTCCAGCATAAAGTCCAGAGCCTCGGCAGCGGGCTTGCCATAGGGAAAGCCATCCTGCGGCTGCGGTGTGGCAACGCTGGGAAAGCCGATCAGTTTGGAAAGCGTATCTACGGCTTCCTGCCGGTGAGTGTGAATGTAAGTTTTAACTGCTTCAGGCAGCATAAAAGTTCCTTCTTCCTTTTCAATATATCGAATGGTAATATAAGAAACACCGAGCAAAGCTTGTGCGTAAGATGCGTAGTCAGATTTTTCGACAGATTTCTGGGCAATATGACGAAAAATCTGCACGCAGATTGCGTGCAAAGCCGTCAGGCGGGCTTTATTCAGTGTTTCCTATATGTAAGAACACGGCGAACCGTGTTTCTGTTCTCACTGCACCGGATTCAGCACAGTGCCATCCTTGAAGTAAGCGTCCAGATTTTCCAGCGTGACCTGTGCGATATTGTGCAGGGCTTCCTTGGTGAGAAACGCCTGATGCGATGTCAGTACCACGTTGGGCATGGACACCAGCAGGGAGAGCAGGGTGTCCCGCTTGACCATATCGGAGCGGTCCTCAAAGAAGAAATCCGTTTCTTCCTCGTAAACGTCCAGACCGGCACCGGCGATCTTGCCGCTTTTCAGAGCGTCCAGCAGTGCTTCACTCTCTACTAGCATGCCGCGGGAGGTGTTCAGCAGATACACGCCGTCTTTCATCTGGGCAATGGTGTCGGCATTGATGAGGTGCCTGGACTGTTCCGTCAGCGGGCAGTGCAGGGAGATGATGTCGCTCTGCTGAAGCAGCTCTTCCAGCGAAACATAGGGGAAGTCTGCGTCCGGCAGGGGATAGGGGTCATATGCTACTACATTCATGCCGAAGCCGCGGCAGATGCGGATAAAGATCTGCCCGATCTTGCCGGTGCCGATCACACCGACGGTTCTGCCGTGAAGATCGAATCCCACCAGACCGTTCAGGGAAAAGTTGAAATCACGGGTGCGGAAGTATGCCTTGTGAATTTTCCGGTTCAGTGTCAGCAGCAGCCCCATGGTGAATTCTGCCACGGCATAAGGCGAATAGCCGGGGACACGTGTCACGGCAATGCGTCCGGCGGCTGCCTGCCGGTCAACGTTGTTGTAGCCGGCACACCGCAGGGCGATCATTTCCACGCCGGTTTCGCACAGCCCGTCAATAACGGTTTTGTCCAGCGTATCATTCACAAAGGGGATCACCGCACGGCAGCCCTGTGCCAGTGACACGGAATCCGGTGTCAGCTTGTGTTCATAGTATTTGATGTGGTAGTGCCGGTTCAGCTGGTCGAACCAGACACGGTCATAAGGCTTGGTGTCAAAAAAAGCAATGCGTTCTTTTTTTTCAGACATGTGTATGCTCCTTTCAGCGTTGTTTCAAGACTCCCGATGAGCACCGGGAGAGATTCGTGGTTTCAGGTATCGGCGATACAATGCGGGAAAGCTTCCCATACTGAAATCGTAACAGAAAAACATAACGTTTGCAATGCCCAGCAGGATCCAGCCGCCGTATTTGCCGTAATCGCCCAGAGATTCCAGCAGCTCTTTCATGCCCAGTACATAGACAGACACCCAGAAGAACGTCAGCACTGCGGCATTAAAGACTGCCAGCCGGAGCAGGAATCCGAGAAATTTCCAGCGGAACCGTTCCATGCCGTTTCGTAGCAGGGGAAAATAGCCGAAAAAGAACAGGAATGCCAGTGAAGCGTCCTTGTTTGGCGTGACAAAAACGGAGAGCAGTCCCACGGACAAATAGGTCAGAAAGCCCCAGTAGCCGCCGGTTTCCAGTGTCATGATATAGATAAAGGCACTCGCCAGCATGGGCAAAATCAGATAGAACATGGGGAACACGCCTGTGAGAAACATGCAGGCGATGCAGAGTGCAGCAATGATTCCTCCGAGGGCAATATGATAGCTAAGGGATTGCGAAGATTCTTTTGGTGGTTGACGCATGATGCAATGACCTCGATTCTCTGTCAAAAAGCAGTATTGGTGGCAGCACCGTGCCTGCGGAATTCCGGAACAAGCTTTACATGATGCTGCCTTGAATAGGAGCGTGTGCACATTAGAATGACATGCACGTCTTTTCGGCAAAATTTTATGCGAATATGCTTAAGGAAACGCTGAATAAAGCTTGTGCGTAAGATGC
>NZ_KI260314.1:0-210 GCF_000468015.1 Ruminococcus callidus ATCC 27760 | reverse complement strand
CAAAGCCGTCAGGCGGGCTTTATTCAGTGTTTCCCTAGATTCATCTTACCAGAAAAAGTGGATTCTGTCAACTGTTCTTTCCGGAATATTAAGGGAACACTGCAACAAGAATAGCATGTTCCGGAATCCTGCAATTATGCCCTTGACCTTTTTTCGGAAAAACGTTATAATGTTATTTATGGCAATACCGCACAAAGAGCGTCTGGCGAC
>NZ_KI260313.1:795-1196 GCF_000468015.1 Ruminococcus callidus ATCC 27760 | reverse complement strand
AACAACGGCAGAATATCAGTATATGCCCACCTGTGCCTATAAAATCGGGGAATGCTACACCGTTACCAAGTCCGGTGATTTGGAAATCAGTGACCAAGCCGACCGTAAGGAAACAGAACGGCTTCTTGCCGAACTGGCAAGTCGAGGCTATGCTGTTCCGCACACATCAGAACCGGAATCCAAAGGCTTAACTGTGCAGATGCCAGCCGATTTCCTCACGGAACATACACTGGGCAATCTCCGGCAGATCTGCGAAAACAAGGCTGCCCTTTTTCAGGCTGCTTTTCAAACAGATTCGCTGGACATCATTTCATCGGATGAAAAGGTGGAATTTCCGTGGTTCACGGTCGAACAGGATGGTGATGCGGATGCCTACTGCACCTTCATTTCCATGCTCTGCG
>NZ_KI260313.1:0-695 GCF_000468015.1 Ruminococcus callidus ATCC 27760 | reverse complement strand
CCAAGTACACCATGCGGTGTTTCCTGATTCGTCTAGGAATGGTGGGAGCAGAATTCAAGGCGGCAAGAAAGGTCATTCTCCGGCATCTGTCCGGCAATTCCGCATTCAGAAAGGTTGGTGATACTGATGCAGTTTCCGAGTGAATCGTATCTGGAACAACTCCGAAAGCAGTATCCAAAAGGAACAAAATTACAGCTGCTTTCTATGCGAAATGAAACATATCCGATTCTTCCCGGAACAGTCGGCGAGGTCACGCACATTGACGATGCGGGTTCTATTCATATGCGGTGGGAGAACGGTTCTTCCCTTGCTCTGATTCCCGAAATCGACAGTTTCCAGACCGTATCCGAAGCGAAAAAATAAGGCGGCACCTCCTCCATTGTACAGTATGTTACCATACAATCGCAAGATTTGCAAGAGTGTATTCTACACAATCTTTTTCCTGCATTTTCTGTACATTTAGCCGCTTGCTATCTCTTCCGTTTAGAGTTAATATGGGTACAACGAAACGGGAAAAAAACCGAAATTACGGATGCCCTGAGCCGAGGCAGGATGCTGCCCGAGGCGAATGGGTATGCCGACATAGGATTTGAGGAGGCTGGAAAATACCATGAACGAAAAAACCGCAAAGCAAATCGAAAACCTGAAAAAGCAGACCATTGGCGTGGAGATTGAGATGAACCACATCACCAGAG
>NZ_KI260312.1 GCF_000468015.1 Ruminococcus callidus ATCC 27760 | reverse complement strand
CGGCAGGGCATTTCCAGTGCATTCTCCGGCAATGTAGCAAGTCTGGCAGCAGACGTGGACCAGAGCGGTAGCGTAAACGGTACAGACCTCCAGCTGATTCAGGATTATCTGCTGGGAAAAATCACAGAATTTCCGATTGCAGAAAAAATAGTGGATACAGCAGCAATGGAAAAGCTGTTTGCCGGAATTACGCCAACTGCCAGCTATAAAGTAGAAGGGGAAAATAACCCGCTGTTTACCCAGCGATTCGGAGCTGACCCTGGTGTCATGGAGTATAACGGCAGAGTGTATGTCTACACCACCAACGATGTCATTGAGTATGACAGCAATGGAAATGTCACCGAAAATACCTACGCACAAGTCAACAAGATCAACTGTATCTCCTCCGACGACATGGTAAACTGGACCGATCATGGTGCGATTCCGGTGGCAGGTACAGAGGGAATCGCCAAATGGGCAACTTGTTCCTGGGCACCCTGTGCCGCACACAAGACCATCAATGGCAAGGAAAAGTTTTTCCTCTATTTCTGTAACGGCGGAAATGGTGTCAGCGTGCTGACCGCAGACAGTCCCACTGGTCCGTGGAGCGATCCGCTGGGAAAGGCACTGATTACCAGAGAAACACCCAATTGCGGTGATATAACATGGCTGTTTGATCCGGCAGTTATGGTAGACGATGACGGAACCGGTTATTTCTGTTTCGGCGGCGGTGTGCCGGACGGAAAAGATGCTATGCCGGGAACTTCCCGCGTGGTGAAACTGGGCGAGGATATGATTAGTCTTGCCGGAACGCCGGTGACCATTGAAGCACCGTATCTGTTCGAGGATTCCGGTATCAATAAAATTGGTGACACCTACTATTACACCTACTGCTCCAACTGGAATACTTCCGGAAATTCCTACGGAATGACCAGCGGTGCCATTGAGTATATGACTGCCAGCAACCCCCTCGGTCCGTATACTTACGGCGGAGAACTGTTCCCGAATCAGGGAAAGTTTTTCGGACTGTACGGCAACAATCATCATTCCATCTGTGCGGTAAATGGACAGCTGTACTTGTTCTATCACAACCGCGGCGTAGAAAAGGCAATGGGGATCGAGGGCAATTATCGCAGTCCGCAGGTGGATCAGATCACGATGACCGGTACGAAAATCAATATGGTTACCGGCACAATGAAAGGAATTGCACAGCAGAAGTCTGTGAATCCCTACGTCAAGAATCCGGCGGAGATGATGTCCGACCAAGCCGGCATCAATGTCCGTGGACTGGGTGATACAGTTGTCACGGAAATTGACAAGGGCGACTGGATCAAGGTCAGCGGTGTTGATTTTTCCAAGGGTGCATCGCAGATCGTTCTGACAGCATCTTCAAAGTCCGGCTGTGCAGTGAAGATCTGCACTGGTTCTCCTACGGGAAAGGCTGTGGGGTATGCCGAGATTCCGGCAGGCGGCAAGCTGTCCGAAGTTTCGGCTGCGGTGCAGGGACTTACCGGAAATCAGGATTTGTACTTTGTATTCAGCGGTCAGGCAGAAATGGATTGCTGGATCGCAAAGTAAAGAAAACACCAGTTTCCCTAAAAAACAAAACGCTGAACGATCTTGTGCATAAGAC
>NZ_KI260311.1 GCF_000468015.1 Ruminococcus callidus ATCC 27760 | reverse complement strand
ATAGAAAGAGCATACCGGCAGACGGTTGCTCCCACGATAGTTGTTAAGAAATAACTGCCTATTTGCGAGAGGGGCGGTTATTTCTTTTTATGATCGTCATGGAAAATGTGATACAACAGCGTTGTAAATGTAACCAAGAACGTCAGAAATGCAAAAAGCTCTGACCAAGTTACGTAATGTTCCATAGCATCACCTCCCATCGTATGCAGATACGTGGGAGCAGGAAACGAAACCGTCCACCGTTTTCGGTATGCCCTAGGGCTTTATTATAGCATATCCTGTCGAATTTTGTCAAGACAGCAAAACCGAAAAAAACGCCGGTCTGCCTCTTGACAAACCGGAGAAAAATGCGTATAATAAAAATAGAAAGAGCATACCGGCAGACGGTTGCTCCCATGTTTAGGAAAGTTAAAGAATTAACCGTCTCTAGTTTGGTCGCTGAGGGCGGTTATTTCTTTTTATGATCGTCATGGAAAATTGCGTATAGCAAAGATGCAAAAGCAATCAAAAGTGTCAAGAGAGCTAAGAGCTCTGACCAAGTCACATAATGTTCCATAGCATCACCTCCCAACGTACAAAATTGTACATGGGAGCAGGAAACGAAACCGTCCACCGTTTTCGGTATGCCCTAGGGCTTTATTATAGCATATCTGATCGAATCCTGTCAAGAAAAATCAAACACACCAACAAAAAAAGCGGTATACCTTTCTGGTACACCGCTTTTCTTATTGACTACAGGCACATGCCTGTGCGTATTTTAGGAATGTGTCGAATAGTTCGGAGCTTCCTTGGTGATCTGAATATCATGCGGGTGGCTCTCCAGCAGACCGGCGTTGGTGATCTGTACGAACTTTGCCTTTTCGTGGAGCAGCTCAATGGTCTTGCAGCCGCAGTAACCCATACCGGAGCGAATACCGCCTACCAGCTGGAACACGGAATCGGCAACACTGCCCTTGTACGGCACACGACCTTCTACGCCCTCCGGCACCAGCTTCTTGGCACCCTCCTGGAAGTATCTGTCCTTGGAACCATTTGCCATAGCAGCCAGACTGCCCATGCCGCGGTATACCTTGAAGGAACGTCCCTGATAGATCTCGGTTTCTCCCGGAGATTCCTCACAGCCAGCCAGCAGTGAGCCCAGCATAACGACATTTGCACCGGCAGCCAGAGCCTTTACAATGTCGCCGGAGTACTTGATACCGCCGTCTGCGATGACCGGAATGTTGTGCTTCTTTGCCACCTGAGCCACGTCATAGACTGCGGTGATCTGCGGCACGCCGATGCCGGCAACGATACGGGTGGTACAAATGGAGCCAGGTCCGATGCCGACCTTGACAGCGTCTGCACCGGCTTCGATCAGAGCCTCTGCTGCTTCTGCGGTAGCGATGTTTCCGGCGATGACCGGTACATGCGGAAATGCTTCCTTGACCTTTTTCAGGGTAGTCATGATGTTCTTGCTGTGACCGTGTGCAGAGTCCAGAACCAGCACGTCTACCTGTGCATCTACCAGAGCGTGAGCACGTTCCAGAACATTTGCGGTGATGCCGATCGCAGCACCGCAGAGCAGGCGACCCTTTTCGTCGCGGGCAGAGTTCGGGAACTGTACTGCCTTTTCAATATCCTTAATGGTGATCAGGCCCTTGAGGTAGCCTTCTTCATCCACCAGCGGCAGCTTTTCGATCTTGTGCTTGCGGAGAATCGCCTGTGCTTCTTCCATAGTCGTGCCTACCGGAGCCGTGATCAGGTGATCCTTGGTCATTACTTCCGAGATCGGGCCGTTATAGTCGGACAGGAACCGCATGTCACGGTTGGTGATGATGCCCACCAGCTTGCCCACATTATCTACGATCGGCACGCCGGAGATCTTGTACTTGCCCATCAGAGCGTTGGCATCAGATACCAGATGATTTTCCGTCAGGGAGAACGGGTTGACGATAACGCCGTTTTCCGAACGCTTTACCTTATCCACCTCGTCTGCCTGCTGTTCGATGCTCATGTTCTTGTGAATGATACCGATGCCGCCTTCACGGGCAATGGCAATTGCCATTCTGGCTTCGGTGACGGTGTCCATTGCCGCAGTCATGATCGGGTTGTTGAGCCAGACATTGCCGGCAAGTCTTGTCCGCAGTTCGATCATGTTCGGTGTTACGTCCGATTCTGCCGGAATCAACAGCACGTCGTCGAATGTCAGTCCCTGTTTTCCAAACTTTTCACACAGTTCCATTGAATGACCTCCTCAATCTTCCGAAGATCAGTTCTGCAAAGGTCTGCCGCTAAGGCAATACCGCACAAAGAGCGTCTGGCGA
>NZ_KI260310.1:21222-23213 GCF_000468015.1 Ruminococcus callidus ATCC 27760 | reverse complement strand
GCAAAGCCGTCAGGCGGGCTTTGTGCGGTGCTGCTCTAAATAACGGATTGGCTGGCGGTACAACGGTTTCCTGCTTCTACGGATCGCTACAGCCCAAAATCAGGAGGTATGACAAATGGAATTTATTACATTGAATAACGGCGTAAAAATGCCGCTGGAAGGGTTCGGCGTATTTCAGGTACCCGATGCCGCAATTTGCGAACAGGCAGTGACAGAAGCCATTGCCGCAGGCTATCGGCTGATCGACACTGCCGCTGCCTATTATAATGAAGAAGCTGTGGGAGCAGCGATCGCCAAAAGCAAAGTTCCTCGCGAAAAATTGTTCATCACCACCAAACTCTGGGTACAGGACGCAAGCTATGAAGCTGCCCAAAAAGCCATTGACACTTCCTTACAAAAGCTGGGGCTGAACTATCTGGACTTATATCTGATCCACCAGCCAATGGGTGATTATGTAGGTGCTTATCGTGCCATGGAAGAAGCATACCACGCCGGAAAGCTGCGGGCGATCGGTGTCAGCAACTTCTATCCGGCACGGCTGGCAGACCTGTGTGAAACGGTTTCCGTGATTCCGGCAGTAAATCAGGTGGAACTGCACCCATTCTTCCAGCAGGCAGATGCTTTAAAGCTGATGCAGAAATACGGTGTGACACCGGAGGCATGGGGTCCTTTTGCCGAGGGCAATCACGACATCTTCACGCATCCGGTACTCACTGCGATCGGAGCCAAATACGGCAAAAGTGCCGCACAGGTGGCACTGCGTTGGAATGTCCAGCGTGGCGTTGTTGTCATTCCGAAGTCGGTCAAGGCGGAACGTATGGCACAGAACTTCGACATCTGGAATTTCACCTTGTCGGCAGAGGATATGGCAGAGATTGCAAAGCTGGACATTGGACACAGCGAAATCGTAGACCATAACAATCCGGACTTTGTAAAAATGTTGCACCAGCTGAAGGTGCATGACTAAGGAGAAATCTTCCATGAAATACACCAAAAAAACCGCATTTGAAGCAGCTGATGCATTCGGCATCGGTGCTCCCAACGACACATACGCCCAGTATTTTATCGGGCAGTCGTTTCTGAAACCCCTGACTGAACCGGAGAAGGCACCGGTTTTTCTGGCAAACGTAACCTTTGAACCGAGATGCCGGAACAACTGGCACATTCACCATGCCACCAAGGGCGGCGGACAGATCCTGATCTGCACTGCCGGAGAGGGCTGGTATCAGGAGGAGGGCAAGCCTGCCGTCAGCCTGAAAGCCGGCACAGTAATCACCATTCCGGCAGAGGTCAAACACTGGCACGGTGCCAAAAAGGACAGCTGGTTCAGCCACATTGCAGTGGAATGCCCCGGCGAAAACTGCAGCAACGAATGGTGCGAGCCGGTAAGCGATGCAGAATACGAAAAATTGGAAAACGCTGAATAAAAGAAACACCGAGCAAAGCTTGTGGTAAGATGCGTCGTCAGATTTTTCGGCAGATTGCATAGAAATTCCGCAGGCATACTTTCCGTATGGCAAGGGATTTCTGGGCAATATGACGAAAAATCTGCACGCAGATTGCGTGCAAAGCCGTCAGGCGGGCTTTATGCAGTGTTTCCTAAAGAAAGGAATACCAGATATGGCTATCAAACAAACCGCAGGCAGAGATGCCTTGGGCGAATTCGCCCCGAAATTTGCAGAACTGAACGACGATGTACTCTTTGGCGAGGTCTGGTCGCGGGAAGAAGAACTCTCCCTGCGGGACAGAAGTCTGGTCACTGTTGTTTCCCTAATCGCCATGGGACTGACAGACAACTCTTTCCGGTATCATCTGGAATCCGCCAAAAAGAACGGCATTGCCGCATCTGAAATGGCAGAGATCATCACTCATGCGGCATTCTACGTTGGCTGGCCGAAAGCGTGGGCAGCGTTCCGCATGGCAAAGGAGGTCTACGGCGAATGAAACTGCTGATTTTGTTTTAGGCAATACCGCACAAAGATTGTGCGACA
>NZ_KI260310.1:2717-21122 GCF_000468015.1 Ruminococcus callidus ATCC 27760 | reverse complement strand
GCCAGACGCTCTTTGTGCGGTATTGCCTTTACTCCTACGGCGGCAACACCCGCCAGATCGCCAAGCTGGTACAGCAAGAAACCGGCGGTGACCTCTGCGAAATCGAAATTGCAACACCCTACACCGGCAGCTACAACGACGTGGTCGAGCAGGGACAGCGGGAAGTCAACAGCGGTTTTACGCCAAAGCTGAAACCCGTTTCCGCAGACCTGAAAAATTACGATACTGTGATACTGGGCACGCCGGTCTGGTGGTACACCTACGCACCAGCAATGCGGACACTGCTCCAGAGCAGTGACTTTTCCGGCAAAGTGATCTATCCATTTGCCACGAACGGCGGCTGGCTGGGGCACACATTTGCCGACATTGCCGAAGCCTGCCCCACAGCCACGGTAAAGGCAGGGCTGAATATTCGATTCAACGAAGACCGTCTGGTCACACCGGAGGCTGAGATCCTGCGGTGGATAAAGGGCATTTCGGAGAAGTAAAGGAAACACTGAATAAAGGCAGTGCTATACAAAACAGTGTAAGACAAAACCCGACTTCTGCAGCTGTATGCAGAGGTCGGGTTTTTAATTGCGGATATGCTATAAAAGAATCACTTTGCCAGAATTTCTTCCCACGATTTCTGCATGCCGGCTCCGTGAAGTGCCACGTAATAGAGCATGTAGTAGATGTCCGTGGAATCTACCGTGCCATTGCCGTCCACATCTGCGGCAGCGATCTGCTTGGCACTCAATTCACCGTCATTGCCTACAGCAATGTTTGCCACATAGTACAAAACATAGTAGATGTCGGTGGAATCAACATCACCATTCTTGTCAATGTCGCCGGCAACTACATCGGCAGGCTTTGTCACAGTGCCGTCAGCAAAATGAATCGCAGCAGTTACTAAGAAGTAATTGTCATAATTATCAGTGGAATTGCCGCCGGTGATTGCAATTGCATTCCACTGTTCCGGCGTTCCCGCATAGTAAACATCTGACAAGTTCATACAATTGCAAAAAACAGTTTCTCCTATAAAGGTTACACTTTTGGGAATAGAGATGCTGGTCAAACTATAACAGCCATAAAAAGTTACTGCGTCAATACTGGTTACGCCCTCCGGAATCGCAATTTCTTTCAAAGTCGCACAGTTAAAAAACGCAGATGAGCCAATACTGTTCACACTATCCGGAATAGAAATTTCTGTCATTTGACAATTTGCAAAAGCACCTTCCGTGATGCTGGTTACCCCATCTGGAATCGTCACCTTGCCGGAACACTGGCTATAATCCACATCAACTAAAATATGGTTGATGATCACAAACGGATTTTCATCATATCGATACGTTACCCATGCAGTATTCGTAAAGACTGACTCTCCAAAAAATGTAACCGAATCCGGAATTGTGATATTTTTTAAATTTCCACAGTCAGAAAAAGCATAACTGCCAATACTGGTGACACTATCCGGAATCACAACGCTCGTCATATGATTTTCCCAAAAAGCAAAACCACAAATACTTGTTACATCATTCGGTATGACAATTTCTTCATCAGTACAAGTCGTTCCGTCCAGCAAAATACCGTTTACAATTACCAGAGGATTTTCTTCCTGTCTTGCAGCCAGCCAAGGCGTATCCAGAAAAGCATTTCCGCCAATGCTGGTCACACTGCTTGGAATTGTAATCTCTGCCAAACTCGTACAACCATCAAAAGCACTATATCCGATATTTTCTACGCTATTCGGAATGATAACACTCGTCAGATTCTCGCAACCTGCGAAACTTCTATCACCAATGTTCGTCACACTACTCGGAATTGTAATGTTTTCCAGTTTTTCGCAATTACCAAAAGCATTATCTCCGATATTTGCTACACCATTCGGAATGATGACACTCGTCAGATTCGCACAATAGCTAAAACTGTAATATCCCATACTCGTCACCGTTTTCCCGTCAATCTCTGCCGGAATTTCCAAGTCCCCTGCCGCATCATTTTCACAATCTGTAATTTCTACAGTATCATCGGCATTGACAGTATAGGTCAGCTGCGTTGTTCTTGTTCCCACCGGAACTGTCACTGTGTACGCAGTATCATTTTCCGCTGCACACACCGGCAGCACCGCACTGACACTTCCCAGCACACCCTGCAAGCCGGATACGCCTGCACAGCCCAGACAGAGCATGCCGGCTGTCACTGCTGCGAGCACTTTTTTCCATAACTTCATTTTCATTCCTCCGTTTCTATTCCATTGCAAAACATCTGCATTTTTATTATAGCACATATGCTTAAAAAAGTCAATCTACTTTTCAAAAATTTCCATTTTTGTTTTTACCTTGACGAACCGCTGTGAATATGCTACAATACAAATAAAAACAACCACCACAACAGAGAAAGGACGCATCATGGATCCACAGACACAACCACAAAACAATAACACTCCGCAGCAACCAAATCAACCACCGCAAAATGGCTACCCCTACCAGCAGCCTTATGGACAGCCGCAAAACGGCTACCCCTATCAGCAGCAGCCTTACGGACAGCCACAGAACGGCTACTCCTACCAGCAGCAGCCTTACGGGCAGCCACAAAACGGCTACCCCTACCAGCAGCAGCCTTACAGACAGCCACAAAACGGCTACTCCTATCAGCAGCAGCCCTATTTCCCGCCGGCACAGCCGCCCAAGCAGGGGGCAGGACGTGTGGCAAACTTTTTCTTTTCCCTGCTGCCAATGCTGAGTTTTTTCGCCATACAGATCTTTGCTTCTTTTGTGATGATCTTCCTCATGATTTTCGTTGCCCTCTGCCGTACTGACGGCAACATGCAGGCAGTCCTGCCGTATTATGAAAGCATCGTCTATAGCAGCGTTCCGACCGCCACGGCACTGTCGCACCTGCTGGCAGCCATCGTCTTTGCGTTCTGGTATCGGTTCAGCTTCCGGAAACCACGCCCCGCCATACGAGAAACCACACAGAAGCTGAAACCGGAGCCGATTCTCATGGCACTGGGACTGGGCATTCTCATGTCTGTTTTCAGCAGCGGCACCTCCGGCATCGAAAGCCTGCTGTTCCCGCAAATGGTCGAGGACACCTACGAAATGATGGAGCGTTCCGGCATCGGCACCAATGGTCTGGTCATCTTTGCCACTGTCTGCCTTGCTCCCATTGGAGAGGAACTGGTTTTCCGCGGACTGACCATGAAATATGCGGAAAAAGCATTCGGGCGGTTCTGGGCAGCCAATCTGCTGCAGGCGTTTCTGTTCGGCGTGATACACATGAACTGGGTACAGGGCGTGTATGCATTCTTCGGCGGACTGGTGCTGGGCTGGGTCGCTCACCGCTATCGCTCAGTGGTATTCTCCATGCTGATGCACTTTGCTGTCAACAGCTTTTCCACGTTCGGTGGGGACTATCTCCTCGGCTGGATCCCGCTGAACTTCATCACTGCTACCCTGCTGGTGGTAATTCCTGCGGCAATTGCAATCGGTCTGATTGCATGGCGAAATGATGCCACGGAGAAAGCTGCCCCGTCCGGCGGAACACTGCCGCCGCAGGGACAGTGCTAACAAACCACAATATTTCCGAAACCGGTTTCTGTAGATACAGGAGCCGGTTTTTTGTATGGACAGCACTGCGGAATCCATTGACTTTCCTTTTGCTTCATGCTATAATGAGAACACTGCAAAACGTCAATATGCAGTGTCCTAAAACGCAAAAAGAAATGGAGAATACACATGAAATTATGGAAAAAAGTTCTGGCAGCAACGGCTGCCAGTGCATGTTGTCTGAGCTTTGCCCAAGTATCCGGATTCCAAAACCTGCTGCAAACTGCTGAACCGGTGTTGTCGGCAAGTGCAGCTTCCGGCACTTATGAAGATTTGACCTATTCTGTCAACAGCAGCGGAGAAATCACCATTACCGACTGCGACAAAACGGTAACTGCTGTGGAAATTCCGGCGGAGATCGACGGCTGCCCTGTAACCAGTATCGAAAATGCAGCCTTTCGGCGGTGTTCTAATCTGACTGATATTACCATTCCGGAAAGCATCACCTATATTGGCAAAGAGGCGTTTTCCTATACCCCGTGGCTGAAAGCACGACAGGCGGAAAATCCACTGGTAATTGTCAATCATATTGTTATCGACGGACAGACCTGCACCGGAGATGTTGTCATACCTGACGGGGTGACCAGTATTGCCAACTATGCCTTTTCTTCCGACTTGGGACTCGCAACCGCCTGCTCTACACAAATGACCAGCGTCACCATACCCGACAGCGTGACACGCATTGGTTCCTCTGCCTTTTCCGGCTGCAAGGGGCTGCTCCGTGTCGTACTGCCGAAAAGTATTACCACCATTGAAGTGGCATCTTTCTATCAGTGCTCCAGCCTGACCACGCTCACCATTCCCCAAGGCGTGACCACGATCAAAAGCAACGCCTTTGCCGCATGCACCGGACTGACCGGTCTGTGTCTGCCGGACAGCCTGACAAAAATAGAAAACTGGGCGTTTGCTTCCTGCTCCAATCTAACCCGCATCACCGTCCCCGCAAGTGTGACCAGCATGGGAGAATCTATATTCCGAGAATGCAGCGGGCTGACCATTCGGGGATATGCCGACTCCACTGCCCAGAGATACGCCGAAAAATACAGCATCGCCTTTGCTGACCTGAACAATCCTGACACCCTGCTGGGTGATGTGGACAACAGCGGCAGCATTGATTCCACGGACATCTACTATGCCCTGTTCCACGTGGCAAATATTGCGGTAGGCAATGACAGCGGGCTGGAAATACAGCAGATCGCTGCCGCAGACATAGACTGCAACGGGGCAGTGGATTCTACCGACATCTACTACCTGCTGTACTACGTGGCACTCCACGGGGCAGGACTTGACAAGTCGTGGAGCGAGGTACTGGCGAAGTAATCCACACAGAGAAAATCCTTCTGCAACAAAAAATTCATTGACAAAACCAGTGAAATCGCATATAATAATAAGGAAATCCTATTGCACAGTATGATTTGTGCATACAGGCAGATGATAAAAACAACGCAGCAGTGAGAGTATCTCCGGCAGCGGTGTGCAGAGAGCATTGGGTCGGTGAAACAATGTCCCGCACCGGAGGGAAGTGCAACTGCGACGGGAATCCGAATTTTTCGTATTCCCCGTTGGCATGGGGAACGGCGGTTTCTGTGTAAGATCGCCCGAAGTATCCGTGTCCGGCCTGCCCCGTTATCGGCATGGGAACTGATTTTTTGCGTAATTGCGTAATAGAAAACCAGTTCCAAGGGATTTTCTCTATAGAAAAATCCCGTTGAGTGAGAAATCAGAGTGGAACCGTGGAATATTTTTTCCGCCTCTGGAAGTGTATGAAAAACGCACTTGCAGAGGCGTTTTTTTACCCCTGCAAGTACCGACAATTTTAGGAGGTGACATGGGAAGATGTTTCGACAGCTTCGGGAAGATATTGCCATTGTCAAAGAGAAGGACCCTGCCGCACGCAGCAGTCTGGAGATTCTGCTGACCTATTCTGGTCTGAAAGCAGTCCGCAGCTACCGGCGTGCCCACTGGTTCTATCAGCATAAATGGTTCACCATTGCCCGCATCATATCCCAGCGGGCACGGCACAAGACCGGCATCGAGATTCACCCCGGTGCACAGATCGGAAAAGGGCTGTTCATCGACCACGGCATGGGTGTCGTGATCGGGGAAACCACCGTGATCGGTGACAACTGTCTGCTGTATCAGGGTGTCACACTGGGCGGCACCGGCAAAGACAAGGGCAAACGGCACCCCACACTGGGCGACAACGTCATGGTGGGTGCAGGTGCCAAGGTGCTGGGGCCGATCAACATCGGCAACAATGTCAAGGTGGCTGCCAACGCCGTTGTCCTGAAAGACATTCCTGATAACTGTACCGCCGTAGGCGTTCCGGCGAGAATCGCCCGCATGGCAGGACAAAAAGTTCAGCAGCAGGATCTGGATCAGATCCACATTCCGGATCTGACCATGGAGGACATCACCATGCTGAAATCCGCAGTGACCTGTCTGCGGACGGAGATGTCTAAGCTGGAAAAACAGGAACAGACGGAGAAAACGGAGGAATGATCCATGCAGTGTGTGGTATTTGATATGGACGGCGTGCTGTTTGACTCCGAAGCGTTGGTGCTTCAGTGCTGGGAACAGACGGCGAAACTCCACGGAATTCCGGAAATACAGGAGATCTGCCACCGGTGTCTGGGCAGCAATGCCGACATGGCCCGACAGATGTTTCTGGAGAAATACGGAGCCGATTTTCCCTACGACACATACAAGGCGGAGATGTCCGCAAAGTACTGGGAGAACGTGGAAGCCGGCAGGCTGGAACTGAAATCCGGTGTGCGGGAAATGCTGACGGCACTCCGTGCCCACGGCTGGAAAACCGGCATTGCCTCCTCCACACGGGCAGTGATAGTTCGGAAAGAGATGCGGCATTTCGGCTTGGAACAGATGTTCGATCAAATCATCGGCGGCGACATGGTGCAGCACAGCAAGCCGAATCCGGAGATTTACCAGACTGCCTGTCGGGAACTGGGCGTACTGCCGGCAGAGGCTTATGCGGTGGAGGATTCCTACAACGGGATTCGCTCCGCCGCCGCAGCCGGCATGCAGGCGATCATGATTCCCGACCTGCTGCCGCCCACACCGGAAATGGAACAGCTTGCGGCAAAAATTTTCCCGTCTATGGGAGATTTTCAACAATTTTTGTTTGGATAAGCCAAACCGGAACGGCACTGCCGTTCCTACATAATGTGCATATATTATATAATAGTATAAAGGAGCAGAACGGTCATGCAGATCTATAACACGCTGACACGAAAAAAAGAAGAACTCGTCCCCATGACAGCAGGGCACATGGGCATCTATGCCTGCGGTCCTACCGTCTACAACTATATCCACATCGGCAATGCCCGCCCGATCTGTGCATTCGATGTGCTGCGGCGGTATCTGAAGTACCGCGGCTACACGGTCACCTATGTGCAGAACTTCACCGATGTAGACGACAAGATCATCAAAAAGGCAAACGAAGAAGGCACCACTGCGGCAGAAATTGCCAAGCGGTATATTGCCGAGTACAAGACCGATGCCCACGGGCTGAACGTCATGGACGCTGATGTACACCCCACCGTCACCAGCTGCATGGATCTCATCATCGACATTGTAAAAAAGCTGGTAGACTCCGGTCATGCCTATGCCGCTGCCAACGGAGATGTTTACTTCCGCACTTCCTCTTTTCCGGAATATGGCAAGCTGTCCGGTCAGCCTATTGAAGAATTGCAGGCTGGTGCCCGCATCGACATCAACGACGGCAAGGAAGAACCGCTGGATTTCGCCGTGTGGAAAGCTGCCAAGCCGGGCGAACCCTACTGGGAATCGCCGTGGGGCAAGGGCAGACCGGGCTGGCACATTGAGTGCTCTGCCATGTCCTGCCATTATCTGGGTGAAACCTTTGACCTCCACTGCGGCGGTCAGGATCTGATCTTTCCCCACCATGAAAACGAAATCGCACAGAGTGAAGCTGCCAACGGCAAGCCATTTGCCCACTACTGGATGCACAACGGCTATATCAACATCGACAACAAGAAAATGTCCAAGTCGCTGGGCAATTTCTTCACCGTGCGGGAAGTGGCAGAGCAGTACGGCTATGAAGTCATTCGCTACATGATGGTGCAGGCACACTACCGCAGCCCCATCAACTACTGCAAGGAACTGCTGGACGCCTGCAAGGCATCTCTGGAACGGCTCTATGTCTGCCGCGACACACTGGATCGTGCCATTGCTGCGGCAAAGTCCGGCGAGATCTCCGCTGAAGCAACGAAAACTTTCGCCAAGCGGAAAGAACAGTTCATCACTGCAATGGACGACGACCTCAACACCGCAGACGGCATGACTGCGATCTTTGAACTGGTACGCGACCTGAACCGCATGAGTGCAGATGCTTCCACCTCCAAGGAGCAGCTGGAAGCCGGTGCAAAGCTGTTTGACGAGCTGACTGGTGTCATGGGCTTGCTGTACAACCGGAAACAGGCTGATACAATTCCGGCAGAAGTCACCGCACTGGTTGAACAGCGGCAGGCTGCCCGCAAGGCAAAGGACTTCGCCGAAGCAGACCGTCTGCGGGACAAGATCGCTGCACTGGGCTATGCAGTACGGGAAACCAGACAGGGCACTGAAATCACCAAGATCGACGCGTAACTGCGTGAGAATCCACTCCGGAAAGGAAAGCTATGGCACTCAAAAACCATAAAAAGACCATTACCCGAATTTTTATTCTGCTGGTTGTGATGACGCTGATCTGCATGGGCGTGTTCGCCTGCACCAACTATCTGGAGCAGCAGAGCAAGGCGTTTGTGGACATGAGCAAGGTGCAGCTGATCCAGTTGGACGAACCGGAATCAGACGCTCCTGCCATGAAGATCACTACCACCGCCGGCACGATCGTGGCAGAACTGTTTCCGGAACAGGCACCGGCGTATGTAAAGCAGTTCACCGAACTGGCAGAATCCGGCTACTATGACGACACCTATGTGTTCTCGGTGGAAAAGGGTGTATACTTCGAAGCAGGCAGCCCCAATGCAGACGGCTCGCTGGACAGCGATGCAGACGGCACCTATGAAAAAGTAGAACGGGAAACCAGCGGCGACCTCTGGCCGTTCCGCGGGGCATTCTGCGTGCCGACGACCTCCAAGGAGGGCAACATTTTAGACCGCTTCACCGGCAGAATGACCTCCTACTGCGGTACCCGCTTTGTAGTGTGCAATTCTATCGTTTTCGATGATTCCACCAAAGAGGAGTTGCAGTCGGTTTCCGAAAATGCAGAAAAAATCAACGATGCATTTCTGGAACGCGGCGGCGTGCCGAACTACTCCCAGCAGATGACTGTCTTTGCACAGGCTTACGGGGACGAAAGCTTCGATACCATTGACAAGATCACAGAAGCAGCGACCCAGCCTGCCGCTACGGAGGGCGGCTACACCCCGCCGGAAGATGAAATCCGCATCCAGACCATTGAGATCGGCACCTATGGTGAATTTGCAGACACCGCCGAAAACACAAAAAAATGACGGGAAATCTTTCGTTTTTGAAAAATACATATTTTCCCTTATGGATTCCATACAAACCAGTTTTCACACGGGAGAATATTTCCGTCGATACTTCCAAATAACGCGAAAAAAGTTTGGTTTTTACTTTACAAAGTATCAGAATTCGTGTATAATGAAGAAGATAGCATGCAAACTATGTTTGTATGCTCACCGGAGAATCGCTCCGGAAATGGAAGTCAACCGGCAGCAGTTTTCACTGCCGGAAACAGTGCGGCATGCCTGCATGCCAATGACACGTGCCGCACGAAATCGTGGAACGGGGACGACCTGCGACAAGCTGCTGCGGGAATGTCCCTGATGTGCCGCCGTATCTGGGTGATACCGGTTCCTTTCCCGATGTCATCACAGCAATGGACAATTGGGTGGCACAGAAAAAAGGAGAGACGAAATTGGATAAATTTGTCATTCACGGTGGGCATCGGCTCACCGGCGAAATAGAAGTCAGCGGAGCAAAGAATGCAGCAGTCGCACTGATCCCTGCCGTGCTGCTCTCTGATGAGCCTTGTGTTCTGGAAAATGTTCCGGACATCAGTGATGTATCCATCAGCCTGCAGATCATGAGCGAAATGGGTGCAACCGTAGAGTATCTGACCAAGACCACCGTCCGCATTTCAGCGGCAGGTCTGACCAATTATTGTGTACCCTATGAGAGTGCACGAAAAATGCGTGCATCGTATTATTTTCTGGGTGCACTGCTGGGACGCTATGGCAAGGCGAGAGTTTCCATGCCCGGCGGCTGTCCGTTGGGCGACCGCCCCATTGACCAGCATCTGAAAGCATTTGCGGCACTGGGTGCCAAGTGCAATATTGAACACGGCATGGTAGATCTGGTGGCAGACCAACTGACAGGCAATCAGATCTACTTAGATGTGGTTTCCGTTGGTGCCACGATGAATGCCATGCTGGCAGCAGTCCGTGCCAAGGGTCTGACTGTCATTGAAAACGCCGCCAAGGAACCGCACATCGTCGATCTGGCAAACTTCCTGAACTCCATGGGTGCAGAGATCATGGGTGCAGGTACCGATGTCATCAAGATCCGCGGCGTAGAACGACTGCACGGTGCAGTGTATTCCGTCATTCCGGATCAGATCGAAGCGGGCACGTTTATGATCGCTGCCGCTGCCACCAAGGGCGACGTACTGGTGACCAATGTCATTCCGAAGCATCTGGAGCCGATCACCAGCAAAATGCGGAAGATCGGTGTCAATATCGAGGAATTTGACGACAGTGTTCGGGTATGGGTAGACGGTCCGCTGGTGCGTACCAACGTCAAGACCATGCCGCATCCCGGCTTCCCCACAGATATGCAGCCGCAGATCACCACCCTGCTGACACTGGCAGAGGGTACCAGCATCATCACCGAAGGTGTCTGGGAACAGCGGTTCCGCTATGTGGACGAACTCCGCCGCATGGGTGCAGATATTTCCGTGGACGGCAAGGTTGCCGTAGTAGAGGGTACCGGTAAGCTTACCGGAGCACCGGTGAAAGCCTGTGATCTCCGTGCAGGAGCTGCCCTGATCGTGGCAGGACTGGCTGCACACGGCGTGACCGAGATCGAGGACATCTATCACATCGAACGCGGATACGCCAATCTGGACGCAAAGCTGCGGCAGATCGGTGCAGATATTCAGAAGGTTTCCGATCCGGCAATACCAGCGAAGCTGAAAGAAGCACTCTAAGCCAAAACATCATTCAAATGCAAAAAGCCGTCAGCTTCGTTGGCGGCTTTTCTTGTGGAAAAGAGGAGATCTGATCTTGTCGAAATTTTATTCTCTGTTCAGTTCCAGTAAGGGCAACGCCTCCTTTATCGGCAGCCCTGCCGGCGGCATGCTGGTCGATGCCGGAGCCACTTGCCGTAAACTGGTGCAGTCGCTGGAGGCTCACGGGCTCTCTGCCGAAGCCGTGCAGGGAATCTGTATCACCCACACCCACACCGACCACATCAAGGGGCTGCGGGTATTTCTGAACCAGCACCCCGTACCGGTTTACGGAACGGCAGAAACGCTGGCACAGCTGCGGGTGCTGGACAAATTTCCCCAGAACGCCGACCTGCGGGAGATTCTTCCTGCGGAAACCATACATACCGACACCGTAGCCGTAACTGCGTTTGCCACCATGCACGACTCCCCCGGCAGCTGCGGCTATCGCTTTGAACTGTCAGACGGGCAGACCTGTGCCGTGTGCACTGATCTGGGCTGTGTGACACCGGAAGTGAAAAAGGGCGTATACGGAGCCGATCTGGTGCTTCTGGAGGCAAACTACGATCCGAACATGCTGCGAAACGGTCCCTATCCGGAAATGCTACAGGAACGCATTCGCGGAAAGTACGGGCATCTCTCCAACGGGGACAGTGCCGGTATGGCAGAGGCTCTCATTGCACATGGCACCACACGACTGATTCTGGGGCATCTCAGCGAAAATAACAACACCATGCCGCTGGCACAGCAGACGGTGCTGGAGCATTTGCAGGAACAGGGCATGCGGCGAAATCAGGACTTCCTGTTGCAGGTGTCCTCGCCGGAAGGATTGAAACAGGCGGTGATCTTCTGATGCAGACGATACAAATCATAGCACTGGGAAAGTGCAAGGAAAGCTACCTGCGGGAAGCCTGCAAAGAATACGAAAAGCGGCTGTCCCGTTTCTGCCAGTTGCAGGTGACAGAACTGGAGCCGGTTTCCCTACCCCAGAACCCCTCGGAAAAGGAAATTGCGGCGGCTCTGGAAAAAGAGGGAGCAGAACTGCTGAAACGTGCCAAGGGCTTTTGCATTGCCATGTGCATCGAGGGCAAACAGCTGGACAGCACCGGACTGGCGAAGAAGCTGGAACAGGCGGCACAGGGCGGCGAGAACGGTGCCGTCACATTTCTGATCGGCAGTTCCTACGGACTGGCTGATGCGGTGAAGCAGCGGGCAAATTTGCGGCTGTCCATGTCCGCCATGACGTTCCCCCACCAGCTGGCACGAGTGATGCTGCTGGAACAAATCTATCGGAGCTATCAGATCTTATCCGGAACCAAGTATCATAAATAGGAGTGATTTTTCATGCAGAAAGCAATGACCATCGCCTATGCAGTAGGCAAAAATCTCTATCTGAATATTACCAACCGCTGTCCCTGTGCCTGTACGTTTTGTATCCGCACCATGTGTGACGGGGCATACGGTTCCGACCCGCTGTGGCTGGATCATGAACCGTCTATGGAGGAGATTCGGGCAGCACTGGACAAAGAGGATTTGTCCCATTATCAGGAAGTGGTATTCTGCGGCTTCGGCGAACCTACCGAACGGCTGGAAACCCTGTGCGAAACCGCAAAGCTGCTGAAAGCCCGCGGTGTCAAGACCATTCGCATCAACACCAACGGACTGTCTGACCTGATCCACGGCAGAAAGACAGCAGCAGACCTGAAAGGACTGGTGGACATTGTATCCGTCAGCCTGAACGCCGGCACAGAAGCGGAATACCTGAAAGTCACACGTCCGAAATACGGTGCGGCAGCCTATCCGGCAATGCAGCAGTTCGCACTGGACTGCAAGCAGTACGTGCCGCAGGTGATGTTCAGCGTGGTGGACATTCTGCCGAAGCCGGAACTGGAAGCTGCACAGCAGCTGGCAGACCGACTAGGGATCCACCTGCGAATCCGCCAGTTTGACGATGCAGCGACCCGCCGGAACGGTTAAGAGAACATTTATCATTTACGGAAACACTGAATAAAGAGACAGTACCAGATCTGGTGCTGTCTTTATTATTTTCTGCACACCTGAAACATTTTCTGAAAACCGGTGTATATATCAGTGAACGTTCAAAAACGAGGTGATAACATGGAAACCGATTGGATTCGCCGCCTGAAACAGGACGACGAAACCGCACTCTGCGAGATCATCAGAAAATACACCGGCTATGTCTATACCATTCTCCGAAACTTTTCCCACGGCACCCTGCCGCAGGAGGACTTGGAGGAACTGACAGCAGATGTGTTCCTGCGGCTGTGGAACAACCGGAACCGTCTGCGGGACGGCAGCGAACTTGCCCCGTATCTGGCGGCGATCGCACGAAATGGTGTGAAAAACCGCTTTCGCATGCTGGGAAAACAGCCGCCGGTGCGGCAGTCCTACGAAGATCTCACACTGTCCGATGCCAAAGATCTCTGCGGCGATGCAGAAATGGTGGAGATGATCGCCTGTCTTCTCCGTGCACTGGACAGCCTGTGCGAACCGGATCGTTCTCTGATGATACGGTTTTATTTCTATGGAGAAAAAACCTCTGCACTTGCAAAGGCATATCACATGACAGATGCCGCGGTACGGCTCCGGCTGCACCGCAGCAGAGGGAAACTCCGGAAGCTGATGACAGAAAGGGGTTTTGACCATGTCGAATGAAACCAACTGGCTGAAAGACTTACCGCCATTCCAGCCTGACGAAGACCCCCAGCGTGCCGAACGCGTACAAAAGCGTGTGCTGCAAAAGCTGGACGAACCTGTAGAAAGTGAGGAAATCGCTATGAAACCGAAAATGACATTCCACCGTATCCGCCCTCTGATCTTTGCCGCCGCTGCCGTGGCTGTGGGAGCCGTGTCCCTGATTACCGCAAATGCCGCCACCGGCGGAGAACTGTTCTCGAAGCTTTCCATTTACCTCAACGGCGAGAAGCAGGACTATGATGTGGAACTGGTCAGCCAGGACGACAGCCAGCTTACCTACAAAATCAAAGACGAAAACGGCAACGAATACACCTATCAGGAGAACAGCAATTCTGTAGAGATTCAGGCTGACGGCGATGTTGCCGACGGCGAAGTAGAGGTAGAAGTCAGCGGCAACGCGTCCGACCTGCCGGCAGCTGATACAGCGGAATAACGACACCGGACACACTTTAAGGAAACAACAAAAAAACCGGACTGCACCACACAGTCCGGTTTTTCTTGATTGAGAAGTTTTAGGGCAATATCGCACAAAGATTGTGCGGTATTGCCTTACGCATTTTGCTGCATGCCCGTGTACAGCAAGTAGTATCTGCCCTTTTCCGCCATGAGTTTTTCATGACTGCCCCGTTCGATAATTCTACCGTGATCCAATACCATGATCACATCGGAATTCTGAATGGTAGACAGCCGGTGGGCGATAACAAACACGGTTCTGCCGTGCATCAGAGCATCCATACCTGCCTGTACAATGCGTTCCGTGCGGGTGTCAATGGAAGATGTCGCCTCGTCCAGAATCATGACCGGCGGGTCTGCAACGGCGGCTCTGGCAATGGAGAGCAGCTGCCGCTGTCCCTGTGACAAGCCGGAGCCGTCACCGGACAATACCGTCTGATAGCCGTCCGGCAGCAGCATGATAAAGTGATGGGCGTTGGCACGCTTTGCCGCCGCGATGCATTCTTCATCTGTCGCGTCCAGTCTGCCGTACCGGATATTGTCCATGACCGTACCGGTAAACAGATTTACGTCCTGCAATACGATACCCAGCGAACGCCGCAGGTCTGCCTTTTTGATTTTGTTGATGTTGATGCCGTCGTAGCGAATCTTGCCGTCTGCCAGATCGTAGAACCGGTTGATCAGGTTCGTGATCGTGGTCTTTCCGGCACCGGTTGCCCCGACAAACGCCACCTTTTCGCCGGGCTTGGCGTACAGGCTCACATCATGCAGCACGATTTTTTCCGGCACATAACCGAAGTCCACGTCAAAGAACTGCACGTCCCCTGCCATACGGGTATAGGTGACCGTGCCGTCCCCGTGAGGGTGCTTCCACGCCCACACGCCGGTGCGGTGGTCGGTTTCTGTCAGCACGCCGTCCTGCTCCTCGGCATTGACCAGCGTGGCATAGCCCTCATCGGTTTCCGGCTCCTCGTCCAGCAGTTCGAAGATGCGTCCTGCTCCTGCCAGTGCCATGACGATCGCACTGGCCTGCTGGGAGATCTGGCTGATCGGCATGGTGAAGCTGCGGCTCAATTGCAGGAACGCGGCAATTGCACCCAGTGTCAGACCGCCTACGCCGTGGAACGCCAGTGCACCGCCCAGCATTGCCAGCAGCACATACTGGACATAGCCCAGATTGTTCATGATCGGCATAAGGATATTGGCGAAGCTGTTCGCCCATGCGGCGTTCTGGAACAATTCGTCGTTGTGCTTGTCGAAGTCCGCCTTGGTCTGTTCCTCGTGGCAGAACACCTTGATGACTTTCTGTCCGTGAATCATTTCCTCGATATAGCCGTTTACCGCACCAATGGAGTTCTGCTGCTTCACAAAGAAAGCACCGCTTTTGCCGCCTACAAACTTGGTAACAAGCATCATCAATGCCACAAACGCCAGCACAAACAGCGTCAGCCAGATACTCAGCCGCACCATTGCCACGAACACTGCAATGACTGTGACGATCGAAGAAAAGATCTGCGGGATACTCTGTGCCAGCATCTGCCGGAGCGTATCGGTATCATTGGTGTACAGGCTCATTACATCGCCGCTGGCGTGGGTGTCGAAAAAGCGAATGGGCAGCGTCTGCATATGGGAGAACATCTCGTCCCGAATGGTTTTCAGAATGCCCTGTGCCACAACGACCATGAGCCGGTTATAGAACAGCGTACCCAGAATGCCGGCGGCATACAGCACGCCCAGCTTTGCCAGTGCCCCTGCCAGTCCGGAAAAGTCACGGCTGCCGTTCAGCAGCATGGGAGAAATATAGTCATCGATCAGCGTTTGCAGAAACGTAGAACCTGCCACGCCTGCCACAGCACTGACCAGAATGCAGACAAACACCAGTATCAGCTGCATCCAGTACCGTTTCATATACGAGAGCAGCCGGACGAAGCTTTTTCCGGCACCCTTAGCTGCTCCCGGCACCATCACACCGCGGGGCGGCGGTCCCTGTCGTCTTTCACTCATTGCGGCACACTTCCTTTCTGCTGTGATTCATATACTTCCCGATAAATGGCGTTATTTTTCAGGAGCTCCTCATGGGTACCGATACCGTCCATCCTGCCCTCGTCCAGCACAATGATCTGGTCCGCGTCCATCAGAGAAGTAACACGCTGGGCAATGATAATCTTAGTGGTATCGGGGATTTCGTCCCGCAGTGCCTGCCGGATACAAGCGTCCGTGTGGGTGTCCACGGCACTGGTGGAGTCGTCCAGAATCAGGATCTTCGGCTTTTTCAGCAGTGCCCGTGCAATGCAAAGCCGCTGTTTCTGTCCGCCGGAAACATTGGAACCGCCCTGTTCAATATAGGTGTCGTACCCCTCCGGAAAGGTCTGGATAAATTCGTCTGCATGGGCAAGCCGGCAGACACGTTCCATTTCCTCGTCGGTGGCATCAGGATCACCCCAGCGGAGATTCTCCTTGATCGTGCCGGAAAACAGCACGTTCTTTTGCAGCACCATTGCCACTTCCTGCCGGAGCGTTTCCACGTCATACCGGCGAACGTCGATACCGCCTACCTGCACTGTGCCCACTGTGGCATCATACAGACGGGGAATCAGCTGCACCAGCGAACTCTTGGCACTGCCGGTTCCGCCCAGAATGCCTACGGTCATGCCAGCCGGAATGTGCAGATCCACGTCTTCCAGACAGCATTTATCTTCCCGCTTGCTGTAGCTGAAGCTGACATGGTTGAAGTCCACGCTGCCGTCCGGCACCGCGGTCACGGCATCTGCCGGACTGGTAATGTCACTCTCCTCGTCCAGCACTTCCACAATACGCTCGCAGGAGGCACGGGACATGGTGATCATAACGAACACCATAGACAGCATCATCAGGCTGGACAGAATCTGAATGGCATAGGTCATCAGGCTCATCAGTTCGCCAGTGGTCAGTGTCCGGCTGACGATCATTCTGGCACCGAACCACGATACCAGAATCAGACAGACGTACATGCAGAACTGCATCAGCGGCATGTTAAATGCCAGCCGCTTTTCTGCCCTGGAAAAGTCCTGATAAATGTTCTCCGAAATGCCGGAAAACTTCTGGATCTCGTGTTCTTCCCGCACAAAGGATTTCACCACGCGAATCCCGTGCAGGTTCTCCTGTGTCACGTTGTTCAGCTTGTCATAGGTTTTGAACACCCGTTCAAAAATGGGGTGCACCCGTGTCATAATGAAGTACAGCCCCACACCCAGCACCGGAATGGCTGCCAGATAGATCAGAGCCAGTTTCGCACTCAGGTGAAACGCCATTGCCATGGAGAAGATCAGCATCACCGGCGAACGCAGTGCCACACGAATTAACATCTGATAGGCGTTCTGCACGTTGGTCACGTCTGTGGTCATACGGGTGACAAGGCTGGCGGCTGAAAACTTATCGATATTGGAAAACGAGTAGCCCTGTACGCGGTAGAACATATCGTGCCGCAGATTCCGTGCAAAACCGGCAGAGGCAAATGCCGCAAAATGCCCCGCCAGTGCCCCGAAAATCAGGGAGAGCACACAGCACACCAGCAAGATCCAGCCATAGTGCATCACCGCGTCCATGCCGCCGCTGCCGTCAATGCCGTCGTCGATCAGCTTCGCCATGAGAATGGGAATCACCACTTCCATGACGACTT
Organism: Ruminococcus callidus ATCC 27760; assembly: GCF_000468015.1. Lineage (GTDB taxonomy): Bacteria > Bacillota > Clostridia > Oscillospirales > Ruminococcaceae > Ruminococcus_C > Ruminococcus_C callidus. The sequence goes on along the minus strand of NZ_KI260310.1, from coordinate 3,469 downwards.
CCAGCACCACAAACAGCGGTGACAGCAGGGAAAACAGTTTGAATTCCCGAATCGACTGCATCAATTTTCGAATCATTCGCAATCTCCTCCTTTACAGATAGAAATGCCCTGCTTTGCAAGGTCTTCCCGCAGATTTTCCTGCATTTTCTTTGCCACGCGGAGAAAGACTTCCTGCTCCTCCTCTGAGATTCCACGGGCAAGATTTGATTCAAACGCCAGAATGTCCGCTTCGATCTGCCGGTGCAGATCCCTGGCTTTCTGTGTCAGCACGATTCGCTTGAGCCGTGCGTCCTGTGCCACGCTCTCCCGCCGGATCAGCCCGTTTTTCTCCATCAGTTGCAGCGTTACCGTCACCGAGGAACGGCTAATGGAAAACGCCTTTTCAATGTCCCGCTGGAACACGTCCCGTTCCTGATTTTCGTACAGATAGCGAAGCAGATACCCGTGCATGCCGGTCTGCCGGTCTGCGTCCTGATGTGCCGCAGAGTACCCCCGCTGCCGTGCCATCAGCTTTTCCAGCCGGTGCACCTCTAATCCTAAATGCCGCATCTTACACCTCCTGAATTGTTTATCAGAAAACAGTTTAATGATAGACTGTTTAGCTTGGAACTATTTTAGCACATTCCCCGAAAATGTCAAGAGGGATTTTGAGAAGTTTACATTTTTGTCAAACTTCCGCCCATTTGACAAAAACGCATAGAACTGGTATACTATTACTATTAAGGGCAATACCGCACAAAGATTGTGCGACA
>NZ_KI260310.1:0-2617 GCF_000468015.1 Ruminococcus callidus ATCC 27760 | reverse complement strand
TCGCCAGACGCTCTTTGTGCGGTATTGCCTAAGGTATCTTAAGAAAAGGAGGCATTCCTTTGCAAAAATATCGGTATTACCTGCCGCCCCAGTCGAAACTGCCTTTCGCTGCCGGCATTCTCTCCGGACTGCTCTGTCTGGACAACATCTATACGCTGATTTCCATGCCCCACTACACCCAGTACTGGGACTACTGGGCAACACTGGCTGCAGCACTGCTGCTGTGTGTGTTCTGCTTCCTGTTCCGGCAGCGTCGCACAGAACTGACACTGATTCCGGCGGCAATTCTGGCACTGATCGCCTGCATCACCCCCAACCTCGTTCACTGGCTGGAGGTGGGCATGTTCTTTCTGCTGCTGCTGCTCTGGCTGCTGCGGCTGCCCAAATGGGTGGGAACACTCTGCCGGCTGGCTGGCATTGTCCTGACGGTCATCGGAAGCGGAGCGATTCTGGCTCCTATGGCAGAACGAATCTCTATGCTTTCCCGCACCGGACGTGCTACTGCGGAATTCGTTGTGCCCTTTGTCATTCGCAGTCTGGGCGGCGAACTGCTGATCCTGCTGACGTTTCTGCTGTTGATTTTCGCTATGCGTCCTCATGTGCTGCCCCGCTGGACAGACGAAAACGACCTGTACGACCGCATCTGGGAATGACAGATATTCCCATGAAAAACAAAAACCGTACCTCCGGCACAGTCTGCCGAGGGTACGGTTTTTTATTGGACAATACCGCACAAAGAGCGTCTGGCGACTTTGTGCGGTATTGCCTTAATCTGTTTTGCCTTTACGCAACGGAATTGACGAACATATCATAGATGCAGCGAATTGCCTGCTCGAAATCGGTTTCCTTTACGGCAACGATTACGTTCAGCTCGCTGGAGCCCTGATCGATCATGCGAACGTTGATGTGTGCGTGTGCCAGTGCGGCAAAGATTCTCGCAGCCACACCGCGGGTACGGCACATGCCGCGACCCACTACGGCAATCAGAGCGATGCCGTCTTCGGTTTCGATGCTGTCCGGCTGTACTGCCTTGATGATCTCAGTGCGGATTTCTTCTTCCAGACCGTTCAGGTGAGCCGAATCCACGATAACGGTCATGGAGTCGATGCTGGACGGCATATGTTCCAGCGGAATCTGGTGTTCCGACAGAACATTCAGCACGTCGCGGCAGAAGCCGATCTGGCTGTTCATCAGGTCCTTGTGGATATTGATCGAAGTGAAGTCCTTCTTGCCGGCGATACCGGTAATGGTATATGCAGACAGTTCCTCATCAGTGCTGTCCGGAACGATCATTGTGCCCGGTTCTTCCGGAGCGTTGGTGTTGCGGATATTGATCGGAATGCCTGCGGAACGTACCGGAAAGATCGCTGCTTCATGCAGTACCGATGCACCCATATAGGACAGCTCCCGCAGTTCAGTATAGGTGATCGTGCGAATCACTGCCGGATCGTCCACAATGCGGGGATCTGCCACCAAGAAACCGGAAACGTCTGTCCAGTTCTCGTACAGCGAAGCCTTTACCGCACCGGCTACGATAGAACCGGTCACGTCGCTGCCGCCGCGGGAGAACGTCTTGACATAGCCGTCTGCTCCGCAGCCATAGAAGCCCGGAACTACAGCATGTTCCAGTGTGCTGAGGCGTTCCCGCAGAACGGATTCAGTCTTTTCATCGTTCAGGCTGCCGTCCGGCCGAAAAAAGATCACTTCAGCAGCATCTACAAAGGGGAAGCCCAGATATGCGGCAATGACTTTCCCGTTCAGGTATTCGCCGCGGCTTGCGGCATAGTCCTTGCCGGCACGCTTCTTGAAGTTTGCTGCGATTTCCTCGAACTCATCGTCCAGAGAAAAGGTCATGCCCAGACCGGTGATAATATCGTTATACCGTTCCCGAATTGCCTGCAGGGCATCGGAGAAATCCAGTCCCTGTTCTGCCAGATCATAGCAGGTGTACAGCATATCGGTCACCTTGATGTCCTTGGAGAACCGCTTGCCGGGGGCAGACGGTACCACATACCGCCGCTGCGGATCTGCCTTGATGATTGCTGCTGCCTTCTGAATCTGCTTTGCGTCCGCCAGACTGCTGCCGCCGAACTTTACTACTTTCGTTGCCATATGTTTCACTCTGAAAGAAAACCCGAAGATCTCCTTTCAACTCCTTATCTACATTTATTTGCGGTCAATCTCAAAAACCGCCGGATTGCACTGCATTCGCCTTATACTTTGCCTTATACAGTGTCACTATATTAGTATATTGGTTTTTCGACAAAAAATCAATAGGGAAATGCGACAAATTTTCCTTGTTTTATTTTGTGTTTTTGGTAAATACGCTTGTATTTATAGGACGGACAGATTTTTCTTCCTGTGGTATCGTTCACATAACGGCAATTCCCATAAATACGACGTACACAACTTGTGCAGATTGTATATTTCATTCTATGAAAACTGGGGATGATCCGAATTCATAGGTTTTACATTATTGATTCAGCCCAAATAAATATTGGACGTACCAATTCCACTTGTGGTATACTAAGTAAGGCGAATGACAATCCCATTCGTCCGCACAACGACACGATTCTACAAACATCAAGGGCAATACCGCACAAAGAGCGTCTGGCGA
>NZ_KI260309.1:19980-21656 GCF_000468015.1 Ruminococcus callidus ATCC 27760 | reverse complement strand
ATCTGTCGCACAATCTTTGTGCGGTATTGCCTAAGGGAAACGCCGAATCAGGGAAACACTGTATAAAATGAAAAGAGGTCATGTCCCATATGAATCAAAATCAAGTAAATCTCGAGCCGGAAGAACCGCTTCTGCCGAGTCCGTCTTCGGAAATGCTCGCTTACATGGAAAAACTCTATCCCCTTATCTTTGCCTTTAAGCAGACAAAACTGTGGAAATCCATACGGGATTCCGAGCCGTTTGCGATCCAGATGCCCGACGGACAAACCGGCTGCTGCATTCTGACCGGAAATGAGGGGGATTTTATTTCCCTGTCCATTTATTTTGGTGATGCCGGCTGGAACAGCATCTGCAATTTCTACAGCGAACCGGTAGAAACGGAAGAAGCTCGCCTGGAACAGATGATGTCCCAATCCTGTGTACAGGTAGTATTCTGCCGCAAAGACGGACTGACAGAAACGGAAGTGCAAAGCCTGCGGCACTACGCCAGAGAAAACAACATCGCATTCCGCGGCAAAAACGCCTACTTCTGCCTGCGGAACTCCGAGCCCTACCACTGCTCATGGTTTCTGGAAACCAAAGAACAGGCAGACATACTGGAACTGGGGCTTCGTGCAGCACTGGATCTCCATAAGCAGCTGGGACAGGGAAAAACACCGGCTGAACTGGGCATCAGTTCCTGCATCGACACACTGCCGCTGTATGACGGTAAGACATGGAGCACCATGATGCCGCCGGAACGAACCGTATCTTCTTTGACGGAACCTTTGCTGAGCGATGCCATGCAGCAGAAGATCCGCCGCATGAAAAAGGGCGGCGGCAAGTGGGAATGCCAGCTGTTTCCATTTTCAAGTCCTGTGCTCGCCAAAGAGGGTGCACCGTTTTTCCCGTTCCTGCTGATGATTCTGGACACCAAGCGGGAGCAGCTTCTGCCCCAGCAGCCACTACAGTACAACGCAGATATTCTCCAAAAGGCACTGGACAGCTTCGTACAGGCAATTATCGACTATGGTCGCTGCCCCAAGAGCATTGCCGTCTGCGACGAGCGAACCGAAGCGATCCTCTCGGAGCTGTGTCACAAATGCGGCATTCTCCTGCTGAAGACCACCCGTTTTGCCATGCTGGACGAGGCGAAGGCATCTTTTCTGGAGGATATGGAAGCAGAAAAACAGGCAGACGATGCCGAGTCGGAAAAAATGATCGCCGCATTTGTAGAGCATCTGAAAGACATGACTGTGGAGGAGATCAAGGACGATGCTCCGCTGGACGTGATCCGCTGGCTCATGGTGTCGGACATTCCGGAGGATCTGATGAAAAAGCTGGAGAAAGTCATGGAGGAACTGCAGTAATATGAACCAGACCATTTACCGCGTCCTGCACATTTACGAGAGCGACTATGGCTGTGAGGAGCATGCAGAGCCTACCGCAGAGGTAGTGCTGGAAGCGGCGGACGGCAGCCGGAAAACCATTTCCTATTCCGATGCCGCACTTTACACACTGGACATTTTCGAGGGTGACAGCGTTACGTATACAGACGGCACGCTGCAAAAAGTCATCTCGGAACAGGATTCGTAATCAGAAAGACAACACTACACCAAGGGCGAACCGAAATCGTATCGGTTCGCCCTTTTTGCTTTATGCGGTGTTGCCTTTAGGCAATACCGCACAAAGAGCGT
>NZ_KI260309.1:17958-19880 GCF_000468015.1 Ruminococcus callidus ATCC 27760 | reverse complement strand
GTCGCACAATCTTTGTGCGGTATTGCCTTTAAAATCACCGGCTTCTGCCGTGATGCATTGTCTTTTTTTCTGCGTACATCGCCGCATCTGCACGGCTCATGATCTGCTCATAGCTGCTGTCCCCTGCCGCATAAGCGGAATACCCTACTGCAATGCTTAACCGGAACTCCGCCTCCCGTGAGAATGCCCCGTAGTCTTTCCGGCTGTCGTTCATCTCAGTGATCTTCTGCTTCAGCCGGTCGTAAAGCCGCTGCAAGTCGTCGCTGTCTTTGCCGTCCAGCAGGGCAATGAACTCATCACCGCCTACCCGATACACCTGATCATACACGGAAGTCATACACTTGGCGGCACTTTGCAGCAGCATATCCCCGCCGGCATGTCCAAAGGTGTCATTCACCATTTTCAGCAGGTTCAGATCCATGGACACAATACTGGTACGTTCCAGCACGCACTTTCTTGCATCGCGTTCCAGAGCATAGCGGTTCCCCAGCTTGGTCAGGTTGTCCGTATACGCCAGTGTCTGGAGCAGCCTGGTTTCCCGTTCCCGATTCATCTCCACCATCAGTTTCCGCAGTCCGTTCACCACGGAAAGTGCCAGATACAGCAGGAAGCCTGTCCGGACAATGAACGTCTGGTCGCCTACGGTGGAAACGAAAATGAAGAACAGAACATTGCTGCACACAAAGGCAAGCAGGAGAAGTAAACTGATGCGGTTGATCTTCTCCATTTGCCGGTATCGCTTTGCGATCATCACAATAAACATCACAGCAAGTATGCCCAGTGCTGCACTGAAAACTTTAACGGTGCGGGTATAGGACGCGATGCCGGTGAAGTGCAGAACACTCAACACGCACTCCAGCACCAGAAAGCTATAAAACGGCCATTTGATGCGGAGATCCGGCACAATATCCTCAAAATAAAACATCGCCAGCAGCGGCAGCAGAAACAGCGAAAAGTAATTGACATAATACTGCACCACCGCATTTTGATACAGGAACTGGTTCAGAAACAGCGGGCAGTTCAGATTCACTGCAAACACGATCGAAAGGCAGCCCAGCGACAGAGTTTCCGGTGCAGAAACATGCTTCGCTCTGCCCACCGTATAAATCACCACCAGCAGCACACCGGCAAGCAGCATTGCTACGTTGGAAATGCCGCTCAGCAGATTCTGCCGCAGGTAGTTGAACAGCAGTTCGTTCTGGGTGCCGATCGCCACCTCATAAGAGGGCATGAACTTGTTGGCATATACCGTTTCCACACAAATGGTCACCTGCCCGGCTGCGGACTCCGGCAGTCGGATAAAATGGGTATAAGTCCCCGGTGAATCGCAGATCTTTAAGCGTTCCCCGAAGTGGTAGATGTGTACTGCATCGTCTTCCGGCGTGCCTGTCACGTCAGTGAGGTAGGCATCCACATAGGAATCATTTGTCCGGAAAGAGATCACCTTCCCACGCATTTCCGATGTAACTTTATGGGACATCACCAGCTGATAGACTGTCTTTTCTCCACTATAATAAGGCTCGTCCGGCGGGTCAATGACCTGCTCCGTAGTCCAGTCATCCAGCACCATATTCACCGCATCTTCTCTCACAGGCATGCCCGTGGTAACGATCATGGAAACCACTACCACAACCAGCATCAGCAGTGTCAGACAGATCAGCAGACTTTTCTTTGACAGCCATTTCATCGGGCACACCTCCTTTTGTCAAACCTCGATTGTTTCCCTTATGGTAATAGTATAGCATGATTGCCAATAGTTTTCAAGTGTTTCGTGGGAGAAGTGGCATAATTTATAAAATTGACAAAAAGTGGCAGAAGTGTGGCGGCAGTTCTATAAAAAAACTGACCGGGGAAATCGGTCAGTCCTTTTAAATATGCTATGTTATTATGTTAAGGCAATACCGCACAAAGATTGTGCGACA
>NZ_KI260309.1:3168-17858 GCF_000468015.1 Ruminococcus callidus ATCC 27760 | reverse complement strand
GCCAGACGCTCTTTGTGCGGTATTGCCTTAAATGAGGAATTATTCCCACTCCTCAAATCGCCCTCCATGTTAAACAATTTTGTTTAGGAGATTTGAGCTGTGGTATCTCAATTATACATTTTGTTCTGTATTGTACTTGGCTGCTGATGCTCCGTTATCATTCTGTTAGCACGTTTGATAATGAGCTGTGCAACTTGTGGAGGCAATGTGTGCCTGGTGGCTTGCTCCTTACTTGGTATTATAGCGCAGTTGAGGTGGTTTGTCAAAAGGTTTTTTATTCTTGAATCATCTTTTGAAGCAAAGCACATTCTTCTGAAATAACAGCTTTTATGTTTTTAACCTTTTCATCGTCATTCAACTCTTTCATAGGTAGAATACGTGACTTACCAAATTTGGATTCAAACAGTATATTAAGCATTTCTATTTCTTTTTTAGTAGTAAAAATAGAATACAAAGCTTTCAAACATTCCCCTGGGGGTATAGTATTTACAATAATCACTTTTTGTGTAATGTCATCTGTAGCAAACATATAACACTTATCAATAGTTTCATTTGAATAAACAGTACTCCAAGTGACAATATAGGTTAAATCCCACGCCTGATTCTTTATTCCCTTAATTACTTCGGAAAAATCACTTGATTTGCATTTTTTAGGCATTGCCACATTTGGTACATTTGCAAATACTGCTGCTGCGTAGAATAATATGCTTTCTGCAATCATCAAATTGTCTGCATACCAATTAGTGAACTCTACAAATTTTTCTATAGCAGTTACAGATTCCTTTCTCAATAGTTCTACTATTTTGATGATAGCTGCCTCAGTTGATAGATATAATACACCTTCATTATACTCAAAGTTTCTTTCATCAGTTTTGTAATCGCTTGATAGGTATTGGCTAGGAACGTGATCGATGTTTCCAAACGCTAATGCTTTCCATATATGTGCAGGAATGTTGTCAACAGCGTGTAAAAACTGCAATCTTGAAGACTCAGCAGTATAGCAACTTAGCTTTTGACTATCTGTTTCAAATAAACTGAAACCGCAACTAAGCTTAGCCCCTATAAACTGTGCCCATAAAATGAGAGCTGCCATTTTATACATACGATCCTTATTCTTCAAGTAGCCATTCCTTGCTATTTCGCAGATGGGGGAAGCGAGATTATTGTCAACAAGAATAATAATATCTTTATCAGAAGACTGTAGTTCCATGATTTTATGAAAATCAAGTTCTCCGTTCGGGCAAATATAAGGATGAAATATCAGTTGCAGCTTATTTATAACAGAATATAGTGTATCAAGTTCATCATCTTCAAAGACCAATATATCCATCAAAGAGCACCTTCCAAAAACAATTAAGCTCTCCACGATGTGTATATCATTTTACGTTTGTCAAATGCTTCACGTCCGCCTTCCATAATATCAATTATCTGCTTTTGAGTACCTAGCATATCTATATTGCCCTGAGATACCTCGATTTCAGATTCATTGAAATCAACTACCAGCACTCTTTCAGCATCTCCAAGAACAGGTATATTGGCATTATGCGTTGCAAAAATGAACTGCACATTGGGTTTGGTTTTAGATATGGCTGATATTACTTCATCATATATTACTTTATTATCAAGATCATCTTCTGGCTGGTCTATTATTATAATATCATTATTATTTTGCGTAAGAATAAACAAAATTAATGCAGAGGCTCTCTGACCAAGCGAATGCTTGCGTAATAACTTATTATGATAGAAGATTTCAACCTTATCTGGGACTTGATATTGAATCAACTCTTTATATTTCTCAGCCATCTTTTCACAGAACTTTACATATTCATTTGAAGATAAAATATCTTGTAACCGCTTTCCATCATTTGTGACCAATTCTGATATTATATCGACATAGTCTGAGAATGTTGTACTGATTATAGAGTATTTGGCATCTGAAATACTTGTTCCTCTGAAATCTGCTTTTATTCTTGCTTTGAAGTTTTCTTTATCTCCTTTAAACTCTATGTCAATTTTTAATTCGGTTTGTGCTTCGTTAATCTTTCTTGCTTCTTCTTGATATTGCCTGAAAATACTATTCAAGTCTTCATTTCTTTGGCGGACAGAAGATAAAAACAATTGTACAAAATCTTTCTTTTGTTTTAATGTTTCAGACAACTTGGTATGTCTATCTTCTGCATCTAATAATTGTAACTTCATTTCAGAAAATGCATCGGTATCTATTGAAGTATCTTGTATTTCTCGTTTTACAGCTGCAAATTCTTCCGCCAAGCTTTCAATTTTCTGCTCTAGTTGATTTAGAACATCTATAGCATCATCTTTTTGTTTGTTGATTTGTACAATACTCTTTTTTATGTTCTCGAGTAATACATTGATACTTGAAACGATTTGAACTAGTTTTAAAAACAAATCGCTATTGTATTCGCTCTTATACTCTGGTAAATTAGTTGCTATTTGAGAATAATTGTCTACCACTTTTTTTATACTTGATAACGCATTTTCAATTTCTGATTTCACCGATGTTATTTTAGCCTTATCTGATACAAAAGCGCTTTGCTTTTTAAGCTTACTTTCAATTCCTTTTTCTTTATATATAGATAGCTTGTGTTTTGTTTCAGCTATTTTAGTTGACAATTCAGATAACTGTGATGGAATTTGACTAAACTGTTGCATGTGTTCGTACATAGCAATAAGCTCATTTATATGTTTGATAACATCTTCATTGTCGATTGAAGTTCCAACAAGCTTGGATAAAAGCTCCTTCTCTTGGTCTGCACTAGTTGATAAATCCTTTTGCCCAAAATATTGAACACCGTCCAAAAGACTTAATGGGCTTATATTTAAGTCATCTCCATTTTCGTCCAGTACAGTTATACGTTCATTTAATATCCTGCTTATATAGTACTTTCTTCCATGTTTATCATATATCAACAATGTTGCTTTACCGCCAGAGCCCCAAATATTTTTTATTAAATCTGTTTTATAAGATTTATCAGCTTGAGGATTTATTCCCAGTATATATCTGATTGATTCGAGAATTGCAGATTTACCACTTCCTCGAATGCCTATCAATGTGTTTAATGATGGCGAAAAATGAATAGTTTGTCCATCAAATCTGCCGCCCTGAAAAGAAATGGATTCAATAAACCCATGATTATTACTCGGCTTATCTTCAAATACTCGATTGCTATAGTCTTGCAATGCAAACTTTACTGCCGAGTATGAAAACTCGCCTATTCTTAAAAATGATGATTTATCACTTTTCCCTATTTGTGCTATTGACTTAGGGTCTGAGCCTTCAACAAGCGCAGGCGAATAATCAAAATACTCTTTGAATTTGCCTAAGTTGGAGTAAGTTCTGGATTTTTGTAAACCGAGCACTCTTTTCTGGAAAGATGCTGTTTCGGCGATTGATTCTAACATACCACCTTTACATTCTTCAAACAGACCGTTACCCTGATCCACATGAGCGAATACGATAAAATAATCTTTGCCATAGGCATCCAGTCGTTCAAACATGGTTCTCAAATCATAGTTGCATCTTGTATTTCTATTTTCAGGATTTGATATTCCTGCAAATGCGGATGCCAAAAAAGACTGTATATGGTTATCTCCATTTTGAATCCACTCATCAGGATTAAAAATTATCAAGGTATGAATACCATTTGCGCCTTCCTTAACAGACAGCTCAACTCCCGGAAGAATTAGTATGTTTTCTTTTTTTGCAGCTCTCTTTATGGCTTTGTATTCATTTTCATCAAATTTATTATGATTTGTTATGACACCTATCCCAATTCCAGCATCAACTAGACCCTTTACATAAAGTTTTATATAATCATTTTCTTCTCCATTATACTTAAACTCTTTATCTTTTCGTGTGTGTAGGTGAAAATCTGCTCTAATTGTTTCAATACCATTTTCAAACATAGCATAATATCCTCCATATCTATATAAAAATAAAGACAATCCCCTGAAACAACACAATTATCCAGTATATTTACATTATACCACAATAACCGTACTATTTCAAGGAAATTCACTTATATATTTTATTATTCCTGCCTCGACTTCTTCAAATTACAATCCCTTTACAATCCCTGCAAGTTCTCCAGAACGGTATTTCCGCCTGCGTGCCAAGGAGTGATATGATTGGCGTGCATCTCATCGAAATCGAAGTGCCTTTTGCATTTAGTATTCACCTTTTAAATCAATTAGCTGTACATTCAAGCAAGATTGAACTGTAATTGCATAGGTACATTTAATGGTGTACTAATATATTCCATTAAGTGCTTGGCAACATATTTTGCCAAATCCACAGGAACAGCATTCCCTATCATTTGTTCTAAATCAGTTTTGCTACCTGAAAATTCAAAAGATGCAGGAAATGTCTGAATCCTTGCCCTTTCGAGTGTAGTAAGAGGTCTTACTTTACTTAAATCATTTGTAGCATCACCAGCATGAATCGGATATCCTGGTGGAATTGGTCTGTTTACACCACGAACAGTTGGACTCGGCTCATCAATACTGAATATCCCCCTTCGTGCATACGAGCGTGGATGTCTATAATAGTATTCTGTATGAAATTCATCACCGAGATAATCACGAATAGTTGTGCTTTTTGAGGATAAGTCAGAATATAGACTTTCAGTTAAAAAATCATCGTTACCGCCCAAGTGCCCAATTAAAAAGAATCGTTTTCTTTTCTGTGGAACACCACAAAGCGAAGCATCTAATACAACTTGTGAAAGTCCATAGCCTAATGATTTGAAAATATCAATTGCTTTTGGTAATGTTTGTGATTTTAGGATTCTATCAACATTTTCCATTACAAACCATTCAGGCTGAACCTCGCAAACCAATTCTGCATATCTAAGCGTAAGATTTGCTCGTCCCTGTGTTTCATCCTGCTTTCCAGCAGAAGAATAATCTTGACAAGGAGGTCCACCAATGATAACATCTGGAGAAAAACTCTTAATATGCTCAGCTGTTAAATTGTATGCATCCACCAGTTCAGCTTCATGATCGAAATTTCTATTATAAATATCAACTGCTTTATCCCAATTATCAAAAGCTCTTACAACATTAAATCCAGCTTTTTGAAAACCAAGAGATAAACCACCACATCCACAAAAGATGTCAACTACGTTAATCATGATTCCTCCTCAAATAAATCAGGTGAGTTATAGATAATTGCATCAAAGCGTCTTTCTGGACTCAAAAGGTTTTGTCCGCCGCCCAATATAATTCTCTTTATTTCTTGTTTTGTGATTCTTGGAGTTGTCAATTCAGGACAAGTCATAATTGGACGTGTACGAAGTCCATTTGAGGCAAAAGCTTTATCATTTTTTGTGTTATATGATAACTCGTCAATTATTCTTTTTCCATCGAAATGTCCATTATTGGCATAGTCCTTTAGCATTTTAAACAGCCATATCATTGTTCTCTCATGTCTGCCGATTTTTCTAAGTGCATTTATACCATTTGAATGAGCATCAAAATCATGTTCGGATGGCATAAATAATAGAAGCATTCCACAGTTGCTCCAAACAAAAACATCGAGGCAGTTATCTGCAAGTTTTGGAGATTTTCCCTCTGTCTTCCATACTGGTTCCATAATAATAGGCATCTGTTTGTGATAACTTGCTTCAACTATTCTCTTAATTGACCCAAATATTTCATATGTATGTGGTAAGACACATTCTGCCTCAGTCCAATCTGTTATATTATCACCAGTATTACCGATAAGCTCTTTTAAGCTTTCGATATCATCATCAAGTGCATTGATAAAACTACAGGCAAGATAAATAATGGTATCTGGTCTTATAACAATTTCTGAGCCAAAGTATTCATCAGACAATTCACAGGTCGGATTATCTGGCAGAGCTACTAATTTGATTTCAAGTGATGTCAAGCATTGATTATTTGATATAATAACTAAATCGTTTCTTGGAATACTTCCTGTTACATATTTCTGAAATGGTGTGTATTGATGCTCAAAGGCAAAATATATATTATCACACAATGGATCGATACCATATAACTCATCTATTCCTATTTTAGAAACAACTTTTCTCATAGCGCTATCTGTAGTGTAATAAACCGCTTTCAAGCCTCTGGAATGAAGATAGCAAGCCAATGAAGCAGGAAAAGATGAATTGAACTGGTTCTTACCCCATGTATCCTTTAATGAATAGTTTCGATTGGAATGCACAATTCCAAACAATCTTGGATTTTCAGGCATAGTAATCCTCCTTTTATAATACACTACTTCCCATATTATTTTAGCACATTAATCGAAAAAAATCAAGTGGATAATAACGAAATAGCAACTGCACCGATAGGCGCAGTTGCTCAGTCACTGTTTTCACACATACACCAAATCCGCATACACCGCCTCCCTCGCACACAACTTCATCATATTCTCCAGCCCCTCTGCCCTGCCAACATCACCAACGGCAAGTGCCTGCTGATATTCCTTATCGTCAGCTTTCCACTTTTCAACCTGTCTTTCCAGAGCATTTTCCACAGACTTATCCAGTTCGGTCAGATAGCTCAGGATCTCACCGCTATTTACAAGTTTTCTCAGTCTGTCCTTGCGATACTCCGCCGAATAGTGCAGGTGATACTTGATATGCTCAGAATGGAATGCCGTTACTGTTGGCTCAGCATCAGCTGCATCGTGTGTAACGGTAAGTGCATTGGTATCCAGTACCCAGACCGACTTGTTTTTGCCGTTCACCGAAATTTTATCTTTACTTCTGATAATCATAATATAGCCCTCCTTTATTCCAGCACGTTCTTTCTTGAAGTGCTGTTGTATCTAAACTGCTGAAAATCGGAACTCAACCCGCAGGCAGAAATAAAAGCCTCAGCCTTTTTTAGTTTGCGTGAAAGCTCGTCCTCACGGCTGATACGCTTTGCTTCCTTGTTCAGCTTCTCACGGGTGAAAAGAGCTTTTTTCTTTTCAGCTTTCTTGTAAGCAGCAAGCTCCGAGGAAACAGCCGACAACTGCGTTTTCAGCTTGTCACGCTCCTGCACTGCCGTGTCATGCTCGGATTTGAGCTTCTTGCTGGTCTTGACCATTGCCACATACTTTTTAGCAGTATCGCTGAGCTTGTCATAATCCTCTTTAGAGAGAGTGACTTTCTTTCCAAACATCGACTCCTTGGCTTCAATGCCCTCGATCTCATCGAGCTTGATTTTCTTCTTTGCTGCCTTGTCAAGCTCCGCACGGGCTTCGTCACGCTCGGAAAGAGCCTGCTCCTTTTCTTCATTCAGCCGCCTAATTTCGTCTTGATGCTTGCCGTACTCCTCAACCGTATAGCTGTACCCTCTGGACTTCTTCGGTTCTGATATTTCAATGCCATGAGCAATGCAGATCTGGTGCAGGACTTCCCATTCCGCTAACCGCCAGCGGTTGATCGCATTTGCACCTTTGCCGTGTCCCATTTCTTCGAGAGCTTTCGCCATAGCATTTCGAGTGTCAAGCCCTCTGTCGAAATGCCCTACGGGGATATAGTCGATGTGTAAATGCGGCGTAGCTTCATCGAGGTGCATCACAGCATTGAACACATAGAAATTCGGATTTCTTTCTGAAAAGCCCTCCATGTACTCCCGTAAACAGGCAACAACAATCTCCGAATCGGGAGTACCGACACCTGTATCATCTTTTGTCCCGATCTGGACTAAGTCTTCATAGAAACTCTTTTGCTTATTTGTCCCAGTGATAACACTTGCACTCGGTTCACGGCTGAACAGGTGATGAAAGTAGTCGGGGATACGGCGGTCATTTCGTTTCTGACGGACATTGTATCTTTCTACTGCATCGCTGAAAAGAATATCATAAGCATCACGCAAATTCTGATGCACAAATGTAATGTTGTCCGCTGTTCGGGAACTGTCGATATTTTTGGCAGCAAATGCACGGTTGTTGTGGGACAAGCTGCCCTTGCCCTGACACATTGAGATCGTCTTTTGACACATAGAAACACCTCCCTTCCTTTTTAAATTGACCCTCTGACGAGGGAATGCCCTATGGGCAAAACGGTTTGCAACGATACGGAGATCGGCAAACCGAACGACTCGGAGAGCCGAGTTACCTGCGGAATGCCGCCGGTAACCCCATAGCACTTTCGACAGCCTTACGGACTATCAAAAATGCTATCGGGGCTCTGCGAGGCTTGAACGGCGGATAAACCGCCAACGCCGTGACGATGTGTGACGATGGTGACGATGATTACACCGCTCACAAAACATCGTCACGACCGTCACGGACTGACACGCCAACCACTTGAAATTTATTCTTTTGATAACAAAGAAAAGAAAATCATACGTCCGCTGTGGTTACGCTGATTTGTGTATCTGATACCATAATCATTCATCAGCCTGCCCGCATTGACATTGAGTTTCAGCGAAACCACATTCGGCTTCATATCAAGTCCAAGCTTTTCTATCAGTTCAGTCGCTGTACCCTGCCAAGTCGGATTTTCTTCTGTTACAAGATTGGCGATACATTCCAGCAACGGTTCGGGAGGTTCTTTCCAAAGCTCTGTTTCTGCTTTTTCAAAATTCCAGCAGAGTTTTTCTTCATCACGAATAAGATGGATTTTCTGATCTTGCTGATCACGGCCTGAAATTTCAAGTGTTGCCTTATTGGAAGTCCTGTTTTCCTTGTAAAGCATAAATGCTCCGTCTGCACAGCCAAGTAACCCATTTGTTCCTGAGATCATGTCGAAGTTATCAGATGACTTTTGCTTTCTCGTATGATGAACTAACAGCAGACATATTCCCCAACTGTCAGAGAACTGTTTCAGCTGATTGATGATCTCATAATCTTTGGCATAGCTGTAAGAATCACTGTCCACCTCACGGATTTTTTGAAGTGTATCAATAATCACAAGCGTTGTGTCAGGGTGTTCTCGGATAAAACCGCTCAGCTGATCGGTCAGACCATTTCCAAGCGGTTTGGACGATACGGAAAAGTACAAGTTTTCCGTACTGTCCGTTCCGAACATTCGGTACATTCGTTCCTGCAATCGTCTGTAATCATCTTCCAGTGCAAGGTAGAGAACCGTACCCTTTTTCACAGGATAGTCCCAAAGCGGAGTACCTGTGCTGACATGATAGGCAAGCTGTGCCATAAAGAAGCTTTTGCCGATCTTAGGTGAACCGACAAACAGATAAGTACCTTGATAGAGCAAGCCCTCAATAACAGGCGGTTTCTTGCTGTAAATATCCTGATACAGTTCCTGCATCGTGACTGTTTTCATGTATGACGGATCAATTTTCTTGAAAAATTCGTCAAAGGGGTTGAAATTTACATCACGATTTGATATACTATTAGTAGTTTGTTTTATGGATGACTGCTCCGTATCTACGCCAATAGATACGTTCGGAGCGGTCATTTCTTTTTCTTCTGACATCAGGATTCTCCTTTCATTCCATTTAATGTGGTGTTGATGAGTCGTATCGTTTCAAGAAGTTCATCACTTACAGAACTATTTTCTATTCTCTGCAATTCTGAAAGTACTTCCGCAAGCTGATTTTTCAGAGCTTTGTATACTCTCGGATTGCCCTGTACCACCACATCACGGCAAAGAAGCCTTTTTACGATGTAGTCCTGTTTGGTCAGTCCTGAAAGTGCCACTGCTGAATTTATCAGCTTTTCTTCTTCGGGAGATACCCGAAATCCGATGGTTCTGGAACGAAATCTGCCTTTGCTGTCAAGGTTTTTCGCTGACATTTGCGTTATCTCCTTTCTTCAACTCACTGAGTTTATTCGCCATTTCCGCCTGTTTCGACGGAAACAGATGTGCATAGCGGTATGTGATCTCAATGCTCTCATGTCCCACACGATCTGCAATAGCAACAGCCGAAAACCCAAGTTCGATTAGAAGCGAAACATGGCTGTGACGCAGATCATGGATACGGATACGCTTCAAACCCGTTTCTTTTACCCCTCTGTCCATCTCGTGATGCAAATAACTCTTGGATATTGTGAAAATACGCTCATCTGATTTCTGATCGTAAAGCATACGGAGATAGTCCTGCATCTCCTCACAAAGAAAATCAGGCATTTCAATGGTACGGTTGCTTTTCTTGGTCTTGGGATCGGTAATTACGTCTTTTCCCTTGATACGCTGATAGGACTTGTTAATGCGGAGCTTTCGATTCTGGAAATCAAAGTCCTCTGGTGTGAGAGCCAACAGTTCGCCAAGACGGATACCGCACCAATACAGCATTTCAAAGGCATAAAACGAAACTGGTTTGTCCATCATGACCTCAGAAAACTGCATATATTCGTCTTTTGTCCAGAAGTTCATCTCTTTGGCATTCTTTACGCCAATACTTCCAGCTTTGGCAGCTGGGTTTACGCCAAGATCATAGTAGCGAACCGCATGGTTAAAGATACAGGAAAGCTGATTGTGCAGATTCTTCAAATACGTTTCCGAATAGGGCTTTCCGTTTTTGTCACGGTGACGAAGCAGTTCATTCTGCCACGAAAGCACATCTCTTGCCTGAATATCCTTCATCGGTTTATCCCCGAAATAAGGGAGGATTTTCGACTGAATGACGTGTGCCTTATGTTCCCATGTATTCTGTTTTAAGCGAGATCTCATATCCTGTTCATACAGCTTGTAGAAGTCCTTAAACAGCATATCAAGGTCACTGTTTGTCTGAAGCAGAAATCTTCGCTCCCAGTTCTGTGCCTCACGTTTGGTAACAAAGCCACGCTTGCACTTTTGTTTTCGCTCCCCCTGCCAGTCCTCATAACGAACCATAGCATACCAAGTGCCGTTTTTATCCTTATATACGGGCATTATTCCTCACCAGCTTTCTTTTTGGGAGGGTTCACCGAGTACACTCGCTCGTTAAAGTACTCACGGTTCACTCTGCCTGTTACTGTGATAAACCCTTTGTCGGAAAGTTCCTGATTGAGTTTACGAATGATTTTGTACGCATAGGCAACAGAGATCTCCATAACCTCAGCAACTTCCTCTGCACGAATAAATTTTTCTGACATATACATTTGTTCCTTTCTGTGTTCTGTATTCGCAAGATCTGTTCTAAACATTTTTGCTTAATTCCATTATACTAAACAAATTTGTTTTTGTCAAGACACTTTTGCGTATTTTCTAAATTTTTTTGTTTAGCATCTCTTGACTGACTTAAACATATATGTTATAATGATTCTACTAACAGAACGATATTATAAGGAGTAAACCACCATGAGTATAATGGGAGATAAAATACACCGTATCCGTGATTTCCGTGGAATGACACAGAAGCAGCTCGGTATGGCTGTCGGATTTGATGAGAAATCCGCCGATGTCCGCATCGCACAGTACGAATCAGGCACTCGTACACCAAAACAAGCACTTGTGGAACGGCTTGCCGAGGTGCTTGATATAAACCCTCGTTTCCTTGCTGATGATGAAATTCTCGGAGCGGAGGGCGTTATGATGATGCTCTTTGAACTGGACGAACATTACCCGATCAGCGTTGAGGACTGTACAGATGAGGACGGAAACAAACGCAAGGGCATTATTTTCGGCTCTATTCTTCTGAACGACTTCTTTGCGGAGTGGCAGAGACGAAAAAAAGACCTTGCTGACGGTAAGATCAGCAAGGCCGAATATACAGAATGGAAGCTTAATTGGCCGAAAACGACCGATGACTGCGGTAAACATGAACCCTCGAAAGAGTGGCGTGACCTGTAAACCGCCTGAAATGCAGAACATTTCAGTTTTACTTCCTGTTATCAAATTGTTATCACTGAGATTTTAAGGCTTTAAAAACGACGTAAATTCGTCATTTTTGAAGTCTTGTTTTTTATTCCCACTCGATCGTAGCCGGCGGCTTTGTGGTAATATCATACACAACGCGGTTGATATTCTTGACCTCGTTGACGATACGGGCAGAGATCACTTCCAGCACCTCATACGGAATCCGTGCGAAGTCTGCGGTCATGAAGTCCGTGGTAGTTACCCCGCGGAGAGCCAGTGTGTAATCATAAGTTCTGCCGTCGCCCATTACACCAACGGAACGCATATTGGTCAGCACTGCGAAGTACTGGTGAATGCTCCGATCCAGTCCGGCCTTGGCGATCTCCTCACGGAAGATCCAGTCAGCGTCCTGCAAAATGGACAGCTTTTCATCGGTGATTTCGCCGATGATACGAATCGCCAGCCCCGGACCCGGGAACGGCTGCCGCCATACCAGATTTTCCGGCAGACCCAGTTCGATACCCAGCTGACGCACCTCGTCCTTGAACAGCAGCCGCAGCGGTTCGATAATTTCCTGAAAGTCCACATAATCCGGCAGACCGCCCACGTTGTGGTGGGACTTGATGACAGCTGCATCACCGGTGCCGCTTTCGATCACGTCCGGATAAATGGTGCCCTGTGCCAAAAAGTCTACCGTGCCCAGTTTCTTGGATTCCCGTTCGAAAGCACGGATAAATTCCTCGCCGATCGTCTTACGCTTGGTTTCCGGATCGGAAACGCCGTTGAGCTTTTCCATGAAAGCAGCCTTGGCATTGACGCGGATAAAGTTGATGTCCTTGTCTGCAAATGCAGCTTCTACTTCGTCGCCTTCGTTCTTCCGCAGGAAGCCGTGGTCTACGAAAATACAGGTCAGCTTCTTGCCGACTGCACGGGACAGCAGTGCCGCACAGACAGAACTGTCTACGCCGCCGGACAATGCCAGTAGTACCCGACCGTCGCCGACTTTTTCCCGAATCTGGGCAATGGCAGTTTTCGCATAGTTGCCCATGGTCCAGTCGCCGGTGCAGCCGCAGACATTTTTCAAAAAGCCGTCCAGCATCGTCAGACCCTGCTGGGTGTGGTTCACTTCCGGATGAAACTGTACTGCATACAGCTTCCGTTCCGGATTTTCCATAGCAGCTACCGGACAGTTCTCTGTATGTGCCGTAATGGTAAAGCCCTCCGGTGCTTCCGAGATGTAGTCGGTGTGGCTCATCCACGAAATTGCCTGTTCCGGCAGTTCCTCGCTGCTGAACAGAGCACTGGACTTGTCATAAATGGTTTCTGTCTTGCCGTATTCCGAGGTGGTGCAGGTCGCCACCTTACCGCCGAGAGTATACGCCATCAGCTGACAGCCGTAGCAGATGCCCAGGATCGGGATACCCATTTCAAAAATTTCTTTGGCGATATGCGGCGATTTTTCATCGTAAACGCTGTTCGGACCGCCGGTGAAGATAATACCCACCGGTTTCCGTGCTGCAATTTCCTCCAGCGGTGTGGTATAGCGAATCACTTCGCAGTAAACGCCGCATTCCCGCACGCGTCTGGCAATAAGCTGATTGTACTGACCGCCGAAGTCCAGTACCAGAACCAGTTGATTTTCCATAGGTTACGTTTCCTTTCTGTGTCACATTCGCCGATGCGGCGAAAATCTTTCTCTTTAGGAAACACTGCACAAAGCTTGTGCGTAAGATGCGTCGTCAGATTTTTCGGCAGATTGCATAGAAATTCCGCAGGCATACTTTCCGTATGGCAAGGGATTTCTGGGCAATATGACGGAAAATCTGCACGCAGATTGCGTGCATAGCCGTCAGGCGGGCTTTATGCAGTGTTTCCTTATATTATGCCACTTTTTCCGAAAAAAAGCAAGTGTTTTTTATGAAGATACGAAAAATCAGATTTTCTCCACTGCCGTTTCGGCAATGTACTGTTCTTTCCACTGCTTCAGCTGCTGCATGTGAGGCTGCCGCAGGTGTGTCTGCTGCTGTTCCTCCGATGCCCATTTTTCCACCAGCAGGATCTTTTCCGCATCGGCAACGGCAGCGTAATAGGCATACTCCAGACAACCGTCCTCCTGCCGCACGATCTCCTGCAAACTGTTCTCCTGAACGGCACGCAAAAACGCCTCCCGACAATGGGGCTTCGCCGTATAAGTCACCAATAATATCATGCTGCCTGCTCCTTATGTTTGTCAAAAACGGTAATGAACCGGAACCGTTTATCCAGCCAGTCCCCAACAATGCCTACGCCTTTCCCCATGGTCAGTGCCGCAGCGATCGTTCCCACGCCCAGTCCGTCCAGATGCCCCAGACAGAAAAAAGTCAGACCGGCAGTCACCGCCAGACAAGTCACATCAAACCCGATCTTGATCTTCGGGTATCCCACAGAAGTAATGTCCGACAATTCCCGCGGGAACAGGTCGGTGGGAATAATCGGCAGCCCGCACCGGTTGGACAGGGCAATGCCGATACAGATCAGCACGTAGCTGATGAGAAAATACAGTACCCGCATAGGCAGCGATGTGGGCAAAACGCCGATCCACCACTCGTGGAAATCCAGCAGTTCTCCGAACACAAAGCCCACCACAAAGCTGAACAGATACGGCGGCACAAAACGTTTCCGCATGAACATCAAACTCAACACCAGCAAGCCCTGAAACAGATACGTCCACGTGCCAAGCGTCAGCCGCGGCAGTACCTCCGAAAAGGCAAACGGCACGCTGGAAATCGCGGAAATGCCTGCTCCGGAATAGAGCATCAGCACCACGCCAAGGCTGTTGATACAGACTGCCGCCGCCAGCATCAGTTCCCCGCGAAGGGTGTGCAGTTCTTTTGTTGTGTTCTCCATTTTCTCAAACGCCTCCTATAGGAATACGAATACGCAAAAAGCAGTATAGGCAATACCGCACAAAGATTGTGCGACAGA
>NZ_KI260309.1:0-3068 GCF_000468015.1 Ruminococcus callidus ATCC 27760 | reverse complement strand
GTCGCCAGACGCTCTTTGTGCGGTATTGCCTATAGGAGCCTGCTTTCCTTTTGAAAACAGGCTCCTATCACATCATATTACAAAAAAAGGAATTTTTCAAGGACATTTCTGCGGAACAGATGCAACGATTCTGGTAAAAGTTCTCATTCAAATACCCGATACTTTTTCTCGTTGTGTCCGTAGGCACTGACCACAAGCCCCAGTGCAACGTACATGCTCACAGTTGCCGTACCGCCGGCACTGATAAAGGGCAGCGGCACACCGATAACCGGAGCCACCTTCAGCACCATGCCGATATTCATGACACAGTGGATAAACAGCATACAGAACACACCGGTACAAAGGAACATGCCCATTTTGTCCTTGGTGTTGAAGCCGTCATAGAGCACTTTCAGACAGAGGAATATCAGTACCAGCACCACAGCAACTGCACCGACAAATCCCAGTGCCTGCCCCACCTGTGCAAACATAAAGTCATTGTGAATTTCCGGAACAGAAACATAGTTTTCCTTGCCGGCATGCAGCCCCACGCCGAAAATTTTTCCGTTGGACAGGGCTTCCAGACCACGGTCCTGCTGATACTCGATATTCTCCGGATCTGTGCCGGGGTGCAGCAGCACCAGAATTCGTTTTTTATGAGTGTCCCCCAATATGAAATTCCACGCAGCGACCAGTGCCAGCGGAATGGCAATGAGAAATGCCAGCACATATTTCCATGAGATCTTCGCCGCAAAGAGCATACCCAGAAAAACCACCGCAAACACGATCGCCGTACCATAGTCCCCCTGCAAGGCGATCAGCCCCGTGGGGATCGCTCCGTGAACACACAGCAGCAGCATGTGCAGGGGCTTGTTCATGTTGCTCTCATCTTTGGCAAGGTGCAGGGAAAATGTCAGGATAAACGCCAGCTTCAGCACTTCCGAGGGCTGGAACTGGATAAAGCCCAGATTCAGCCACGCCTGGTCATCGGCACCGGCACGCTTGTGTCCCAACGCCGTAAAGGTCAGCAGCGTCAGCACCAGTGCCACCGGAGCATACAGGAACCAGAGCCGGACGAGTTTGTGGTAATCGATCGCCGAGAGCACCAGCAGGCAAGCCAAACCCAGTCCGCAGGAGAGCAGCTGCGTCCGGTAATAGCTGGAGCCCACAGAACTGATAATGTGATTCTGCCAGATCGAGTACAGCAGGATAATGCTCAGCACAGAACAGAGCAGTGCTGCCAGAATCAGCGGCTTGTCCAGCCGCCGCCAGTAGACCATCAGCGGGCTTACTGGTTTTTCACGTTTGTTGGATTTGTATGATCGGTTCATGAAATGTCCTTTCTTTCAGGCAATATCTATCAGCCGTTAGTGCCCCAGTATTTCCGATCCAGACTGCGGAACTGGGCGGCTGCGGCAATGTGCTGTTTCCGAATGATCTCGCTGCCGTCCAGATCGGCAATGGTTCTGGCAACTTTCAGAATCCGGTCATAGGCACGGGCACTCAGCCCCAGCTTATCGAACACAGCACGGAGCAGTGCCGTTGCGGCATCGTCCATGGGACAAAAGTCCTGTAGCATGCCTGCCGGAATCGCTGCGTTGCAGAAAATGCCCGTTCCGGCAAACCGCTGGTTCTGTAGTTCCCGAGCCGTCTGCACCCGCTGCCGGATCGCCGCCGACGATTCCGCCTTTGCCTTTGCAGAGAGAGAATCGAACGACACCGGCTCTACTTCAATATGCAGATCAAACCGATCCAGCAGCGGACCGGAAATGCGGTTCAGATACTGCCGCACCTGCCGTTCGGAACAGGTACACTTCCGCTTCGGGTGCCCGTAGTAGCCGCAGGGACAGGGGTTCATGGCTCCCACCAGCATAAACGAACAGGGATAGGAAACCGTTCCCGCCGCACGGGTGATGGTAACTTTGCGATCCTCCAGCGGCTGCCGCATGATCTCCAGTGTCCGATGGTCGAACTCTGCCAGTTCGTCCAGAAACAGCAGTCCGTTATGGGCAAGGGAAATCTCCCCCGGACGGGGCACTGTCCCGCCGCCCACCAGACCGGCTCCGGAAATGGTGTGGTGCGGCGAACGGAACGGGCGGCGTGTCATCAGCGGGTGTTTGCCGTCCAGCAAGCCGGCAATGGAATAGATCTGCGTGGTTTCCATGGACTCCGCGGTAGTCATTGCCGGCAGGATCGACGGGATCCGCTTGGCAAGCATGCTCTTGCCGCTGCCGGGGCTGCCGATCATCAGGGCATTGTGCCCGCCTGCTGCGGCAATTTCCAAGGCGTACTTTGCATTCTGCTGTCCCTTGACATCGGCAAAGTCCAGCATTTCCTCGTACTCCTCCGGCTGGGGCGTATAGGGTTCCTGCGGACGAATTGCCGGACCAGTGTCCTCGTTCAGGTGGGCAATCAGTTCTCCCACGCTGTGCACACCGTACACCGGTATTCCTGCCGCGGAAGCTTCAGAAGCATTCTCCGCCGGCACATACAATTCCGTCACGCCGTTCTGGGCGGCAAGCAGTGCCATAGGCAGCACACCGCTGACAGAACGCACCAGTCCGGACAGGGAAACTTCCCCGATAAAACAGCGGCTGGCGGGCTGTGCCGGAATCCGTTCCATGCACACCAGAATCCCCAGCAGAATCGCCAGATCGTGCATGGTGCCGATTTTCTTCACGTCCGCCGGAGCCAGATTCACTGTGATCAGGCGGGCAGGAAGGGCAATGGACAAGCTGGACAGAGCCGAACGGATTCGTTCCCGACTCTCCCGCACTGAGGTATCCGGCAGACCGACAATTTCCATTTGCGGTTTGCCGCGGTTCATGCTGACTTCTACATCTACAGAAAAGGCATTCAGCCCGAACAGTCCTAAACTTTTCAGTTGGGTAAACAAAAGGGTTCACCTCGTTTTTTCAAATGCTGTCCCGTCATTGCGGCGGAACAGTTCTTCCGGCAGCACCGTGCAAAACCGGCATGCGGAACTGGTGCGGTGCTGCCTCTATCAGTATAGCATGATTCACAAAAAATGTAAAGACAATCTGCAAGAAAGATTTTGGGCAACACCGCACAAAGCTTGTGCGTAAGGT
>NZ_KI260308.1:952-7895 GCF_000468015.1 Ruminococcus callidus ATCC 27760 | reverse complement strand
GGGGACCGCCGTTAGGCGGTGGAGGGGTTTCTACACAATAGCCTCCCTTGAAAAGGCACCCGAAGGGCAGACGGAGGGATTTCTTCTGTGAAACCTGAAACAGAAGTAAAAGATTCCACAGAACCCCTCCACCAGCTCCGCTGGTCCCCCTCCCCTTTCAGGGGAGGCTCATTTGTATCTAGGCTCCCTTGAAAAGGCACCCGAAGGGCATGCCTTGTGCTGAACTGACAGCCGCAGGCTGACTGAGGGATTCTTCTGTGAAACCTGAAACAGAAGTAAAAGATTCCACAGAATCCCTCCACCACACCTCTCATTCCACAACAACAAAAGCCGTACCCGAAAAGGTACGGCTTTTTTATTCTATTTCACCAGATTGATGACCGGTATGCCTTTTTGTTTTGCCATACGCACAGTCTGAGCCGTGCCGCTTCTGCCGGCGGGGTCGCTGCAATAGCAGATACAGCAGTCCGCCAGTTCCACCAGCCGCTGGTTCCGCAGCCGCATGCAGCTTTTCGTGTATTCCTCCGACACGAATTCGCAGGAATCCGCTTCCCGAAAAATGCAGTCATAGGCTGCCTTTTGTGCCTCTGTCCAGCGTGCCGTCTGCTCCCCGCGGGAACAGGGCAGCACCAGATGCAGGGCAATACAGGGATACTCCTCCCGCAGATCCAGCACCGTCTGTGCACAATAGGTATCCCACCCCAGTGCACCGCCGGCGTAAAAGTCCACAAAGCCCTGCGGAATGGCAGTTTCCAGCACCCGCCGCAGCTCTTTCAGCAGTGCCGGCAGCTCTGTCCTGACAATATGCCGGTGACCGGTAAAACAAATGGAACGCACCATTACACCTGATTCTCCTGCTCCATTTTGGTGTTCGCCAGCATCAGCTTGATGCGGTTCTCCTGATTGACGCGGGTCGCACCGGGGTCGTAGTCGATCGCCACAATGTTGGCATTGGGATAGGCGTTCTTAATGGTTCTCGCCATGCCCTTTGCCACGATATGGTTGGGCAGACAGCCAAAGGGCTGGGTGCAGATGATGTTCTCCGTGCCGGTTTCCGCCAGCACTGCCATTTCTGCCGTAATCATCCAGCCCTCGCCCATGGAAACGCCCTGACTGATGTACTTATCCGCAGCACGGCGGAGGTCTTCGAAGTCGTGGGGCGGGGTGAATTCGCCCTGCTTCTGGATCGCCTTGATCATCTGCACCTGCTTGCTGTGGAGGAACTTATACCCCAGCCCGAATGCCAGCGTCTTGAAGTTCTTGTAGTCGTACAGGTGGCTGTTGGTTTCGCTGTTGGCGGCACAGTAGAGGATAAATTCCAGCAGGGTGGGAACCACCGGCTCACAGCCCTCGGAAATGAGGAAGTCCTCCAGATGATTGTTCGCCAGCGGCGAATACTTGACGTAGATCTCGCCGATAATGCCCACCCTGATCTTGGGCTTTTTGCTGCGGGGGATCGCCGCGAAGTCCTTGAGGATCTGGGTGTAGATCTTTTCCGCAGAGAGGAACTTGTTGCTCTCGAACAGCTTGGGCAGCTTCTCCTGCCATGCGTCCAGCACCTGCTGGGACTCGCCCTCGTTCAGTTCATAGGGGCGGCACTGGTTGTACAGGGTCATCAGCAGATCCGCATAGAGGACAGCGTAGACCATTTTGAGGCACAGTGCCGGTGTCAGTTCCAGACTACAGTCCTTTTCCAGTCCGGCAAAGTTCAGGGAGAGCACCGGCACCTGCGGGAACTGTTCCGCCATGCACTTCCGCAGCAGGTGAATATAGTTGGACGCACGGCAGCCGCCGCCGGTCTGGGTGATCAGCAGGGCGGTGTGATCGACATCATACTTGCCGCTTTTCAGGGCTTCCATGAACTGTCCCACGACCAGCAGGGCAGGGTAACAGGTGTCGTTGTGGACGTTTTTCAGACCTTCCTCCACCACGGTGCGGGAGGTGGATTCCAGCAGCACTACATGATACCCGAACTGTTCCAGAATGCGGATGAGCAGGTGGAAGTGAATGGGGAGCATATTGGGTGCAAGAATGGTATAGGTCTTTTTCATTTCCGGTGTAAACTTTGCGTATGCCATATGTATGGTTACCTCCTTGGAATGCTCGGGTTGCGGTGGGTGTCTGAGGAAAAGATCTCACGCCGTTTCCGGCTCTGTCTGCTTCTGTCCCTGTGTCTGTTCCATTGCGGCGATCAGGCTCCGCAGGCGGATCTTGATGGCTCCCAGATTGCTGATCTCATCGATCTTCAGCTGGGTGTACAGCTTGCCGCCGGTTTCCAGAATCCGCCGCACTTCATCTGTGGTAATGGCATCGATACCGCAGCCAAAGGACACCAGCTGTACCAGCTGCATATCCGGCTGTGTGGTGACATACTTGGCGGCACGGTACATTCTGGAGTGATACGTCCACTGGTTCAGTGCCTGCAATTCCGGTGTCTGTGCCAGATGTGCCACGCTGTCCTCGGTGATGACCGCCAGCCCCAGACTGCCGATCAGCTTGTGAATGCCGTGGTTGATCTCCGGATCGATGTGGTACGGTCTGCCTGCCAGCACAATGATCTGCCTGCCGGCTTCCCGTGCCTGCCGGACGATCTCCTCGCCCTCGGCGGTGATGTCTTTCCGGTACTGTTCCAGTGCTGCAAAGCCGTGTTCCAGTGCCGTTTCCACCTGCTTTTTCGTGGCATAGCGGCTGAATATGGTGGACAGCGTCTTGACCACATGCCCGCGGCGGTTCAGGTCGAGGAACGGGTACAGGAAATTGTTGTGGTTCAGCTTTTCGCAGTTCGCCATGAGCAGTTCCGGATAATACGCCACCACCGGACAATTGAAGTGGTTGTCGGAATCGCCCTCGTCGATGTTATAACTCATGCAGGGGTAGAAGATGAAGTCCACGCCTTTTTCCAGCAGGCTCTCAATGTGTCCGTGTGTCAGCTTCGCCGGATAGCAGACCGTATCTGACGGAATGGTGCTCTGTCCCTTGTAGTAGGTGCCGCGGGTGCTCTCCTCGGAGAACTTCACCGCGAAGCCCAGTTCTGTGAAGAACGTGTGCCACAGGGGCATCTGGTCGTAGTAGTGCAGTGCCAGCGGCAGCCCCACCGTGGCTTTCGGCTCTGCGGGCTGATTTTCCTGCTCCAGCGAGAGAATTTTCCGGTACTTCCACTCGAACAGATTCGGCAGCTGTTCGCTCTCCTTTTTGCCGGCACCCTTTTCACAGCGGTTTCCGGAAATAAATCTGCCGCCGTTATTGAACCGGATCACACTCAACGCACAGTGTGCGGTACAGCCCTTACAGGTCGCCGCCTTGGCGGTATAGGAGAACTCCTGCAACTGCTGCGGATTCAGCAGTGTGCTGGTGCCGGTGCTCTTTTCCTGAGCGTACAGAGCCGCACCGAATGCCCCCATCAGACCGGAAATTGCCGGACGAATGACATCGTGACCGATCTCCCGTTCGAAGCAGCGGAGCACGGCATCATTGAGGAAGGTGCCGCCCTGCACCACGATATGCTGTCCCAGTTCCTCCGGATTGCGGGCACGAATGACCTTATAGATCGCGTTCTTGACAATGGAGCCAGACAGACCGGCGGAAATATCCTCTACCGTCGCACCGTCCTTCTGTGCCTGCTTGACGCTGCTGTTCATGAACACGGTACAGCGGGAGCCCAGATCTACGGGGTGTTCTGCGAACAGTCCCAGCTTGGAGAACTCGGCAATGTCATAGCCCAGTGCCACGGCAAACGCCTGAATAAACGAGCCGCAGCCGGAGGAACATGCCTCATTCAGCATGATGCTGTCGATGCTGTGGTTCTTGATCTGGAAGCACTTGATGTCCTGCCCGCCGATGTCGATGATGAAATCCACCTCCGGACAGAAGAACGAAGCCGCCTTGAAGTGTGCCACCGTTTCGACAATGCCGAAGTCCACGCCCAGTCCGGCACGGATCAGGTCTTCTCCATAGCCGGTGACGGCACTGCCGCAGATCTGACAGTCCGGACTCAGGTCGGCGTACAGGGCGGACAGCTCCCGCTGAATGCAGTCCAGCGGCTGTCCCTTATTGGAAGCGTAGAACTCGTACAGCAGCTTGTGGTCTTCCGACAGCAGCACGATCTTGGTGGTGGTGGAGCCGGCATCGATGCCCAGATACGCCTTGCCGGCATAGGTGCGGTAGTCGCCCCGTGCCACATCATGGGCGGCGTGGCGTTCCTGAAACCGCTGGTATTCCTCCGGATAGCTGAACAGCGGCTTGTCTGCCACCAGAGCCGTCTGGGTCTTGGCGTTCCGGAGCAGTTCTTCCAGTTCTGTCAAGGTGTATGTATCCGTCAGGGACGATGCAGACACGGCACTGCCATATGCCACAAAGGTTCTGCCGTCTTCGGGGAACAGGGCGTGTTCTTCGTCCAGTTCCAGCGTTCTGGTAAAGGCGTTCCGCAGCCCTTGCAGGAACGACAGCGGGCCGCCCAGAAACAGCACGTTTCCGGCAATGCGTCTGCCCTGTGCCAGACCGGAAACCGTCTGGTCCACCACTGCCTGAAAGATGCTGGCAGCGATGTCCTCCCGCCGTGCTCCCTGATTCAGCAGGGGCTGAATGTCGGACTTGGCGAACACGCCGCAGCGGGAAGCAATGGGATACACCTTTTCGGCTGCCTGTGCCATTTTGTCCAGCTGATCCACACTCACGTCCAGCAGGGTCGCCATCTGGTCGATAAAGGCACCGGTACCGCCGGCACAGCTGCCGTTCATACGCTGCTCCACGCCGCCGGTGAGGAAGATGATCTTGGCATCTTCGCCGCCCAGTTCGATCACCACATCGGCTTCGGGATACCGCCGCTTCACCGCCAGAAACGCCGCATGCACTTCCTGTACAAAGGGCAGCCCCGCCGCCTGTGCCAGACCCAGACCGGCAGAACCGGTGATGCTGACACGGAGCTGGACGTCCGGATATTCCTGTGCCAGTGATGCCAGCTTGGTGCATACGGTTTCTCTGACCTTGGAGAAATGGCGTTCATAGCTGGAAGACAGCACTTCGCCCATCTCCGTCAGCAGAACCGTCTTGACCGTTGTAGAACCCACGTCAATGCCCAGTGCATACGGGATCTTTTGTGTTTCAAGCATGGATAGCTGCTCCTTTCCTGTGACGCATCTGCGTCGGCTTTCACGATTTGTCCGGCAGGCATTCCCGCGGGACAGAGATTTCAACTTCTGGATTTTAGCTTTTATATAAAATGATTGTACCTGATTTTTTCGGGGATTGCAATGGAAAATTTTCCGTGCGGCGGGAAACCCCTCCACCAGCTTCGCTGATTTTCATTCCCTTTCAGGGGAGGCTATTTGAATTATGCTCCGATCACATCACGGGGCACACGTTTGGAAATGCCGCAGACGATCTCGTACCCGATCGTTCCGTACAGGGCTGCCAGTTCGTCGGCGGTAATGGTTTCTTCGCCGTCCGTGCCGAACATGGTGACAACGTCTCCCGGCTTGACTTCTTCCGGCACGTCGGTCACGTCCAGCATCAGCTGATCCATGCAGACCCGTCCCACGATGGGGCAGCGTCTGCCGTGGAGCAGTGCGTCCGCCTGATTGGACAGCAGCCGTGCGTAGCCGTCGGCGTAGCCAATGGTCACTGTGGCAATGGTGCGGGGCTTGTCGGCAGTGTAGGTTCTGCCGTAGCTGATACACGTGCCGGCATCGACCTGCTTCACGTGGGAAACCACGCTCCGCAGGGACATTACCGGCTGCAATTCCATAGGCACATGCACGGGGTAGTTGGGTTCCAGTCCGTACATGATGATGCCCACCCGTGCCAGCGTGGCTCTGGGGTTGGGGCGTGTCACGGTGGCTGCACTGTTCATGAAGTGGAGATGCTTCAGGGTGTGTCCCAGTTCCGCCAGCCGGTCATATACGGCAACGATAAAGTCCTCCTGTGCCTGCGTATACGCCATGTCATCTGCATCTACCGAGTCTGCCACGGCAAAGTGGGTGTAGATGCCCTCAATGGACAATTTATCCAGTTCGAACAGGGGCAGCAGAGCCTTGGCACAGTCCTCCGGCGTATTGCTCCGGAAGCCGATGCGTCCCATGCCGGTGTCCAGCTTGATGTGGCAGCGAACCGGCTGGTGGGCGAAACTTTGCAGCTGTCGGGCATATTCCAGCGACAGCACGCCCTGAATGATGTTGTTCCGTGCCAGTTCCGGTGCGAACTCCGGCGGGGTATAGCCCAGAATGAAGATCTCTCCATAGGGGCAAAGCTGCCGGACAGAAAGGGCTTCTTCCAGATTGGAAACCGCAAACCAGCGGACTCCCAGTTCCCAGAGCTTCTGGCAGATCGCAGCGTCGCCGTGTCCATAGGCGTTCGCCTTGACTACCGCCATAAACTGCGTCTGTGCCGGCAGACGGTTCTGCACGGTCTGTACATTATGCGTCAGTGCGTTCAGGTCGATCTCTGCCCACGCACGATAGCGTTTCTGCTGTTCTTGTTCCATGATCCATCACGTTCCTTTTCCGGATACGGCTCCGCCGCAGTGATACGGCAGGCGGGGGTGCAGGCAGGGCGTGTAAAAGCAGCTGTTTGAGCAGAACTAGCAGTTACAAACTGATTAAAAGATTTTCCTGTAAAACCAAAAAGATTCCCCGAAAAACCCCTCCACCAGCTACCGCTGGTCCCCCTCCCCTTTCAGGGGAGGCTTATTTCTACTCGCCGATTTTTCAATTGTCCTGCTTGCAATTTTCTATCAAATATGGTATGATTAGGTTGCATTTTCTATGCCGGGTGCCGATGCCGAAACCGGTCGCGGCAATGCCGGCATACCCTTTAGTATAGCACGAAACGGGGAAAATTGCAAGTCTTAGATATGAATAGATTTCGTTTGTCCGGCAGGGCGGTTTTTCGACAAACCCCACAATCGGACAAGCACTTTAGGCAATACCGCACAAAGAGCGTCTGGCGA
>NZ_KI260308.1:0-852 GCF_000468015.1 Ruminococcus callidus ATCC 27760 | reverse complement strand
CTGTCGCACAATCTTTGTGCGGTATTGCCTTTACAGAAAGGAAACTGCCATGTTTACCCAGATTTTTGACACCCACAGCCACTACACCGACAGTGCATTTGATGCAGACCGGCACGAAGTCCTGTCGGCACTGCCCGAAGCCGGCATTGTCCACGCTGTCCTTGCCGGCACCACGCTGGAGGACAGCACCGCCGGCATTGCCCTTGCCGACCGCTACGACTACATCTATGCGGCAGTGGGTATTCACCCCGAAACTGCCGGACAGCAGCCCGCCGATTATCTGGCACAGCTGGAGCAGCTGGCGAAGCACCCGAAAGTTGTTGCGATCGGGGAGATCGGGCTGGACTATCACTATGAGGGTTACGACCGCGAGAGCCAGAGTGTGCTGCTGCGGGAACAGCTGGATCTTGCCAAGCAGCTGGACTTGCCGGTCATCATTCACGCACGGGACTGCACCGAGGACTATCTGCGGATCTTGCAGGAGTTTCGTCCCCGCGGCGTGGTGCACTGCTTCTCCGGCAGTGCGGAAACTGCACGGGAAGTGCTGAAGCTGGGCATGTATATCGGGTTCACCGGCGTGCTGACGTTCAAGAATGCGAAAAAAGCATTGAAGGCTCTGGCGGAAGTGCCGGAGGATAAGCTGGTGCTGGAAACGGACTGCCCCTACATGGCACCGGTGCCTTTTCGGGGGAAACGCTGCGACAGCCGCATGATCCCCTACACTGCCGAAGCTGCCGCACTGGTACGCGGCACGGACACCCAGACGATTCTGGAACAGACCTGCCGGAACGGAGAAGCTTTATTTGGAATTCGGGCGGCGGCGGCGAGTCGCCGCTGACCTTACGCCCCAAT
>NZ_KI260307.1 GCF_000468015.1 Ruminococcus callidus ATCC 27760 | reverse complement strand
TCTTTTTTTGGCTCACCTCATTTTAACACATACAATTTGCAGATTTTTTTCTTTTTGTGGGGTTTCTGCGGGGAAATGCGGGGATTGTCACCGCCGTTCACCCGCAAAAATCCACCGCTTGTCGCAAACTGCTTGAGGCGTTCTGCAAAATATGCTATGATATAGGCAACACCGCGAAAGGAGGAACAACGCCGCGTGAAGATACATATACAACTGGACAGCCAGTGCGAAGAACCGGAGATTCTCATTCGCACCGCCGCCGTAACCGCAGAGATTCGCGAACTGGTGGAAAAATCCCAGGGCAATACCGCACAAAAACGCCTCCTGCACCCAACCGTGCAGAAGGCGTTCCCTTGTATCGTTTTACTTCGAGAACCGTCCGTCCTCGTCCTTGATCTTGCTCCACATATACCGCAGCATCCAGCCGTCGAAGTCGGTGATCTTCATGGCGGAGCCTGCCATCATCAGAGAATTTTCTCCGCTGGGGAAACCGCCGGGCGGGAAGCCGTTGGATTCGCCTTCGCCGCCGTAGAAGTCTGTCATGCCGAAGCCGTGACCGATCTCATGTTCCAGCACGTGAATGCCTGTGCCATCCAGCATGTTGAGATATGCTGTATCCGAAAGTCGCTGTCCCCAGTCACCGCCGCAGCCGCCGATGTTCGGGAAGCCCTGTGTGCCCCACAGGTACATATCAAAGCGGCTGTCCAGCCCGTTGGGGTAGACATAGCTGCTGTCTGCAAAGTGGTCAAAACGGGAGATTTCCGACGGGGCACTGGGCAGCTTATCCGGAATGGTATCCACGCCGTTGGAGGTGTCATAGGTGCTGTCATAGTCGGAGATCAGGTTGTCATAGACAACTTCGTCCGGCTGCAGGTCTTGCAGAACGGATTTGTCCAGCACTGCCCAGCCTACAATTTTTACGTCCACGTGGTCATACTTCCAGCCGTCCCAGCCCTTGAGCCAATCGTTCCAGCCGTTGATGCTGTCGCTGACCAGCTTTTCAAGCTGCTGCCGCTGTTCCAGTGTCAGCGTCCGGTAGGACTGCCACCGTACCATATAGTTGATCGTACCGTTTCCGGCATCGATCTGGTCAAAAATGGTGTTTCGCCGTTCCGTGGACTTTTCCGCAGTAATACGGTTGTTCCAAATCCAGTCTGCCGCATAGGTGTAATCTGACGGGAAATCCGCCATAGTCAGATCCTGACAGGGTGCTTCTGTGGTGGTAGTCACTGTAGTTTCCGTCGTTGTCGTTGTAGTCGTAGATTCCTCTGTAGTCGTGGTGACAACCGGTTCCGTCGGCTCTGGTGCCGGCGGCACAATCGTACATGCCGGCACGGAAACCGGTGCAAGCGAAACCGATTCTCCCAGCAGATACTGCTGGAGCAGTTTCACATCAGCAGCATCTAAAACACCGTCTCCGTTGGCATCGCCCACAGCCTGCTGCATAAAGCTGACCTGTGGCTGTTTCACTGCCTGCCGCAGCTGCACCAGATCGGTGCCGTCCACAACACCATCATCGTTCCAGTCGCCCATGTGCAGATTGGTCACTGCCTGCGGTGTCACCTGTGCATAGACCGGCGACTGCACACCGCTGCGGAATCCCCGCAGATAGCCGTCCTCTCCGAATTCAAACTGCCCCGCATTTGTGGAGATCTCCAGCCTGTTTTTCTTTGTGTTTTCTGTCAGATAGTATTCGCCTTGGGACAGTGCGGATTTGATCGTAACGCCCAAGTTGGTTTCCGTGAAATACCACGTGTTGTAGGGTGCTGCACCGTCTGCCTCATAAAAGCCGACCTGTACACCCTCGCCCTCGGTGCCGCCTAGCACACTCAGATAGCGGCCGGTGCTGTCCTGTAGCATGTATCCCGTCCAGGTGTTGTACGATTCCGATGATACTGCGATCACCGGAACGGACACTGCCCCCAGAACTGCCGCAGTCAGGGCAGCCGCACAGCGTCGCAGCGTTTGTTTCTTCTTCATACTCAAATTCCTCCCGAACCGAAACGCCTTTCGGTTCTGCTCTCGGAGCGATCGCAGCACTGCACACGCTCCCATCTCTGATTTCCAATAGGTCTATTATAGCACATCAGAATCATAAATGCAACAATTATTTTCTATAATGAGGAATATTTTTATTGAAAGAACACATCTGCAATAACTCTGACAACCTGCCTCTTTTCAATCGCCCTTGGCAATTTCACCGGAAATCTGCATGAAATCTCGTACAAATTGCGGATTGCACCCATGCAGTATTTCATGTTATAATAATAGTATATATAAAGCGGCACTGTATCAGACGAAATTTGCGTCATGCTGTTGTGAGCTTGTGTAAGACAGGAGAACGTTTATGAAGAAAAGTGCAAGAATCGCCCTGCACTGTCTGCTGGCAATGGTACTCACCGTACCGCTGGCGGCATGCGGTTCGGATACCAAAGATACCACCCCGAAAAAAGATATGTCCACCAACACGCGGGAACAGCTGGCAGAATTGTCCAAGTCGGACGAACGGCTCACCGGTGAGCTGGAAAACAAGACGATCAAGTGGATGTCAGACTGGGACATCAACTCCGACGATACCGGAAAGACCACGCCCATCGAACTGGCAGTGTTTCAGGAACGCTACGGCGGACAGATTGAGTTCCACCAGACTACCTATGGTGCACGGTATGACAACCTCGCCAACGCCATTAACAGCGATGAGGGCATCGACTTTTTCTACGGCGGCAACTGGGACGCATTCCCCAAGGGTGCTGTCCGCGGCATGTTTGTCCCCTATGATGATTACATTGATCTGGACTCCGACCTGTGGAAAGACGTAAAGGCTGCCAATGATGCCATGGTCTGGAACGACAAGCACTACATGGCAATCGTAGAAGTCACCGGCGACCAGTGTGCCATTATCTACAACCGCAAGACTATGGACGAAAACGGTCTGGACGATCCCGCAGAACTGTTTGAAAAAGGCAAGTGGGACTGGGACGCTTTCGAGGATATGCTCTCGGAATTCGTAGACACCTCTGACGAACGCTACGGCATCGACAGCTGGTATTTCGAATCCGGTCTGTCCGCCTCCACCGGTGTTCCCTATATCGGACTGGAAAACGGCAAGCTGGTGAACAACCTGCGGAACGAAGCCATTGAAGATTACCAGAACTGGATGTACGGGCTGTGGCAGTCGGACTATATCGCTCTGGGTGTCGGCGACTACGGCTGGACCTCGCGGGACTACTACATCGGCGAGGGCAAGCTACTGTTCTACCCCTGCGGGCTGTGGGCACTGGGCACCGAAAAATCCCAGTGGTCCAAGACGTTCGGCGAGGACGTATTCTTTGTACCGGTGCCGAAGTACGACAAGGCAGACGAATACTATATCCCCACCAGTGTCAACGCCTACTGCTTCGTCAAGGGCGGACACAATCCGGAGGGCGTGGGCAAGTTCCTCGACTGCTTCCGGTTCAGCAAGATCAGCGACGGTGCACAGGAGATCAGCGATGAACAGTTCGTCAAGGACTACGAGTGGACCGACGAAATGATCGAGATGAAAAACAAAATGAACGAAATGGCTCTGGCGAATCCGGTATTCGACTACTACAACGGCATTTCCTCCGATGTCACCGACATTCTGGACAGCAGCGTCAACGGCATTCGTGCCACTTCCCGCGGAATTCCGTGGAACGAATCTGTCAACGCGATCTATGACCAGACACAGAACTTCATTGATGAGGTCAACGAAAAGAACGCTGCTGAATAATCCCCTAGTAAACCATAACAACTCTGAAATATTGCAAACAACCGCCGACAGAAGATTTCCTCTGCCGGCGGTTGTTTTTCCACAAAAAAGCCGGAACACAGGTGAACCCCATGTTCCGGCTTTCTGTATGCGATTAAATTGTCAGAGAAGTTCTCTCACAGTTTTTCTTAGTACATACCGCCCATGCCGCCTGCTGCCGGAGCTGCTGCTGCCGGTTCTTCCTTCGGAATGTTTGCAACGGCACTCTCGGTAGTCAGAACCATAGAAGCGATCGATGCAGCGTTCTGCAGAGCACTTCTGGTGACCTTGGTCGGGTCTACGATACCATTGCTCATCATATCGCAATAGGTTTCGTTGTATGCATCGAAGCCATAGCCAACCTTGCGGCTGCGGCGAATCTTATCCACGATGATGCTGCCTTCCAGACCAGCATTTGCAGCGATCTGACGAAGCGGAGCTTCCAGTGCACGGAGTACGATCTTTGCACCGGTCTTTTCATCGCCGTCCAAAGACGGAACCAGCTTTTCTACTGCCGGAATTGCATTGATCAGTGCAGTACCGCCGCCGGCAACGATGCCTTCTTCTACAGCTGCCTTGGTTGCAGACAGAGCGTCTTCGATCCGCAGCTTCTTTTCCTTCATTTCAACTTCTGTTGCAGCACCGACCTTGATGACTGCTACACCGCCGGACAGCTTACCGATACGTTCCTGCATCTTTTCCTTGTCGAAATCAGAAGTGGAAGCAGCGATCTGGTTCTTGATCTCTGCGATTCTCTCCTCGATTGCTTCCGAAGTGCCTGCACCGCCGACCAGAATGGTGTTTTCCTTGTCGATCACTGCCTGACTAACCTTACCCAGCATCTCAATGTTTGCATCAGCCAGTTCCATGCCCAGATCAGAAGACAGAACAGTACCGCCGGTCAGGATCGCAATATCCTGCAGCATTTCCTTTCTTCTGTCGCCGAAGCCCGGAGCCTTGACAGCTGCACACTTAAAGGTACCGCGGAGGTTGTTCAGGATAATAGTGGTCAGAGCCTCACCCTCGATGTCCTCTGCAATGATCAGCAGCTTCTTGCCCATCTTGACGATCTGTTCCAGCATCGGCAGAATGTCCTGAATGTTGCTGATGGTCTTATCGGTGATGAATACCAGAGCATCATCATAAACGACCTTCATCTTCTCACGGTCAGTAATCATGTACGGGGACATGTAACCGCGGTCGAACTGCATGCCTTCTACGACTTCGCTGTAGGTTTCCGCAGTCTTGCCTTCTTCAATGGTGATAACGCCGTCGGTAGAAACCTTTTCCATTGCCTCTGCGATCAGCTTGCCGACATTTTCATCTGCGGAAGAAATGGTAGCAACTCTTGCAATATCCTCTGTGCCGTTAACGACCTTGGAATTTTCCTGAATGACCTTTACCGCAGTGTTCACTGCCTTTGCGATACCCTTGCGGAGCACCATGGGGTTTGCACCGGCAGCGATGTTCTTTGCACCTTCGTGAATGATTGCCTGTGCCAGAACGGTTGCGGTTGTGGTGCCGTCACCGGCAGCATCATTTGTCTTGGTAGCAACTTCGCGAACCAGCTGTGCACCCATGTTTTCAAACGGGTCTTCCAGTTCGATGTCCTTTGCGATCGTCACGCCGTCATTGGTTACCAGCGGAGCACCGAATTCGCGGTCCAGAACCACGTTTCTGCCCTTCGGTCCCAGTGTGATCTTTACGGTGTCTGCCAGCTTGTCGATACCGGCGATCAGTCCGTTTCTTGCGTCTGCATTGTACTTAATATCCTTTGCCATAGGTCAAAACTCCTTTTCTCTGTTGTGGAATCGTTCTTGTGGGATCACTTATTCTGTGATGCCCAGAATCTCGCTCTCATATACCAGTGTCAGTTCCTCGCCGTCCAGCTTGACGGTCTGACCTGCACTGTGGCTGATCAGAACGGTATCGCCAACCTTGACTTCCATGGGAACGCGTGTGCCGTTCGGGGAGAACTTGCCTTCGCCGCATGCAACGACCTTGCCCTTTGCGGGAACGCCTGCCGGATTCTTGGTCGCCAGTACCAGACCGCCTACGGTCTTTTCTTCTTCTTTTTCTACTTTAATCAGTACTCTGTCTGCCAACGGTTTCATTGTCATGATCCATTCCTCCTGCAACATAACATTATCACTTGTTTTCGAAATGTGTTAGCACTCAATATTCCCGAGTGCTAATATCTATTTTACCAACTTTTCAGAAAAAATCAAGGGCTTTTGTGCGATTTTCCGGAAATTCAGACATTTTCACAAAAAATAAATCTTTCCAACGCTAAAACAACAGCAATATCCACAAATGCCCTGCCATGAAATCTTGAAAAAACAGCTGTAAATCTGTTTCTATGCAAAAATAAACTAACAAATACACGTGTAGAAATCACTATCTTCACATTTTACAATTTAAACATAATTGAGAAATAAAATATACACCTATCAATCACAGTGCTATAGTATAATAATATTGCAAGAATGTGACAGCGACCGACGGAATTTCCGCGGTCCTGCCGGAAGCAGCTCTGCTTCTCTTTTGTATAGCCCCCAATATTCGTACAAAAAAAGAAGCAAAAAAACAAATCTATTCTGAATTATGAGGAAGGCGTGAAAAATCATGGCATTGGAAAAAGTTCTTGTTGTTGATGATGACCCGAATATTTGTGACGTACTGCGGATGTATCTGGAAAATGAAGGATACAGTGTAATTCTGGCATACGATGGTGAAGAGGCTCTGGTAAAGTTTAATGCACTGAAGCCGGACATCATTCTGCTGGACGTAATGCTGCCCACTCTGGACGGCTGGCAGGTTTGCCGCGAAGTCCGCAAGAAGTCCAGCGTGCCGATCATCATGATTACCGCAAAGGGCGACACCTTTGATAAGGTACTGGGTCTGGAACTGGGTGCAGACGACTATATCGTAAAGCCGTTCGACACCAAGGAAGTTATCGCACGTATCAAGGCAATTGCAAGACGTGTGGGCAATTCTCCGGAGGAATCCGAAGTCAAGGAAGTTCGCTATGACAAGCTGTCCGTAAACATGACCCGTTATGAACTGCGTGTAGACGGCAAGGTCGTAGACACCCCGCCGAAAGA
Source organism: Ruminococcus callidus ATCC 27760 (assembly GCF_000468015.1). Lineage (GTDB taxonomy): Bacteria > Bacillota > Clostridia > Oscillospirales > Ruminococcaceae > Ruminococcus_C > Ruminococcus_C callidus. The sequence goes on along the minus strand of NZ_KI260307.1, from coordinate 1,758 downwards.
ACTGGAACTGCTGTTCTATCTGGCATCGAACCCGAACCGTGTATACACCCGTGACCAGCTGCTGGACGAAGTATGGGGCTTTGAGTACTATGGCGACTCCCGTACCATTGATGTCCACATCAAGCGTCTGCGTGAAAAGCTGGAAGGCGTTTCCGACAAGTGGTCTTTGAAGACCGTCTGGGGTGTCGGCTATAAGTTTGAGTCTGAAGAAGAAGACTAAGTCCCGTGGAAAAAGCAGAACAAAGTCGAAAAAAAAGCCACCACTGGCTCCGCATCTGGAGAGCCTTCTTGATCCGGCTGCTGCTGGTCGCTGTAGTTCTCATTATTACGGTAACTGCACTGTCCGGTTATGCGATCTCCAAGTACAAGCAGGATTATTACAGCAATTCCATGCGTGTCTGCGATATTATGGCGAAGGATTTCACCGAATACAACGCCCAGAACCCACAGCTGGATCTCTGGCAGGAGTATATTCCGAAAAGTGTGAATAAAGTTGCCGAACAGATGCACGTTTTTCTGTACGTGTTCAATGCAGACGGCAGTTGCCGGATCGCAAGCAGCAACAGCAGCATCGCGGCAGCAGACCTGACCCTGAACAACGAAATGCTGGCGGGCATACGGAAAGGCGGCGAATACCTGACGGACAAAGCCTCCGGCAAGATCGATCATTCGATCGTAGAGCCGATGCTCACCCGCGGATTCACATTCACCCTGACGGAAAACGGCGTAGAAGCCACTTATTATCTGTTTGGTGCATCATACACCAAGCCTTTGAATCTGTATACCACACATCTCTTTTTGTTTATGGCGATCCTGTCGTTTACACTGCTGCTGATTGCGGGCGTTCTGATCTTTTATCAGGTATGGCGAGGCAATTCGCAGCTAGAACAGCTGGAAGCTGCATTGCAGCGTTATGCACAGGGCAACTACAGCCAGCCCATTCCTGTAGAGCAGTATACCAGTTCCAATCTGGAACTGATTGCCGCACTCAGTGCACAGATCGGCAGTCAGTCCGGACGGGCAGAAGAATCCAGCCGCCAGTTTGTGTCCAACGTTTCTCACGAACTGCGTACCCCGATGACCATTATCAGCGGGTTCGTAGAGGGCATTCTGGACGGCACTGTTCCCAAGAACAAACGCATGGAATATCTCTCTATTGTGTCGCAGGAAGTCCAGCGGCTGAAAATGCTGGTCACTTCCATGCTGAATCTAACAAAGTTTGATGCCGGCACCATTCAGCTGAATTACCGTATGTTTATCCTGAACGACACTGCATTCCGGACGATTCTGATGTTTGAAAACCGACTGGAAAAGCGGCATATTTCCGTAGAGGGACTGGACGGCGAGCCGATTCGCGTCTGTGCTGATCCGGATCTGATCGGACAGGTGGTCTACAATCTGGTGGAGAACGCCGTGAAGTTCGTCAACGACGGCGGCACGATCTCGTTCACCTTTGCAGACGAGGAAGACTGCTGGGTATTTGCAGTACGCAATACCGGAAACGGTATTTCCAAAGAAGAACTGCCGAAAATCTTTGAACGATTCTACAAGTCCGATGCCTCCCGCAGTCAGGACAAAACCGGACTGGGGCTGGGGCTGGATATTACGAAAAAAATCATTCACCTGCACCACGCACAGATCAGTGTCCGCAGTGAGGAACATGCCTATACGGAGTTCGAAGTGCGTTTGCCGCACGTAGAGCCGCCGGAACAGGAACACGAATGATATAAGGCAATACCGCACAAAGAGCGTCTGGCG
>NZ_KI260306.1 GCF_000468015.1 Ruminococcus callidus ATCC 27760 | reverse complement strand
TATCGCTTTTTTAGTGCCGAATCAACGTTAGGGTGTGGTTGGCGGTTACGCCAAGTGAAAATAACACTTGACGGCTTAGATTACTTTTTAATAAGTCCCTTTGCAAGATTCAATCCGGCTTTTATTCTGTCCTTATTAAGCACAAGAATAAAAGCACCGGCTGCGGTACCAGCTACACCTTTTAGGATTTTACCAGTGGTTTTCAATACCGCGTGGTCTTTCTTTTCTGGTTTTTCATTTTTAAACTTCTTCCGATTCTCCACTACTCAACACCTCCAACAGTTTCTCACCTGTTACTTCGATTTCGATGACATCATACTCCGCTGCGGTTTCAATACATTCTTTACATTCAGTTTCAATGTATTCCGGAACAGACTCACCGAAGCTCTCAAAGTTTGACTTCTTATGTAAGTATTTGATGGTATTCACACCTGAATAATCTAACTCTTTGAGATCACTTAACGTCATGGCATAGACGTGTTCGGCAGTCTCGGAATCACCAACAACTGCATACGAAGCGGCAAGCAAGTGTGTAGATTCCAATAGTAAATTAAAATATGTGGACAGCTCATTATATTCATCATCTTTTTTATCACCATATCCACTTCCAGTACTTGCAAATTCTCTCGCCAGCCGGACAATACCATACTTGGAAATGGGTTCGAATTCTTTTACCCGTTCACGAAATGCGGCTAAAAACTGACCTCTTGCATCAGATAAACTTTGTCTGCCATCAGCAAGCTCTCGCTCCCATCCCTCTTGACCACGACGTGAGATTGCTAAAAGAATCTGCATTTTACCTGACTCCATTAAACCTATTCTATCAGTTTGCTGTCCTTTTTCGATTCTTTTCACAACAGTCAAGGTTTCTTGAATTGTGGCAGATAGTTGCTGCATTTGCTTTTGCATATAAATATTGTGGCATCCCACAGAGAGTTCTTGAATTGGATTTCCTTGAACTGCAATGTGTGGTTTAATTGGAAGAGGCGTTACTATTTCTTGTTTGCCGCTGTCAGCGATCTTCATTAAGGTTGGCCACATTTTTCCGCTTGTTTTTCCTTCCATCATGAAGTAATCGCCAGCGTCGTAACCGAGCTGAAACTCTGCGGGAACCTGAACAATGTATTCTACCCCTGTTTTAACTTTTGAAATCAAGTCGGCTATATTAACATATTGAAGTATACGGTTAAGAGCATCTTCAACGCCAATCCCTTCTGTTTTGGCTGTGATGCGGAGCTTTTTTTTAGATTTTGAGGAAGCTACTTCCTGCTTTTTGGGTGCCTGATCGTTTCGTTTCACAATTTCTTCCAATCGTACCGCCCCTTCTTATACACCCAGATGCTTCTCAATAACGAGCATGATTTCTTCGAGGCGTTTTTCTCCGATACCCTTGATCTGCCGGAGGTCTTTCTCAACCTCCCGCAGGTTGATGGTTTTGCCATTGTTCTCAAGCAGACCATCAGCGTAACGCATCAGGAACGCCTGAAGTTCTTCACGGCTCATTTTCTTGATAGACCGATAGGTGTCCCGGTCGATGATTTTTTGTTCTGACATGGATTCACTTCTTTCAATAACTTGTAACTATCGTTACAGCTTTTCCATAATATTCAGAAGGTGCTGATAGCTGTCAACTTCGTGGTACACTACATCCTCTTTTGACAGCATGGCAAAAAGCCTTTTAGCGCATTTGATTTTTGCTTGCTCAATCGGTTTCAGGTTCAATGACTCCATTGTACCCTTTGTTTCCGCGATGAAGAAGATGTGTTTAACTGTGCCTTTGTGGAATGCAATTGCCCAGTCCGGAGAGTAGTTTCCAACGGGCGTAGGAATTGAAAAGCCTTTCGGGAGCTTTGCATATACACACACTTCGTCGGCGACATCCATAGCCTCAGCGAACTGACGCTCGATGCTCTGCCCGTCCTTTGCATATCCATCTGTGAAAACATAATCCTGAATGTGCTTTTTGGCATGAAATGCCTTCGAGAAATCGGAATTCTTTTCAGCAGTAAAAATTGCGCTATCATAGGTGCCGTCTGTCTGATTGTAGGAAATATGATCCACAATCATTGTAGCCTTCTGCTCCAGAATCAAGCGGATTGCCTTTGAAATGAATTCTTCCGGATTGTTGCGGTAATAAGCGTATGTAGTGGGCTTGATTCCGGTCAGAATCTTTGCTGCTGAACGTCGCGTCAGCTTTGCGCCTTCTGCAACTTCGCCAATCAGATCATAGGTCACGGAACTTCCCGCTGCTCTTTCCAATGTATAGGTCTTGCTCTTATCGGTTGAGAAGCCTGCTCCGCTTTTCAGCGTATCGGCATTCAGCTCCTGTCCCTGCGTACCAGATGTAACAGTATATTGAAGTTTGGCAACAAACATCTTCTCGTCAAGATGTGCAATAGCCTTTCCGATCAATTCTTCGCTGTCAAACTCAACCGTATACGCATATTGGTGATTGATGTAATTCCAGAGCGTCTGGAATTCCTTCTTGTAGAAATTATCATTCAGCGCATTTTCCTGAATTTTTGTGTCGTGACCATTGCTGATCATATCGTCAAGTGCGTGTTCATCATAGATGCTCTGGACAAGTGCGTGAACACCCTCGGATATTTCGGTGCAGCTTTCCGGCAGCGGCGCAAGAACACCATTGGCGAGGTCGGCACGATACTTATCGGTGACGCGGTCATCTTCATCGATGTAATCGTTCTTGATAAGGTAACGATAGATGTCCTTTCCTTGCTTTTCAGAGACAGTAACATCCAGCCCATCAAGCACAAGTGTTTTGCCGGTGAAGTATTCTGCTGTAGCTTTTGTCGGTCTTTCGTAGAGGTCTTCACGAATGCCACGCTGCAAATCAGCCACAAAGTCCTTATAACCATCAGCCGCAATAACCGTCAACTGATTGATTTGCTGCACGAGGTTTCCAAGTGCGTCTCCATCCATTCTATCACCGTGCTGGTTGACACACAGACGCAGACCTCTGCCGACTTCCTGACGCTTTTGCGTAGGCGAACTGCCGCCATGCTTCAGCGTACAAATCTGAAAGACGTTCGGGTTATCCCAGCCTTCGCGGAGCGCCGAGTGCGAGAAGATAAAGCGTACAGGTGTATCAAATGAAAGCAGACGCTCTTTATCCTTCAGGATGAGATCATACGCTGAAATATCGTCGCTCTCGTCGCTGCCGCGTTTCAGCGTACCATCGACCTTATGCCCCTTCTTGTCGATGCTGAAATATCCTGCATGAGTCTGATGTACATCAATCGAGCGCAGATACTGCTCATATGGTGTGTCAAACAGTGTGAGATACTCGTTCAGAATATCAATGTATTCCTGCTCAAAAATCTCGCCGTATTCGGAATTGATTTCATTGCCGTCTTCATCATAGCGGCGATACTTGGCTACTTCATCAATGAAAAACAAGGACAGTACCTTGATGCCGCGATTATACAGTTCCTTCTCCTTCTCAAAGTGGGAGCGAATGGTCTCTCTGATCTGAACACGGCGCAGGTCTGCTTCAGAGACATCGCCGCGCACCTCTCCGGCATGAATCACTTCGCCGTTTGTAAAGGTGACGATTCCACGAACCGGATCAATCTCGCTGATATGGTAACCGCGATACTGCCCCATGTTCTTAGAAAGCGCATAGAGGTCGTCATCGACGCCCAGCAATCTTGTTTCACGGTTAATGGACTTTTCATAGCCGATCTCAAACTCAATACGAGCCATCGGAGGCTTTTTCGGCGAAATGACAATACTTGCCAGATAGAGATAGCTGTCTGTGCCGCGCAGGTTCTTGATGTCGAAGCCCTTAACCTCAATGCGCTTGACCAGCCGCTTATTATACGCATCGAGCGCATCCAGCACATAGACAAGCTCATGGTGCTGCTTATGTGTCGCGGAGTAGTTCAGTACGAAAAGCGGCTTGAACTGCTTCAAAGCTGCCTGCGTTTTGTCGCCGCCCATTTTCTGCGGCTCGTCCATAATGATAATGGGATTATTGGCAGCAATAATGTCAATCGGTCTGCGGGAGCCGAAATCGTCGCGGCGTGAGAAGATGATTCTTGCTGCGGCATCGCCCTTGCGTCCCTCCACGTTCTTCTCCGCATTGAACGAGGAATTGAACGCCTGTGTATTGATAATCATAACATGAATATCTGCACTCTGGCTGAAATTGTCAATCTCAGAAAGGTTCTTTGAGTCGTACACAAAGAAACGTGCCTTCTTGCCGTAATGCTCGTGAAAATGCTCCTGCATCACGCTGAAGCTCTTGCGGACACCCTCGCGGATTGCAATGCTTGGAACGACAACGATAAACTTGTTCCAGCCATAGCGCTTGTTTAGCTCGAACATGGTCTTGATGTAAACATAGGTCTTACCGGTACCGGTTTCCATTTCCACATCGAGGGAACAGCAACCGAGCTTTGTGGTGAGGGTATCAGACGTTTTGATGTTGTTTCTGTTCTGGATGCTACGGATATTGGCAAGAAGCTGGCTGCCGTCAAGCTGTACGCGAGCATTTGCAAAGCCCATATACAGTTCCTCATCTGACATATTCGCATTCAGAATTGTTCGCTGGATCTCAATATCTCGGCGATATGTGAAATGGTCGTTGAAGGGCTGCCCGGAAAAGATGCTCACAACGCTCTCTACAGCCTCTGTCTGATAAGGCTGTATGGTAAATTTAAATTTCATGTCTCCCATTACAGCACCTTCCTCTGTGTCTTGGGACTGTAGGTTTCAAAGATCTGGTCGAAGTTCGTCATGACGCTGTCTGTCGCCATACTGCTATCGCGGAAGACCGCATAGAACGGGTGCAGCTTGGCGATTTCCGTAACTGTCTCCTCGGTCACTTCGGCATCGAAGCACGCAATCAGGTAGCCGTCAGCGACGGAGAACACTTTCTTGCCTGCAATCTCAGTCTCCTCGATTTTAGCTGAAAGCAGAATACCGAGGTCAAGCATGGTCTGGAACAGCAGATCCTCTGGTGTTCTGTCTGCCTTGACATTGTCAACATTCAGCATGAGCTGATCCTGCTTCTGGTCGGCGGGAACATAATACACGTCCTCCATGTTGCTGCTATCCACACGGAAAACGCGGAAACCAATGTCAAGGTCGGCAGTTGTCATTGGATTTTCTTCCTTGATTTTCTTTCCAGCGCGGCGGATGCGTTCTTCTCCGATTTCGCAGATGGTTGAGTAGCCAGCCTTTGCAGCCTCGGACTTATCATCACACTCTTCAGGCAATTGAACAAGTATATATTTACATTTCTTGTTATTATCACGATTATATTTCATGATAGAATGTGCGGTAGTGGCAGAGCCGCTAAAGAAATCAAGGATAAGACTGTCATCATTGAGACCGGCAATAATAGCAAGTGTTTCAATAAGTCTAACTGGTTTCGGACCATCAAAAACACCAATGTCATCAAATAAATCTTTTGTTTCCTGCTTCGCTTCTTGATTATGACCAACTTCATTTTGGAAAAGAATAGTGTTTGGTCTTAGCCCTTGCTGAACTTCGGATAGGAAAGTCTTTTTTCGAGGGCTGCCATCCCCATTCATTCCAAACCAGATCCTATTATCTGCTTTCCATTCTTCAAACGTAGACTTGCTGCAGCTCCAATACCTACCACTGGGCGGAGTAACAACTCGACCGCTGGGAGTTGTTATTTCATAGAGTAGGCTCTCAGAGCCTGATTTTGCCGAAAGAATAACCGAAGTCCAAACTCCGCGCGGATCGTTATCGGGATTGCTATAACCCGCAGGTATTTCATCCCCACGAGGTAATAAACCGATTTGCCATCCGTTCTTATTATACATAATATTTGCTTTGCAATAACACAGAATGTGATCATGCATTGTAGAAAAATAGGTTGCATCATTTGCTCTTGAAAACTTTTTTTGCCAGATAATATCAGCTATAAAGTTTTGACTGCCAAATACGTCGTCAAGTAGTTTCTTCAAATTAGACACTTCATGATCGTCTATGCTAATAAAAATAACACCGTCTTCAGTAAGAAGATCTTTAGCGATACGCAGTCTTGGGTAAATCATATTTAGCCAATCAGTGTGAAAACGCCCATTGCTTTCTGGATTCTGAACAAGGCGGTTACCTTCTTCATCAAACTGTCCGCTGTTTCCGAGATATTCACCTGTTTCCTGCGAAAAGTCATCTTCGTAGATAAAATCGCTGCCTGTGTTGTAGGGCGGATCAATATAGATCATCTTCACCTTGCCCAGATAGGTCTCCTGCAAGAGCTTCAACGCATCAAGGTTGTCGCCCTCGATATAAATGTTCTCTGAATCAATGCCGCCGGGTGTGCCATCACGACCGACAGACTTCTCCCGTACAAGGCGCAGGGTTTTGGTGATCGGCTGGTTGGCAAGCACCACGGACTTCTTCTTATCAGGCCATGTGAACTGATAACGCTCCTGTGCACCCTCTACGACTGTAGCCGAAATCTCCTGACGCAGAACATCTGCATCGATAGCGCGGACTACTTCGCCGTTCTCATTGATCGTTTCTGTGACAGCATTCGGGAAAAGTGCCGTGAGCTTTGCAAAGTTTTCGTCCGCCAGATTAGGCGTGTGCATCTTTAGCTTGTCCATGTTTTAGTTCCTCCAATTGTGTTTTATATTCGCGTAACTGTGTATACAAGGCAAATCGTTTTTTCGGCTGCTGCTCTTTCCAAGCGGCAGCTTCTGTTTTTTGTATCAGCTTTTCGAGCTTCTGTATCTGTTCCTGCAAGGCAAGGCGCTCCTCAACCGTGAGCGTGGCTGTGTTTTCCGCCTGCTCTGCATATAGCGCGATCTGCTCTATAAAGCTGTTCCAGATTTCGTCAAGGGAGAATCCCTGCGGTTTCAGGATGATCGCCTCGGAATTCATCCACGGTGTGCGGTACAGCTTGCTATGATACAGCGCAAGCTGACAGCTATTCTCATAGATCAACAGAAATACCAGTTTGTGCGGATTCTGGCGTGCGATCGCCTCGACCACCTTGCCGTCAAATTCCTGCTTCTTCAGCGTGATAGACAGCAGCAGGATTTCGTTTATCTCTGCGTCATCGTTCAGATTCAGATTATCCTTTGTCAAGCTGTTCTCTACAACGATACGCTCGACATCGGAGACAAATTTGTCCTTCAGTGGTTTGGTCAGCGGCAGGTGCTTGTAGAATGCTTCTTTCGGCAGCCTTCTGCCAACTGATGTGGCGCTTGGGAATTCAATCATGTCAGATCACCACCATAAAGCATATCAGTTCAAAGTCATCCAGTCCCGAAAAACCGCCAGAAAGGAAGGTTGTCTGACCGCCGCCAAAGAAGCTGTCAATGTCGCCCTCGTCCTTTGCATCGATGATTGACATAATAGTGTCCTCCAGAAGCTGGGAGACCTTAGCCATGTTCTTGCCATTATTGGTCGCCTTATTGAACTGCTCACACAATGGCTTATCCGGCGCGTTTTTCCCTTTGGCAAGGTGGCGCATGATGTCAAGGGTATCCTTCGGCTGCAAATGGTTTGTGATCACTTCGCCGTCCATGCCGACATACACCATGTAGAACGGATGCAGCCGGTTCTGGTTTTCGATATTGATATGCTCGTTTACATTCTTCAGTACAAATATCACGCCCGGTTTTTCACCTTTGACGACAGCGTGAATGCCAAATGGCGAGTGGTCAATGTCGCCGTGTCCCTTCATGTATGCCAGCAAATCCATCCGGAACTCATTCAGTCCCAAGTCCATAATGGAAATGCCGCTTGTCATATCTTCGAGGTCTACGACCTCTTCCTGCAATCGCTTGAGCTGGCTGCGGCGATATTCGAGGTCGCCCTTTTCCTCCTGATTGATGAGGTCATCATCGCCTGTGGAGGTCATAACAGAAATACGCATTCTTGTTTCCACACGCGATTTCAGGTTGATGTATTCATCGAGATCGAGATCAGGCCAAAAATTCACAAGCTGTATGACTGCGTTCCGGCTGCCGATTCGGTCGATACGTCCGAAACGCTGAATAATGCGTACTGGATTCCAGTGTATGTCGTAATTGATGCAGTAATCGCAGTCTTGCAGGTTCTGACCTTCGGAGATGCAGTCCGTCGCGATCAGAATGTCGATCTCGGCAGACTCATTCGGATACAGTACAGCCTTGTCTTTCGACTGCGGAGAGAAGCAGGTCAGCACATGATTCATATCCGCCTTGAATTTAGGAATGGTTGTCTGACCGTCTACAGAGCCGGTCACAAGAGCTGTGTGAAGCCCAAGCTCGGACAACGCCATCTGACTAACGTTCTCATATAGGTATTCCGCCGTGTCTGCAAATGCCGTAAAGATCAGAATCTTCTTGTTTCCGGGGTTAATTGGATGCGCGACCTTTTCACGAATCACCTGAAGCAGCTCGTTCAGTTTAAAATCATACTCTGGTGTAATGTCCTCGACCATGAGGATCAAAAGCTGGAGGTTCTCAATATCGTTATCAATGTCGCGCTTCCAGCGAATATAGTCCATGTCGCGCAGGTCAATCTTGACCTTCTTGCCGACGCTGAAGAAGTCAGTGTTCTGGTCGTCAAAATCGAAATCGTCACTGGTTCCCGAAAGATCCCGCATTTCATCGAGGCTTCCGGATCCGGTCTTCATATACTGATCGATAACCTCTGATGTATCATACAAAAAGTCATATATGCGGCGTACAGTCAGCAAGAACGAGTGAACGGAGCTTTCCATACGCTTCAGCAGGTTGATCTTCATCAAGCGCTGAATACCAAGTTCACGACCTTTTCTGAAGTTCTCCGTTTCATCCTCATCGAGATACTTGAAGATCTTGCTCGGCTGTATGTATATCGTGGGTGTATAAATCGTCAGCTGCAAATTTGAAAGCAGCTCGTATACTTCCTTGTAATTGATCGCATTCGTTTTGTTTGTTAGCTTCGGGCGCAGCGAAATGGGCTTATTGCGCTCTGGGAATGTGCCAATATCCGAGACATTATAATATGCCTGAATATGTTTTCTTGAACGCGCTATTGTGACACTGTCAAGCACCTCAAAGAAATCAAAATCCAATTGCGACAGAAGTGTTGCTGTTGTTCGTTGCTCTTCCGGCAGTTTACACCATGCATTATAAACTGTCTGCGCCTGACGGAAAATCGTATCTATATCCGATTTGGTTTTGAGCTTTTCGCTGAAGGTTTCCGATTCTCCCTCGTATGCCAAAGCAAGCTGGTTACGCAAATCATAGAAACGGTTATTGACAGGTGTTGCAGAGAGCATCAATACCTTTGTTTTGACTCCGGGTTTGATCACGCGGTTCATTAAGCGCATATAGCGATTTTCCTTGTCATCACCAAGTTTATGCGTTCCAGCTCCGGTACCGTTGCGGAAGTTGTGGCTCTCATCAATCACGACAAGATCGTAATTTCCCCAGTTGATACGGTCGATTGGAAGTCCTATTACAGTGCTTCCACTATCACGAGACAGATCGGTATGATACAAAATATCATAGCGCAGACGATCCGCTGCCAATGGATTGTTAATCAGGTTACCACGATATGTCATCCAGTTCTCGGATAGCTTTTTGGGACAAAGGACGAGAACATTCTTATTACGCCCTTCGTAGTACTTGATAACGGCTAATGCTGTGAATGTTTTACCCAGTCCAACGCTATCAGCCAGAATGCAGCCGTTAAACTGTTCCAGCTTATTGATAATTGCAAGTGCTGCGTCTTTCTGGAAATGGAACAGCTTATTCCAGATTACACTATCCTTGAAACCGGTCGCTTCATTCGGCAAAACATCCTCAGAAATATCTTCAAGGAATTCATTGAAGATATTGTACAGAGTCATGAAGTAGACCAGTTCCGGAGCGTTTTCCTGATAAACAGTTGATATCATTTCAATAACATCTTCTGTAACATCAGTGAGCTTGTCATTGTCGTCCCAGATCGAATCGAACATCCGTAAAAACTCTGAGCTTGCAGGGTTCTCAAGACGGGTTACCATATTCGTGAGGTTATTACCACGCTCACAGCCGAGATCAACAGTAGTAAATGTGTTCATCGGCATATAAGTATAGGTGTCTTCGGCACCGTCTACAAGCAGGAAGTTATTCATTCCTTCGCGGGTGGTGTTCGATTTAAATCGTACCTTCCGCCGCATCCAATCAGCACATTCTTTGGCGACAGCCTTTTGTTTCAGCTCGTTTCTGAGCCGCACCTCGAATTCTGTACCATAAAGGCTGCGTTCTCTGCCGAGACGCGGGATATAGAACTCACGACGCTCAGCCTTTGTCTTTTCTGCGATGAATGTCGGTGAAGTAAATATAAAACGCAGTTCCTCGCAGGATTCAAGCTGTTCACGAAGTTCTTGATATGCATAGATAGAGAAGCAGGCGGCGGCGATCGATAGCTTGTCACCGGGACGAACGATGGCTTTTATATCATCGCCTACAGTTTTAGTTGTGTTGTTAAATATTTCCATTTCCATCGCTCCTGTCGATTTTTTAAACAGACTGCATCATCATATCAAAATGCTGTGGCTGATTCATAGCCGTGAAAATCTGCTGAAATGTCTCTCTTATACCTTCCATGTCGGCTGAGTCATCAATATAATCATAGCCATCGGACAATCCGTGGATATTTGCCCCTACATAATGCATCAATGAATCCACAGCAAGCAAAAGGTCGCGGTTTTCAGTGCCATCTGAATTCTGCTTAATAAACAAGTCCTGTTCCTTTTTTATCAGATCAGAAAGCTGCTCTCCCTTGTAACCACATATCTGAATGAAATAATACTCCAGAATTTGCCTGATAACCTGCTTCAGAACAATTGGCGAGGACGCTTCCTTATATTCGCGCCACAATGTTCTGTAGGCATTATACACAGGAGTATAGTTCTGTTCTATCGCTGGGGTTCTTCCAAAAGCATCTTTTTTTGTACAGTGGACAACGGTTGATGTGTTGTTTTCCTTTTTTATCAGATAGAAGTTGACGCAATGGAAATCATCTGTATCCAAACGATTATATGATACTTCATTGTGGAAGAAGGAGTTGTGTGTCAGAATGAATATCTGCTTGATGAAGCGCGGCGAATCGTGCTTTTCGGCACACCCATTATTATGACAGATAGAAATCAACTCGCGCACAATAGAGCTGACAATAAAGAGCGCCGAGCTATCCATGCTGGAGACTGGATCGTCTATGACAACAATTCGATCTTTGAATTCGCTGTCGGCTCTTTCTCTTCCGAGAATTTTATGGTAAAAATACAAAAATGCAATGAAGTTCTTCTCGCCTTCACTCAAGCCACGAGCTGTGGAGCCGTCATCACGTACAATCTGATACTTGTTCGGCTCTCCACGCTTTTTCTTTACGGTAAATCCTTGAAAGCCTGCATTTATAAGCATATCGTTGATGCTGTTCATGGTTGCATCAACATTTACAATTTGAAGTGAAAGCTTGGCAATCTCGTTCTGCAAGGCAGTTATAGCCGTCCCCAGTGTATTCAGTGATTTCTTCAACTTTGAAAGATGACCGTTTACTTCTGCGATATCTGAATGGAATTTTTCGACATATGCCTTTGTCACAAAAGCCATATGTTCCCATATCATTTCAGTACATTCTGCCTGCTTTGACTTGCGCTCTGAAATAATACTATTGTTCTCCTCAATGGCAGCATTCATTTTCTGAATAATCTGGTTTAGTTCCTCCATCAGTTCAGCAACTGGTTCAAGCTGTACTTTCGTCGTCGGAGAGCTGATTTTCTCCGAAAGGCGGCTCTTGTTTAATTCGTGTTTAGCCTTGAGGGTTTCCAATTTATCGGTATAGACAGAGAAGTCATTACGCGGAAATGGATGCTGGAGATTTTGATTCAGTATGTTAAGTGCTGCTTGCATTAAACGCTCATAATTTGATTGGAAAGAAATAATAGCGCTTCGCTCACATTCATATGCATCGTCAAAACAGGACGCAAACTGTTCTTCGAAGTTTTCGGGCAGTTTACCAGAACAATATGGACAGCGATCGCCAGCTTTTTCAGAAAAATGCTCATGACCAGACTGAACCCAATCTATTGAACCAATGGCTCGTACAAACTCAGCAAATGGGGTGTCAGCACGGCTGGTGATTGCTTTTGCAAGTAAATCATAGCCAGCAATCTGCTCAATCCTAACCACGGATACACTGGGCATTTTATTGTATGCCGTCGAATCTGTGCTAAATGCTGCTTCATAAATCGAGCGCATTTCATCAACTTCGTGTTGTGCAGGGGCGGTTACTTTTAATAGTTCACCGATGAATCCATTTTTATTATTGCGTTTCTTTTTCATAGCCTCCGGGAAGAGATTGGTACGGAACTCTGTCAATGCTCCCCAGCAATCTGTTTCCAGTTTTGACTGAATAGCGGGCAATTGTTTTTGCAGTTCATCGTAATGCGAGCTAAGTTCTGTACGCTGTGAACGATGCTTTTCAAGTGCCGCTTCCTTTTCTTTGACTTCTTCCTGAATTCGGATGTTTTCTTCGTTGACACTGAAGACACCAGACATTCCTTCAGCACGGATATTACTATCAATAAATGTTCTGTCATAAACAAGAACTTCATATTCAGAGAGCGACGGAACAACGCCTGCTCCAGAACGGATACAGTCAGCTATGGTTGATTTGCCCACACCGTTCTTCCCATAGAAGAAGTTGATCAACGTAGGCTCTATAAGAACATTATGATATGTTCTGGTGTTCAGTGTGATTGACGTGATTACCGCTGGCATTTTTCCTTCCATAGCTCTTGTCTCCTTTACTCTGTGATCTTACCATTCCTCACATAATCGTCTATTTCAGATATTTTGAACTTGTACATTTTTCCGGCGCGATAGAAAGGTATCTTGCCCTGTTTAATCCACGCTCGGATTGTATCTTTGCTGACGCTCAGATAATTCGCTACCTCTTCAAGATTTACCCATCTTTCGAGGACATCATTTTCAGTATTTGTATCCATTATAACACCTCGCTATATTACAGGTTGAAACCCAACTCTTGAAGTTCAGCTATCAGGTCTATTTTCTTAATGCTCCAATGCATACGATTGAACTCATTAAATGAATCTGTCCCGGTTATATCCAGCTCAAAAAGTGCCTCGTTAAGTCGTTGTTGCGGAAGATAGCATCGGATTTCTGGATATATCATTACGCCATTACGACGAACTTTAATCTGTTTTACAAAGCCAAAGGCGAGAATCTGCTCCTCATCCGTATGTCCGAAGGCATTGTTTTCATTTGCAAAAATGCTCGGAAACCGTTTGATACGCGCAATGGCTTCATCCGTCAAAGTTGAAAATTCAGCCTTTACACTATCTTCCATATATCCGGTCAGCACACGATCTGGTTCAACTTTAAATGTTGTCTCGTTCGGATTTCTCCAATCGATACCATATGTCACAAATAGATTGTAATGTGTCCGATCCATTTCGACCATTTGCGGCTGTATCTTAGGCTGCGGTGTAATGAGCGGAGGTGCAACAGAGATACTCTGGATATTGACATTTACATTTTCTATGGTTCCGGTTTGTATCCCTGCTTCACCGCTTGCGATAAGACTAACGCTCTGCGCTACGCCAATATTTGTACCATCGCCAGACTGCTCCATATTATATGTTCTTGGTACTGCAGGAACTACAGGCGATGCGGGATCTGCCGGAAGCTGCTTATCACTCATTTTAAGGTCACCACCTTACCGTCTCGTATTTCAATAGTATCCGCATGACCGATATTGATTCCATTACCGGTTTGCGAAATATTGAACTGATTCTGCACGAATTGTTGAACAACTGGTTGCTGCACCGGCGATTCAGTCATCAGCGTAATATCATCAGGAGAAAGTGCAGTACTCTCCTGCTTCTTCTTTGAGCGCTTGTTTGTAGTGTTTATGTAGACATCGAGCAATTGAAAAAACAAGTCCTCGCATGGATAGGAAAAATCAGCCTCATCAGGATTAAAATCCGGAACCTGAAGCTTGATTTGAGATTCCATAAGATATATCTTATCTTCTGGATATTTCTCCTCAATGTATTTTGCCAGTCTACCAACTTCACGAAATTGATTGACCTTCTTAAGTTTCGCCTTGCTCAATCCATTCTGTCCACGGATGCCGCGCTCTACAGTATCCTTGTCGATACCACTAAAAGGATTCTGTTTGTCTTCACCTATGCAGCGATCAATCAACTCCATAAAAAATCCGTACTCATCGAGACTTCCAGAATAGTTCATGTTTAGTAGTTTAATTAACTCCAATAAGTTCATGCATACGCACCCTTTCACAAGGCTTCGAAAATTTCCGATTATTTCCGAACATTTCCGAATGCTTCCGACAATGAAATCCAAAATATGCGATAATGAATATAGTCAAGGTGAGGCGCGAGTGCCTCAAACCGATTCATATCAAATCCTACTAAACATTATAGCACAAAAGCACAGTTTGTTCCAGACGGTTTAAGGTGTTTTTAAATCCTTGACAAGAACTTTGTTATCCTGCACAAATGCAGACGGAAAACTTGTGCCATTTGCACAGTTTCAACTGAAAGTTCAAAGTGTTTCCAAAGACATACGTCCTGAATACGACATAAAACTGTTCTTCCGCGCAGTCTGAGTCGCTTGATCAACGGCTGCTCAACGGACTGTAGCGGGAAAAGTTAATATGCACGGCTGTCATTTGAGCTGACGGCTGCAATTCTGAATGGAGTGATCCTTCAGAGCTGCGGTCTATTTGTCATGCCCATTTGCAGCTTGAGATTCCTCCATTCGCAAAGTCAATGGAGGAATTTTTTATGAAAATCTATCTGAGGTCAATGAACAGGTCAATCGAAGTGTCAAAAGAAGAACACGACAATTACTACCGTGACATCAACGCATATCGCCGCACACAGCAGAACCACGGTCGCTGCACCTGCCCGAAGGCGGACTACCGCTATTGCGATATGGACTGCTGGACTTGCAAGTATCACCGTGCTGGGGATACGGTCTCCCTCGACTGTCCAAAAACAAACGAAGAGGGCGATGAGGAGAGCATGCTGGACAAGATGGTCGATGAGGCGGCGGATACAGCCGCAATCGCAGCAGATCAGCTTCTGCTCGAAGCCCTTATTAAGAGAATGGACGAGCTTGCCCCCGGCATCTTTCATGCCTTTGAACTGCGTCAGGACGGTCTGTCAGATACAGAGATCGCACAGGAGCTGGATATTCCTCGCACCACACTTCTCTCCCGCATGAAAAAAGTGACCACGATTCTGACTGAAGAATTTTTTTGAAAATCCTTCGTCAAAATGGACACTTGCTTTCCAATGGGAAGTAGAAGGAGGTGATGAACCGTGAACAGCAAAACCCGCGAACTGATAGATACGCTGCTTGCTATCAGCATCGTATCGAAAAGACTGGCAAAAAATCTGACAAAGGAGGCAATGAAAAATGGAACCCATGATGAAAATCATCAACGCGCTTGCTGCCCTTACTGCTGCGCTGCAGGAGTACACAGCACAGACCACTAACGCTTACCTCGACACGTTCGAGACGATCTACGATCCTGCCGTAGACGAGCCGCAGGAGCCTGCACCGAAGGAACAGCCGACACCTGAACAGCAGACCGTCACCTTCGTAGAGCTCCGCAGCCGCCTGTCAGAGATTTCACGCAGCGGCAAGACGGCGGAGGTCAAGGAGTTGATCGGTCGCTACGGTGCGACCAAGCTCTCAGACATTGCCGAAAGCGACTACGCCGCTGTGCTGACAGAAGCGGAGGGATTGTAATGCCCGGAACACACGCAATCCTCTCACCATCCAGCAGCGAACGCTGGATCAACTGCCCGCCTTCGGCAATGGAGAACGCCGCACAGACGGACACCGGCAGCAGCTACGCACAGCAAGGCACGGACGCACACGCCCTCTGTGAGTATAAGGTCAAGAAGGCGCTCGGATATAAGGTGCGTGATCCCACCGATGATCTGGAATACTTCGACGAAGAGATGGCGGAATGCTCCGATGCCTACTGTGAATTCATCATGGAACAGGTGGCGGCGGCAAAGCAGACCTGTCCCGATCCGCAGGTGATGGTAGAGCAGCGGCTCGATTTCACCCGCTGGGTAGCAGAGAGCTTCGGCACTGCCGACTGCATCATTGTCGCCGACGGCACCATGACCATTGTAGATTTCAAGTACGGGCTTGGCGTCCTCGTCGATGCGGAGAACAATTCACAGATGCGTATGTATGCGCTGGGTGCTCTGAATCTCTTTGAGGCACTCTACGACATTCAGACCGTCCGGATGTGCATCTTTCAGCCCCGCAGGAATAACGTCAGCGTGGCGGAAGTCACGAAGGACGAGCTGCTCCGCTGGGCGGATGATGTTCTCATTCCCGCTGCGGCACTTGCAGCACAGGGCGAGGGTGAATACAAAGCTGGCAAACACTGTCAGTTCTGTAAAATCAAGGCGACCTGCCGGAAGCGGGCGGAATACAACCTGCAGCTTGCGCAGTACGACTTCGCCGTTCCTGACACTCTCGCCGACGACGAAATCAGCATGATCCTTGACCGAGCCGACACCTTTATCGGCTGGGTGAATGATGTGAAGGATTATGCGCTCGAACAGGCAATCAGCGGAAAACAGTTCCCCGGCTTCAAGGTCGTGGAGGGACGAAGCAACCGCCGATACACAAATCCCGATGCCGTCGTAGCCGTCGTCACCGATGCTGGCTACGATCCCTACGAGCGAAAGCTCATGGGCGTGACCGCAATGACCAAGCTGCTCGGCAGCAAGAAGTTCAACGCCCTGCTCGGCAGTCTGATCGAAAAGCCGCAGGGCAAACCCACACTCGTACCGGAGTCGGACAAGCGTCCGGCTTGGACAATCAATGATTTTCAGGAGGAAGATTAACATGGCAAAGATTATCAATCCCACAAAGGTCGTTACAGGCAAGAACACCCGCTTCAGCTACCTCATCGTCAATGAACCGAAGGCAATCAACGGCGGCACACCGAAGTACAGCGTGTCCCTCATCATCCCGAAGGCGGATACCTTGACCGTCGAGAAGGTCAAGGCTGCAATTCAGGTAGCCTACGAGGAAGGTCAGGCAAAGCTCAAGGGCAACGGCAAGTCCGTGCCGCCCCTCAAGGCGCTCAAGACACCTCTCCGTGACGGCGATGAGGAGCGCCCGGACGATCCCGCTTATGCAGGCTGCTACTTCATCAATGCCAACAGCGCTACCAAGCCCGGTGTGGTGGACGCTGATTGCCAGCCGATCCTCGATACCAGCGAGCTCTACTCCGGTATCTACGGTCGTGCAAGTATCAACTTCTACGCCTTCAACACCAACGGCAACAAGGGCATCGCGTGCGGTTTGAACAATCTCCAGAAGCTCCGCGACGGCGAGCCCCTCGGTGGCAAGTCCCGTGCAGAGGATGATTTCTCTGACATGGACGATGATGATGACGACTTCCTGTCTTAAGGAGGTCGCCATGAGTACAGTAGTTTCTATCATTATCTCGGTTCTTGGCTGTATCACAATGACCTGCTGGACGATCATGTCTATCTATATGCTGGTCGATACCTTCAAGAAGCGCAAGTAACAAATAAGGTCGGGAGGGCGACTGACGGGATTCCGTCCGGGTGGGTTTATAGGATGTGATGTTATGAATAATATGACAATCGATATTGAAACACGCAGTGACCGCGATCTGACAAAATGCGGTGTGTATGCTTATGCAGATTCTCCCTATTTTGCGATCACGCTGGTGAGCCTTTCCGTAGACGGCGGCGCGGTACAGACCTATGATCTGGCAAACGGTGAAACGCTCCCTGATGCGGTGCTGCACGCGCTGGTCAATGAAAGCGTCATCAAGCAGGCATTCAATGTACAGTTTGAACGAGTGTGCCTGTCAAAGTATTTGCGCACGCATTATCCGGAGATTTTCCGCAGCTACAGTATTTCGGAAGATTCCGTCAGTGACTATCTTTCGCCGGTGGGCTGGCATTGCACCATGATTCACTGCCGCACGCTGGCGCTGCCTTCTACACTTGCAGATGCAGGCAAGGCGCTGCATATTGAACAGCAGAAAATGACGGAGGGCAAAGCTCTCATTAAATACTTTTGTGTACCCTACGAAACGGTGAACGGCGTGCCGCATTTTCACACACCGGTAGATGCGCCGGAAAAGTGGACAATTTTCAAGGCATATAACAAGCGCGATGTAGAAGCTGAAATGGAGATCGACCGTCGGCTTTCCCGCTTTCCGGTTCCCGATTCTATCTGGGAGGAGTTTTATCTCGATCAGGAGATCAACGATCGCGGTATTCGTATTGACTATGAATTGGTCGATGCAGCACTCACGCTGGATGCGCAGGCAAAGGCGAAGCTGACAGCAGATATGCGCCGCCTGACCGGAATTGACAATCCGAATTCTGTATATCAGCTTCTGGCATGGCTTGAAGAGCAGGGCTGCCCGTCCGACTGTCTGGATAAAGCCCGCGTGAAGGAGCTGCTGAAAACAGCAAAAGATCCCGTGAAATCGGTTCTGGAAATGCGCCGGATGCTGTCCAAATCCTCTGTCAAGAAATATCAGGCGATGCAGATCGCTATGTGTGCGGATGGTCGTGCGCGTGGAATGTTCAGCTTTTATGGCGCTGCCCGTACCGGTCGCTGGGCGGGGCGCATCATACAGTTGCAGAACCTGCCGCAGAATCATATTCCCGACCTGACCGAAGCACGTGAGACCGTGAAGCACGGGTATTATGACGAGGTCGAAATGCTCTACGAAGACGTCCCAGACACGCTTTCGCAGCTCATCCGTACCGCTTTCGTCCCGAAGCCCGGATACAAGTTCATTGTCGCCGACTTTTCTGCTATTGAAGCCCGTGTCATTGCATGGCTTGCGGGAGAACAGTGGCGCATGGACGCTTTTGCCGCCGGTGAGGACATTTATTGTGCATCTGCATCAAAGATGTTCGGTGTACCGGTCGTGAAGCATGGTATCAATGGTCACTTGCGGCAGAAGGGCAAGGTGGCAGAATTGGCTTGTGGCTATGGCGGCTCCGTCGGTGCCATGAAAGCAATGGGCGGCGAAGATCTGAATCTGTCTGACGCAGAGCTGAAACAAATCGTAATGGACTGGCGTAATGCATCACCGAATATTGTCCGGCTGTGGTGGGATGTGGATGATGCCGTCAAGCAGACAATCCGCAGCAAAGGTGAAACAGAAACACACGGTCTGCACTTCAGCTACCAGAGCAAGATGCTGTTTATCACGCTGCCATCTGGCAGAAAGCTCTGCTACGCACACCCGCAGATCGGCGAAAACCAGTTCGGCGGCGAATCGGTAACATATACGGGCGTAGGCAGCGCGAAGAAGTGGGAGCGTTTGGAAAGCTACGGTCCGAAGTTTGTAGAAAACATTGTTCAGGCGGTCGCCCGCGATCTGCTGATGTATTCCATGCAGACGCTGTCGCACTGCTTTATCGTTGCGACGGTGCATGATGAAATGATTATCGAATGCAGCATGGGGGTATCGCTGGAGGTGATCTGCGAACAGATGGCGCGAACGCCTGCATGGGCAGAGGGACTGCTGCTTCGGGCAGACGGATATGAATGCGAATTTTACAAAAAAGACTGATCGTTTCGTCAAAACGGCTGTCTGCTTTCCAATGAGATAATAGAGGAATACCTCTGACTATAAACCGAGAGGAGTTTTTATTATGCAAACATTAATTCCAATGGATGACTACGGTGTGTTCGTTGATAAGCGCGATACCGCCAGAGTCGACAGCCGCTTCGTGGCACAGTTCTTCGAGAAGCGTCACGATCATGTAATTCGTGACATCCGTGAGCTTGACTGTTCGGAGGAATTCCGACTCTCCAATTTTGGGGAGTCGACTTATATCAACGAACAGGGGCATAAGCAGCCTTGCTATGTGATGACGCGTGACGGTTTTGTTTTTCTTGCAATGGGCTATCGTGGTAAGAAGGCTGCGCAGTTCAAGGAATTGTATATCCGCCGCTTCAATGAGATGGAAGCATTCATCAAGACGCTGGTGTCTGCGAGACAGGAATTCCCACTGCTGACGGAGAACATCCGCCTGCTTAAGGACGATCCGAAGCCTTACCACTTCAGCAACGAGTGCGATATGCTCAACCGCATCGCAATCGGCATGACTGCAAAGCAGTTCCGTATTCTGCACGGCATTGAGAAGAAAACAAGCATCCGCCCGTATCTGACGCAGGAGCAGATTGACCTGCTGGAAATCCTGCAGAAGGTCGATATCGGTCTGCTTGTATCAGTCCCAGATTTCCACGAAAGAAAGCGCTATCTGGAATGGTACGCAGCGAAGCTCAAGGAGGACTGATGTTATGAAATACACGATTGAATGGTTTTATGCGCTGATCAGCGGCAGGCTGGTCAAGCCGGAGAATGTCTACGTCAAGTGTCCGCACTGCGGTGATCTCTGCAAGGCGCACGATAACGGAGAGCGCTGTGAGGACTGCCCGACCAGAAAGAAGGAGGACTGAGCTATGTTTTATGTGAAAGAGAAGACCGATGAGCTTGAGGTCAGAGTGGAGCTCAACGACGAGAATGTATTCTGTGCCTGCCCGGACTGTGGCGAGGAGGTCAGTGTTGACTTGTCCTGTGTGTTCGCTGACGGTATTGGCGATATGTACGGCACTTCGGTGCTCTGCAACGCCTGCGCGAGAAAGAGGCTCGGTCATGGCAAGTAAGCGTAACAGTGAGGGCTACTCCAGCCCAACCGAGTATGAAGCGCTTACCCGCATCGAGAAGGAGGAGAAGGTGGCGGCGAAGGCTGCTGCCTTCCGTCCGGTCGTGTATATCTGTTCGCCTTATTCCGGGGATACGGAGAGGAATGTTGAGAACGCACGCCGATACAGCCGCTTCGCTGTAGACAGGCACTACCTGCCAATCACGCCACATATCTACTTTACGCAGTTCATGGACGACAATGTCCCGGAGGAACGCAACACAGCCATTTTTATGAACTGGGTGCTGATGAGCAAGTGCGTAGAGTTGTGGGTGTTCGGTGAAACAATCAGCTCCGGCATGAAGGCGGAGATCGAACGGGCAAAGCGCAAGAAAATGAAAATCCGCTATTTTACGGAGGAATTGGAGGAAGTATGCAAGTAACAATCTATCAGGCTGACTGCCTGCACAACAAGGCAAACTGCATCTACCCGAATAAGGTCGTTGTGACCACGGAGGCGGATATGGCAAAGGTGCAGAGCCGCGACCACGTCTGTGCGGAATACAAGAATAACACCCGCAGCAAGGACAACTTTATTCTCTCGGACAATATCCCGATGGACTGTGACAACGATCACAGCGACGATCCGGCAAAGTGGATCACGCCGGAGCTTCTGGATGAACTGCTCCCGGATGTGCCGTATATCCTTGTGTTCAGCCGCAATCACATGAAGGCGAAAAACGGAGTGTCGGCGAGACCGCGTTTCCATGTATATTTCCAGATCCACCTGATCCACGATGCCGACTCCTATGCAGCACTCAAGCGGAAGATCCACGCGGCATTCCCGTTCTTTGATGATAATGCGCTCGATGCCGCACGATTCCTCTATGGTTCCCCCGGCAGCGAGGTGCTGTGGCATGAAGGCAGCCTGTTCATTGAGGACTTCCTGACATTGACCGCAAAGGCGGCGATTCCGCAGGGAAAGCGCAACGCTACTATGTCGCATTATGCAGGAAAGCTCGTCAAGCGGTTTGGTGTGACCGATGCTGCCTATACGAAGTTTCTGGAGAAAGCTGCCGAATGTGATCCGCCGCTGGATCAGGAGGAGCTGGACAAGATCTGGTCGAGCGCTTCAAAGTTTTACAAGAAGGTTTCGTCTGCTCCCGACTATATCCCGCCCGACGAATACACAGGCGGCAGTCTGCGCCCGGATGATTTCTCGGATATTGGTGAGGCGCGTACTTTTGCAGCGGTGTATGAGGGCGAGGTCTGCTATACGGAAGCGACCGGTTTTCTGCGTAATAACGAGATCTACTGGATGGAATCCCGCCAGCGCCCGATCGCGGCAATGATGGAACATACAGATGCACAGCTCGAAGAAGCGGGCAACGAGATCGAGGCGGCGCTGCAGCGCTTGGAAGACCTCGGCATCTCCCGTGGAACGGCGATGGCAGGCGGCAAGAAGCTGCTTGAGGGTATGACCAGCGATCAGGCGGAAGCCTACGGTGCCTACCAGACCGCCAAGACCTACTACGCATTCGTCATGAAGTACCGCAATATGAAAAGCCTGAAGCCTGCAATGGAAGCTGCTATGCCGCTACTGGAAAAGCAGCCGGACGAGCTGGACAGCAATCCCTTCCTGCTGAATACGCCGCTTTGCACCTACAACCTGACGGAGGGACTGACCGGCACGAAGGATCATGATCCGCAGGATTACATCACGAAGGTTACGACGGTTTCTCCGGACGATGTAGGCACGGACATCTGGAAGAATACGCTCGACCTGATTTTCTGCGGTGATACTGACCTGATTGACTATGTGCAGCGCATCGTAGGCATGGCGGTCATCGGCAAGGTGTATATTGAAGCACTTATTATCGCATACGGAGAAGGCAGAAATGGTAAGTCTACCTTCTGGAACGCGATTGCCCGTGTGCTGGGCAGCTATGCTGGTAATATGTCTGCCGACGCGCTGACGGTCGGCTGCAAGAGAAATGTGAAGCCCGAAATGGCAGAATTGAAGGGCAAGCGCCTGATTATTGCTGCCGAGCTGGAGGAAGGTATGCGCCTGAACACCTCGGTCATCAAGCAGCTCTGTTCGACCGATGCGGTGTATGCAGAGAAAAAGTATAAAGCACCGTTCAGTTTTATCCCCAGCCACACGCTGGTGCTGTATACAAACCACCTGCCGAAGGTCGGTGCCTCTGATGCGGGAACGTGGCGCAGATTGATTGTTATCCCGTTCAATGCCAAAATCGAGGGCGACAGCGACATTAAGAACTTTGCCGACTATCTTGTTGACCATGCAGGCGGTGCGATCTTGAGCTGGATCATTGAAGGCTCCCGTATGGTGATCGCCGAAGGCTTCAATATCAAGCCGCCGAAGGTGGTGCGTGATGCTGTTGCTGCCTACCGCGAGGACAATGACTGGCTCGGAAAGTTTCTGGAGGAAAGCTGTGTCATCGGAGCAGCTTATCAGGAGAAGTCCGGCGAGCTGTATAAGGCTTACCGCACCTACTGCATCAATATGCATGAATACACCCGCAGTACGGGAGATTTCTATGCAGCTTTGGAGCAGATCGGGTACCACAAGAAGAAGTTGAAAAACGGGATCATGATTTTTGGGTTGATGCTGAAAACAGATGATTTTCCGGAAGAGCAGGAAAACGACGAAGATTTGGGCTTTTTGGACTAAAAGGTGCAGGTGTCGAAGGTCATATCATAAACTTTCTATAGTAGAAAAAATTGAAAAAATATCTATATATAAAGTTATAGAATAGACCTTCGACACCTGCACCAGAAAGGAGTAAAAATGCGTGAAACAACCGTAGAATCGAAGTTTTTTAAAGCTGTCAAAGCAAAAGGCGGGCTGGCGGTCAAGTTCGTATCCCCAAGTTTTAACGGGATGCCCGACCGCATGGTGATGTTCCCCGGCGGCAGAATCGGTTTCGTGGAAGTCAAGGCACCGGGGAAAACGCCGCGACCATTGCAGTGGTCTCGTCACAGACTATTGCGGAGGATGGGTTTTCTGGTTTTTGTGCTGGACAGCCCTGAACAGATTGGAGGGATCATTGATGCAATACAGTCCACATGACTACCAGAAATACGCCATCGACTTTATCGAAACACACCCGGAGGCAGCAGTCCTGCTGGAATGCGGGCTGGGCAAGACCAGCATCACCCTGACGGCACTGAACGACATGATGTTCGACAGCTTCGACGTCCGGAAGGTGCTGGTGATCGCACCAATCCGCGTCTGCAAAAATGCATGGGCGGCAGAGATCGGCAAGTGGGATCACCTGAAAGGGCTGACCTACAGTCTGGTTCTCGGCACCCGCGACCAGCGCCTTGCGGCTCTCCGGAAAAAAGCCGATCTGTACATCATCAACCGCGAGAATGTGCAGTGGCTCATTGAGGACAGCGGGATGCCGTTCGATTTCGACATGGTGGTGATTGACGAGCTTTCATCATTCAAGAACCACCAGTCTAAGCGCTTCAAGGCGCTGCGGAAGGTGCGTCCGTTTGTAAAGCGTATCATCGGGCTGACCGGTACACCCTGCAGCAACGGTCTCATGGATCTGTGGGCGCAGTTCCGCCTGCTGGATAAGGGAGAGCGTCTGGGAAAGCGAATCGGACAGTACCGTGATGCATACTTCACACCAGACTGGAACGGCTTCACTTATACGCCCCGCAAAGGTGTCGAAAAGGAGATCTACGGCAAGATCGCCGACATCAGCATTTCCATGAAAACTACCGACCACCTGAGAATGCCGGAGCTGCTGTCTGTCTCTGATCCGGTGCGGCTTTCCGAAGAAGAATATGAAGCCTACAAGCAGATGGAAAGCGACTACGTCCTGCCGGTGCAGGATGAGGATATTTCCGCTGCCAATGCTGCCGTCCTGTGCGGAAAGCTGGTACAGCTTGCAAGCGGCTGCATCTACAGCGACGACGGCAATATCATCGAGCTGCACGAGCGAAAGCTGGATGCATTGGAAGATCTGCTGGAAGCGCAGAACGGCAAGCCCGCGCTGGTCGCGTATTGGTACAAGCACGAACGCGACCGCATCTGTAAGCGGTTCGACTGCCGCGAAATCAAGACCGACAAGGATATCGCCAACTGGAATGCAGGAAAAATTCCAGTGGCGCTGATACAGCCTTCCTCCGCAGGTCACGGACTGAACTTGCAGGACGGTGGCAGCACAATCATCTGGTACACGCTGCCGTGGTCGCTGGAATTATACCAGCAGACCAACGCCCGCCTGTGGCGACAGGGACAGCGGGCAGAATCTGTTGTGATTCAGCATCTTATGACGGTTAACACAATCGACGAGGAGATCATGAAGGCTTTGCAGTCAAAAGACAGGACGCAGTCCGCAATGATGCGTGCGGTGAAAGCAAGGTTCAAATGAATGAAGGATACAAATTACTGTCGGCAGCAATCATCAAGCAGTGCCTTCTGGATTACCGGGAGGTGCTACAGTCAAATGACATCATCACGAAACTGGAATGTGAGCAGTTCCTGCGGTCGCAGTGGTTTGACTTCATGTCGGATATGAACGGCGAGAGACTGATAAAAATGATGAGGGAGGAATTTGCATGAAAGAATACTGGGATCAGGCACAGCGACTCCGCAGGCGTATCGACCGGAAGATTCACGAAATCCGAGTGTTGCGGCAGCGTGCCGAAGGTATGAACGGCAGCGGCATCAATGATATGCCGAGAACCGTGTCACCCGATCGAAGCAAGATGGAAGGCACCGTTTTCAGGATCATGGCGCTGGAACAGGAAATTCAGGAAACCCAGCGTGAGTATGATGCGCTGCTTGCCGACATGGAAGCGCGTATTAAGGCGGTCGATGATGCCGATTGTTGTGACCTTCTGAGCAAGCGTTATCTGGAGTTCAAATCTTGGAACATGATCGCTGCCGACTTCGGATACAGCGTGCAGCACATCTACCGCCTGCGTGACAAAGCCGTCCAAAAGTTGAGAGCTGATGAGAGTTCGTAAGACTTGATATTCATGGGTTTCTGTGCTATACTGTATAATAGAAGATCATGTATAGAGCCGTTGGTTTACGCCAGCGGCTTTTGTTATGCCCGAAGGAGGTGGAGACAATGCCGAGGAAGGCACGAAAACCATGTAAGCACCCCGGCTGTCCCAATCTGACAGACGGTTTGTATTGTGCAGAGCATCAGCCCTTGCATCCAGACAGACCGTCTGCCGCTAAGCGTGGCTACGGCAGCAAGTGGCAACGTGTCAGCAAGGCGTACCTCCGCCGGCATCCTTTGTG
>NZ_KI260305.1:1529-1985 GCF_000468015.1 Ruminococcus callidus ATCC 27760 | reverse complement strand
GTAAAACGAAGTTCTCTGCAAGTGAGGCTGCGGATGCTATGAACTACATGGCGATGGCAGGCTGGAAAACCAACGATATGCTCAGCGGTATCGAAGGTATCATGAATCTTGCTGCCGCTTCCGGCGAGGACTTGGCATCTACTTCAGACATTGTCACGGATGCTCTGACCGCTTTCGGCTTAACTGCTGCCGACAGCGGACACTTTGCGGATATTCTGGCAGCCGCAAGTTCCAACGCTAACACCAATGTCAGCATGATGGGTGAAACTTTCAAGTATGCTGCTCCGGTGCTGGGTTCTTTGGGATACTCTGCTGAAGACTCTGCCATTGCCATTGGGCTGATGGCAAACGCCGGTATCAAATCCTCACAGGCTGGTACCGCACTGCGTTCTGCCATCACCAATCTGGCAAAGCCGACCGATACGGTAGCATCTGCCATGGAACAGTACGGCATTT
>NZ_KI260305.1:893-1429 GCF_000468015.1 Ruminococcus callidus ATCC 27760 | reverse complement strand
TTCTCTGACAGATAGTTCCGGCAAGATGTATTCTCTGCGGGAACTCATGGAACAACTCCGACAGAAATTGGGCGGACTTTCTGAGGCAGAACAGGCACAGGCGGCTGCCTCACTGTTTGGCAAAGAGGCGATGTCCGGTATGCTGGCGATCATCAACGGTTCCCCGGCGGACTTTGAAAAACTGTCCAATGCCATTGACACTTGTTCGGATACAGTGGACGGCTACAATGGCACAACTGAAAAAATGGCAGCGGTCATGCAGGATAACCTTGCCGGACAAGTAACCATCTTAAAGTCCCAGCTGGAAGAACTGGCAATCAGTTTTAGTGATATTCTGATGCCTACCATTCGCTCCATTGTTTCCCGTATTCAGGAACTGGTGGACAAGCTGAATCAACTGGATCCGCAGACCAAAGAAACCATTGCGAAAATTGCACTGGTGGCTGCTGCTCTGGGTCCGATGCTGGTGGTGCTTGGAAAGACCATCTCCAGTGTGGGAACCGTCTTTTCCGCAGTGTCCAAACTGCCTGCCCTTT
>NZ_KI260305.1:355-793 GCF_000468015.1 Ruminococcus callidus ATCC 27760 | reverse complement strand
CCGGAGCGTTGGGTGTGTCATTAGGTCCGCTGCTTGCCATCATCGCAGCTGTTGCCGCTTTGGTGGCTGCCTTTGTGCATCTCTGGAAAACCAATGACGAATTCAAAAGCAACATCATCGCCATCTGGGAGCAAATCAAAAGCACCTTTACTGGATTGACACAGGGCATCACTGACCGGCTAAATGCTCTGGGATTCGACTTTGAGAGTTTCACCGATGTGCTGAAAGCGGCGTGGGACGGGCTGTGCAATCTGCTGGCTCCTATTTTTGAAGGCGTTTTTCAGAATATCTCCAACATCTTTTCAGAGTTTACTGGCGTTCTTCTGGGGCTGCTGGACGTTCTGATCGGTCTGTTTACTGGCGATTGGGAGCAGTGCTGGGACGGCATCAAGGGCATTTTTACGTCTATCTGGAATTTCGTTGTCAACACGTTTCGCA
>NZ_KI260305.1:0-255 GCF_000468015.1 Ruminococcus callidus ATCC 27760 | reverse complement strand
GGTTCGGAACAAGCTGGAACGAAGTCTGGACTTCCATCAAAACATTTTTTGTGGACACATGGAACAGCATTGCTTCCTTTTTCACGGGAATTGTTACCGGAATCCGGGACTTTTTCGTCAACACTTGGACGTCTATTTCCAATACCTTCACCACCATTGTCACTGCCATTCAGACGGTGGCAACGACCGTATTTACAGCGATTCGGGATTTCTTCACCACGATTTTTACAGCGATCTACAACTTTTTCAGCACGA
>NZ_KI260304.1:32745-34943 GCF_000468015.1 Ruminococcus callidus ATCC 27760 | reverse complement strand
AGCCGTCAGGCGGGCTTTGTGCGGTGTTGCCTTAACTCAGCTTTGCACCGCACTTGCCGCAGAAGTCAAAGGTGTACTTCTCGTCGAACCGTGCACCGCACTTGCCGCAGATGCGAACACCCTTCAGCGTGCTCAGGTCGCCCTGCATGCTGGCAATACGACGCTTTCTGTCGTCGATGTCTGCACACAGCTTCAGTTCTTCCTGATGATCGCCGTTCGGATTCTCATAGAACAGTCTGCCGATCTCGGTCATTACTTCCTGAATCCGTTCCTTTTCGTATGCGATCTTCTTTTTCAGATTGCTGGTTTCCGCAGCACTCTTGGAAGATTCTGCCACATTGCGGCTCACCTGATTCATCTTGTCAAAAATACCCATGTTTAGTAACTCCAATCTCCGGAATCTTCCGAAAAACATACTGCTTTTCTGAAATTTCATGTTTTCCGATAATCTCTTACAATTCCGACTTTCATAACGTTACTTAAATTATACATGATTCACAAGTTTTTGTCAAGTGTTATTTTTTCGGAAACATTGGCATGTTACGCTTCCACCGGTGCAAACCGAATCCGGATCTGCGGCAGTTCGTGGAGAACGGTGTCGCAGTGGTAAAGCCCGTCTTTCACAGACAGGTCATTCTCACCGGTTGCCGGCGGTGCGAAAATTTTCAAGGTCAGGTCAGCTTCGCCCTACAAAGGCTTCTCGAAGAATGCCGCCATCAGATCTACCGTCTTGGTCTTGGGTGCCTTATAGAACCACTTGCCGTTCAGTTCCAGCATCAGGTTGCTTTCCTCGGTAAAGGTCAGTTCGCAGAATGTGGGGTTCTTCTCAAAATGCAGCGGGATTTCCAGACCTTCCGCGTCCTCGGAGTTGCTCCAGCGGAGTGTCACCGGCAGCTGTACCTCGCCTGCCCGACGGGTGATCTGGGGCCTGAACCAGTCACGCTGAATGATTTCCTTATAGGTATCCAGCACCGGCTGTGCGATTCCCACATTTGCATTGTTGGGATCCTCGATCTCCAGCCCCAGTCTGCCGCGGTCGCGGAACTGGTAGAACGTGAACGCACTGAACCAGTCCGCCTGTTCCCGTTCCAGTGTATCGCAGAATTCCTTTACCATGTCTGCCTGTTCATAAGGACCGGTCACGTCGCCGTCAGCGTTGAACTCTGCCATAGTCATAGGCTTTTCCACGCCGCCGTTGAGATAACGGAACCGTTCGAAGCTGCGTTTGGTTTTCTCGTAGGTGTCCGCCACAGTGCCGCGGCTGTGAGTAGTGCCGCCGTGTTCTGCCACGTCATAGGGCCAGCCCCAGTGCAGTGCCATGTACTTGTCCACCGACCAGATGTCAGCTGCGGGAATGGTCTGTGCGAACTCGGCTTCCTTTTCCATTTCCTCCTTGGAGAGATCCTCGATGCCGCCGATGCAGATAATGGTCTGCACGTTGGGAGCATGCTCCTTGATGATACGGCTGGCACGGACAAAAAAGTCTGCCACTTCCTGATAGGTGCAGCGTTTGTTGAACGAGAACCAGTTGCCCGTTGCCTCGTGGTTGATACGCAGGAACACTCTGCCGAAGGACTTCAGATCCTCGCCGATCGCCGCCAGATGTTCATCGGAAACGTGGGGATCAATGGTCAGTGTCAGGGAAACGTCCTGTCCGTGCTGCCGGATCTCCCGCATGTAGTTGAACGGTTCGCCGTCGGTGCTGCCGCCCAGTCCGCCCTTGTAGGTGAAATAGTCATCGTAGGGATAATCCCACGCAAAGCTGACATCAGGGCTGGCGTGTACCACGCTGGCACGCCCCGGCCAGCCTTCGTCCAGCGGATAATAGCAGTACATCAGGCTGATACTGCGGTGAGGTCTGCCCATTTTCGCCAGAATGTAATCCTGATCGACATATTCACCCCGTTCGCTGCCGTCCCCCAGATCAACGGCACACTTTGCCTTGCCCATGTGAATGCGGTAAACTTCCATGTATATTCTCCTTTTCGGCAGAGCATGCTTCAACAGCACGCTCTGATGTTTCTGGCAATACTGCACATTCTGTGCGATTGTTCTTGGTTTATTATACCGAATTCCGGCGGTGCTGTCAAGGGATTTTTTGAGAACAGGAATAAGCTTCTCCTAAAATAGAAGCCTATACACTAAAAGGAACGGAAATAAAAAACCTCCCCTGAAAGGGGTGACTCCCCACGGGGTGG
>NZ_KI260304.1:12917-32645 GCF_000468015.1 Ruminococcus callidus ATCC 27760 | reverse complement strand
AGGCACGCCCTACGGGTGCCCTTTCAGGGGAGCCATATACACAAAAGGGAGCCTGAATAAAAATAGCCTCCCCTGAAGGGGTGACTCCCCACGGGGTGGGGAGATGCCCGCAGGGCAGAGGGGACCGCTCAGTACGAGGGGAACCGTCATTAGACGGTGGAGGGGTTCTTGTGGAATCTTTTGCTTGGTGTAAAAGAGTTACGAAAAACCCCTCAGTCACCTGCGGTGACAGCTCAGCACAAGGCACGCCCTGCGGGTGCCCTTTCAGGGGAGCCTATTTTTGAAAAAGGCAGCCAAACAAAAAGAGCATCTCCCACAGGATCACTCCCGTGCAGAGATGCTCTTTTCCAAGCAAATCGGATTTACTTTGCTGCTGCGTCCTTTTCAGCACGCTTCAGCCAGACGTTTGCCAGATCTACGGCTTCATACAAATTCGGTCGGTCGGAAGTCTTGGTGATCGCCTTCACAGGATCCGGCTCCTTGGTTGCGATCTGATAGACGCGAATCTTATCTGCAACCTTCAGCCCGTTCACTTCCTGCTGATGCACGATCTGCATCATTACCACGAATGGCTCTGACATATACCCATAATAGATTTCGTTTCCCTTGCGTACCAGAGGATACCCCCGATACATAAAAAATTCCTGATTCATTGCTGTTCCTTCCTTTCTCCGGAACGGTCAGCCCCCTGACTTAGCTCCAGTTCGTCGTAAAGTCCTGACTTGTGTCGTCGTAGATGTTCATGTTGTTCAGCAGTGTGTCCAGATAAGTTTTACGGCAGGTGTACGCCGACTTGCCGTCTGCGGTGATCAGACAGGTGAACTCGTCAATGGCGTAGAACTGTAGATCCCGTTCGAATTTGCCGTCCTGTGTCTTGACGTGGATTTCTCCCAGCATCTCCCCTGCCGGCTCGCCGTCCAGCTTGACGGTTTCCGCCGTGGTGTTCAGCAGGAACGAGTAGAACTGGCGGTAACGTTCCTTGTCGGTACTCTCTCCGTTCAGGGTGACGACCGCGGTGTCCTTATCGCTGCCGGTCACCTGAAACTGGAACTTCTGCTCGCCGACGCTGACATCCAGTGAGCCTACGTCCCAGACATAGGTGCCCAGCACCAGCTTGGAAGCAATATCCGTGGGCGTTGTTGTCGCCCAGACCAAGTTTTCCCCGGTCACCTGATAGATCGCGTCCACACCGTTCAGCATCGCATAATAGTACGCCGTTTCCGTACCGTTCTCCTCATCTTTTTCGGTAAAGCGTTCGCCGAATGTCAGTACATATGTGTTGCCGTCTGCACACGCCATGGTTGCCGTCCCGAACGGGTCGTCCAGTCCGGCATTGGCGATGTCCTCTGCCGAGGGGTGCGGAACTGCAACCTTTTCCGCTTTCAGTCCGAACATGCCGGTCACCACCGGTGTCGAACGGTCTACGCTCAGATATGCCGGCACCGGCGATACCATTTCATGGCTTGCCACAGTGCCGCCCATATTGGTGTTGTCTGCGGCATCTTCGTCATAGTCCAGCTCCAGCGTATAGTCCATATCCTTGCGTTCCACAGTCAGCTTGTTGACAATGGGATAATCATTGGTATCCGCCGGTGCTTCCAGCATCGTAGTGGACAGGAAATCCGTTGCGGACTTGCTGAAGTTTGCCACCAGCGATGTTTTCACCGTGTAGACGGTGTCCTTGTCTGCCGGTGCAAAGTAGGTATTGGAAGCATCTGCGGCAGCATTGCCCACGCGGAAGCTGTAGTCGCTGCCGTCGGCGAAATGCAGTGTGACTGCGGTCGCCTCGGCATCGTCCAGACCGAATTTTTCCAGATCGGAGCAGTTTTCTTCTACCACCCCGTTGGCTTCCATAGAAGCGGTATTGTTGGACAGTGTCCACAGGGTGGAGGTATCCATAGGCAGATCTTCCCAGCCGGACACGGCATATGCCGCATGGTCATCTCCTGTGCCGGTGCCCTCTGCCGTGCGAACCACTGCAAAGGAACCGCTGCCGTTGGTGATGTCGATAGAAGTCACATCGTTCGGGTCTTCCGAGGTCAGCGAAATGCTTTCCTCGCTACTGTCAGAAGAAGACACGGAAGAAGAATCCTCCTCCGGTGTATTCCGCAGCAGGAAAAACGATGCCGTGCCCAGTGCTGCCACCAGCACCACGCCGCCGATGATTCCCAGTGCTTTTTTACGCATGATGTGCCTCCCTTAACGGTACCGTCTGCGGACTGCAACGATCACGCCAGCCACAACAACTGCCAGCGGAATGAGGAATACCACGACCAGACGGATCGCTTTCAGCTGTGTTGCAGATGCGGAGATCGAAGTCTGTGTCAAGTCCTTGGGAGCAACTACGATGCTGTCTTCCTTGCCGCAGACAGAGTTCAGCAGACCTACAAAGTATTCCGCATTGTTGTATGCCGAATTCTGTACCAGATTTACGTCCAGCATCGACATGGAGCCCAGCACGATCACATCACTTTCAATGAAAGCGTCACCGGTAGACTGCTGGTCACGGCAAAGTGCCATAACGGTATTCTGTCCCTTGGGTGCGGAATTCTTATCGAAAGAAGTGGTGGTAGCAGCTGCTTCGGTGGCTGCCTCTGTAGCTTCCTGACTGTCCGCAGAACCGTCAGCCACAGCAGCAGTGCTGTCTGTGCTGTAGTCCTTCGGCGACAGCGGGTAGCAGTAAGAGGTATCCGACGAGGTCAGCAGTGCCGTTACCGTTCTGCCGTTGTTGGCGGTCAGTGTCTGGATCGGACGTGCCATAGGAGCCACGATCGGCAGGCTGGCATTTGCCAGATTACCGGTATAGTCTTCTTCATCTGTCACTGTCACGACCGGAGCCACGAAGCTTCTGTTGTTGCTCTGGGACAGGAGAATGTTGACTTCCTGATTGGTGCTGTTGTTTTCGTCGATGACAGAACTGTAATCCACCTGTACGTTCCACTCTTTCAGGAATGCGTCCAGATTCGGCGTGGAGGACTGGGTGTAGTCTGCGATGTAGACCAGCTGCTTGCCCAGCTTGCCGTCATTGTACATGAAGTTTTGCAGCTTCTGTACAGAATCGGTGGTCAGGTCTGTCTTCGGAGCCGGCAGCACCAGAATGTCATACTTTTCTGTATCCAGTGTGTCGTTGATCATGTCCAGACGGCTCACATCATAACCGTTTTCGTCCAGCAGGTTTTCCATTGCATAGAACGCATAGGTGTTCGGGTCAGAAGAAGTGTTGGTCTGTGCAAAGATCGGGCTGCCGTTGGTGGTGGCAATGATGCCCACGGTCTTGGGATTGGAATCGGTAACGTTCATGATACCGGAAGTCAGGGTCTGTTCGCCCTTAAACGCGGTGATGCAGTCTGCAAAGCTTGCCATGCCGTACTGATAGTACTGGTACTTCTGCTGATCCACTTCAAACATATCAGTGGTAGTGTTGTACACCTTGATGCGGCTGCCGCTGGTGATGATGATCTCATTGGACTGGATCGAACCGCCGTACAGTTCCTGATACTTGGACAATACGTCCGGATCCTTGGTGGTGTCAAAATAGGTCACACTGATGCGGTCAGAATAGCCCTGATACTTGGACAGGGTTTCCGCGATCATCTTATTGTTCTTGTCCGAAGTGAAAGTAGCTTCATCGGAAGAAATGGCAATGTCCACGTCTTTGTCCATATTGCGGATATAGTCCAGTGTTTCATCGCTGATCGCATAGAGGTTTGCGGTGGTCAGATCCAGCTTAAAATCCGGATACCGCTTGCCGATCTGGGTGACCACGACGTTGACCAGTACCACAACTGCCACAAAGATCACGGTGATCGCAGTTGCCAGACCGCCGTATTTCAGCTTTTTCCGGTTCTTCAGTTTTTTCTGCTGTTTTTCCAGAGAAGCCTCTGCTGTTTCTGTATGTTTCTGTTTTTCCATTGGTGATGTCCTCCTCTCAACTCCAACGCCGTTTTTCGAACACGCGTACCGTAAAGAAGTTGAAGATCACTGCCGTACTTACATAAAACAGCACGCCAGCCGGATCAAACAGACCGGCAGTGAAATCATAGTATCTGGTGTAGAACGACAGAGCATTCAGAACGGTGGGAACAACCGGTACATTTTCTGCATACCGTGCCACCACGTCGATCAGAGCCAGTGCCAGCAGAACAATCATGCCCAGCACAGCGGCAACTACCTGATTTTCGGTCAGGGACGAGATGAACAATGTCACGGCAATAAAGGCTGCTCCCAGCAGGAACAGTGCCAGAATGTTGGAGATCACGATGCCCCATGCCACTGCCCCGAAAAAGCTCAGGATTAGAGCATAGACAAAAATGATCGCCAGACCAATGGTATACAGCGTGAGGGCTGCCAGATATTTTCCCATGACGATGCCGCCGATGGAAACCGGTGCCGTCAGAAGTCCCTGTTCGGTCTTTTGCTTCTTTTCCTCACTGAACAAACGCATGGTCAGTACCGGAATCAGAATGGTGATGACGAAAAACAGGCTGCTGAACAAGTTGGACATATCGGTCGTTGCCATTGCCAGCGACGAGCCGAAGAAGAAATAGCCTGCTGCCAGATAGAACACTGCCAGAAAAACATAGGCAATGCTGGAGGTGAAAAACGCTCCGACTTCACGGCGATAGATCGCACCCATTACGCTTCGCCTCCTTCTTGTTTCTGTGCAGCATCTTCTGCCGGCGTTTCTGCCTTTTCGGCTTCTGCCGGTGCTGCTGCGGGTTCTTCCGGAGCCGTAGTTTCAGCTGCCGGAGCTGCGGACTTTTCTGCGGCGGGAGCACTGCTCTTTTCCGAAGAAAGCTTGACACCCTCGCCCATGGTGATCTTCAGGAATGCATCTTCCAGCGTCATCACGCCCAGATCCATTTTGTAAATGTCCCAGCCGTGTTCCTTGACCATCTGGTTCAGAGCCGGACGAATGTCGGCATCGGGTTTTGCCTCGATCTCGAATTCGAAGATCTTCGGCTCCCGTTCCATATCTGCACGGACTTTCGTCACGTCGTCTATAGCACGAATCGCCTGTAGCACTTCATTCTTCGGACCGCTGATGCGAACCACCAGACGGTTGACACCGGAAACCGCCTTCGACAGGTTGTCAATGGTGTCGTTTGCGGCGATCTGTCCGTGGTTGATAATTACCACACGGTCACAGACTTCCTGTACCTCCGACAAAATGTGGGAGGAAAGAATGACGGTGTGCTTTTTGCCCAGCTTCTTGACCAGTGTGCGGATCTCAATGATCTGCTTCGGGTCCAGACCAACAGTGGGCTCGTCCAGAATCAGGATCGGCGGGTTGTTGATCAGTGCCTGTGCCAGACCGACACGCTGGCGGTAGCCCTTGGACAGGTGCTTGATGACACGACCGGAAACGTCGCTGATGCGGCACAGGTTGCACACGTCTTTCAGATGGGAACGGCGGGGCAGCTTGCACTTTTTCAGGTCATAGACAAAGTTCAGATAACCCATGACGGTCATATCCAGATACAGCGGCGGCAGTTCCGGCAGATAGCCGATCTGTGCCTTGGCTTTGATCGGGTCTTCCAAAATGTCAATGCCGTTGATCAGTGCCTGTCCGGAGGTGGAACTGATGTAGCCGGTCAGCATATTCATGGTCGTAGACTTTCCGGCACCGTTCGGTCCCAGAAGTCCCAGAATCTCGCCGTCCTCTACGGTAAAGCTGATGTCGTTGACTGCCAGCTTGTCGCCGTATTGTTTCGTCAGATGTTTGACTTCAATCATCCTTGTGATTGCCTCCTTCTGCTGCGTGCCGGACAGAACGCTCCTGCCCTGCACACAAAAACTAGGTATAGTTTATCATTCTATTGTGATAGAGAAGTGATAATCTTACGAAAGGTTCCAATTGCCTGATTGCAAAGCCTTATGCAGAAAGTGCGTCAATCGCCTTTCGAACACGTGCCAGTGTATCTTCCTTGCCCAGAATTGCACACAGTTCTACGCCGCCGCCCGGTGTAAACTGCTTTCCGGAAACAGCTGTCCGCAGCGGCCACAGCATCCAGCCGTTTTTCACGCCCAGATCTGCGATCTTTGCAAACAGTGCTTCGTGAATGTGCTCAGTATCCCACTGTTCGACACTCTCCAGAACCGGCAGGGCTTCCTTCAGGGCTTCCAGTGCGGTTTCCGGTGTGGTCTTCATCTTCTTGTGGCGGTACATTTCCAGATCGTATTCCGGCATGGCATCAATAAAGTCCACCTGCTCCGGAATATCAGAGAATACTTCGGTGCGGTTCTGGAGCACACTGCACAGCAGGGACAGGTCAATGTCTGTCCGCTTTACTGTCTGGCGGATATACGGCTCTGCTGCCTTTTCGAAATCTGCCGGATCCATTTTGTGTACATAAGCACCGTTAATGGCACGGAGTTTCTGATCGTCGAAAATTGCCGGAGCCTTGCTGATGCCGCTGATCTCGAATGCTTTTTTCAGTTCGTCCAGCGTGAAAATTTCCTGTTCGTTATATTCGCCGGAGGGTGCCCAGCCCAGCAGTGCGATGAAATTGATAACTGCTTCCGGCAGATAGCCCTTTTTCATCAGGTCTTGGAAAGAAGCATCGCCGTTTCTCTTGGACAGCTTGTGTGTCTTGTCTTTCATGACCGGTGCACAGTGTACATATTCCGGTACGTCCCAGCCGAATGCCTGATACAGCAGATTATACTTCGGAGCAGAGGAAAGGTACTCGTTGCCGCGTACAACATGGGTGATGCCCATGAGGTGGTCGTCCACAACGTTGGCAAAGTTGTAGGTCGGCATGCCGTCGGTCTTGATCAGGATCTGGTCGTCCAGTGTGCTGTTCTCCACTGTCACATCTCCGTAAATGTCGTCGTGGAATGTGGTAGTTCCCTCCAACGGCATCTTCTGGCGAATGACGTAGGGAACACCTGCGTCCAGCTTTTCCTGAATTTCTTCCGGAGAGAGATTCCGGCAGTGGCGGTCATACATGGGAGCAATGTGAGAAGCTTCCTGAATTTTCCGCACTTCTTCCAGACGCTCCTTGTCACAGAAGCAGTAATATGCGTGACCGGTTTTCACCAGTTCTTCCGCGTAGGACTTGAACATGCCCATACGCTCCGACTGTACATACGGTCCCACCGGACCGCCGATGTCCGGACCTTCGTCCCAGTTCAGACCGGCAACCCGCAGGGTATCATAGATCACATCAACGGCACCTTCTACATAACGTTCCTGATCGGTGTCCTCGATCCGCAGAATAAAATCGCCGTCCTGTTTCTTGGCGATCAGATAGGCAAACAATGCGGTACGCAGGTTGCCGATGTGCATATAGCCCGTCGGGCTGGGTGCAAATCTGGTTCTCACTCTTTTGTACATTGCTAGTACTTCCTTTCATATGATAATCTCTGTGTTCTCACAGATCATGTTGTTTCAGCCATTCCTGACACTGTTTCTGATCCTGTGCGATCTGCCGGTACAGGCTGTCCACATCGGGGAATTTCTGCTCGTCCCGCAGGAAATGCAGCAATTCCACCCGACAGGGCTGTTCGTACAGGTCGCCGGAAAAGTGCAGCAGAAACGTTTCTGCCGCCGGCAGCTGTGCTTCGCTGACAGTGGGCTTGACTCCAATATCCGTAATGGAATCGAAGCTGCCCTGCGGGGTGTGCGTCCGTGAAACATACACGCCATACCGCGGCACCAGCTGTCCTGCTGCAAAGGGAATGTTGATCGTCGGGACTGCCTTGGTTCGCCCCAGTGCTGCCCCGTGGATAACTCTGCCGCTGACGTGATAGGGCACGCCCAGCAGGTTCGCTGCCTGTTCCGGCTTTCCGGCACGGACCGCCTGCCGGATCGCGGTGGAGGAAATTTTCTCTCCGCCGCAGAGCACCGGTGCGACCTGATGCACGCCGAACCCGAACTGGCTGCCGAATTCCCGCAGGCTGTCGATATTCCACGCTGCTTTTGCACCAAAGCGGAAATCTCCGCCGCAGAATACCTCCTGTGCATGGAGCAGTTCCACCAGCACCTGCCGGCAGAATGCCTCGCCGTCCAGTCCGCACAGTTCCGAAAATGCCGGACAGTATACCCCATGGATCCCGCAGTCCTGCATCAATTCCGCTTTCTGGGTATCTGTATAGAGATAAGACAGCGGCACGCCTTGTTTTACCGGAACGGAATCTGCCGCAAAAGTAAATGCACACGCCAGCAGTTCCTGTTCTGCCGCACAGCGGGCAGCTGCCCCCAGCACGGCACGGTGTCCCAGATGCACACCATCAAAAAAGCCCAGTGCCACGGCACTTTTCTGTGCCAGCGGTGCAGTGATGCGTTGGAATCCTTTCAAGCACGTTTCCGCCTTTCTATTTCAGATTCTTTCCCACACGCAGTTCGTCCGCATTCCGGTCTGCCTGTGCAGTTCCGAAGAAGCTGCCGTCTGCACCGTAAACGCGGTACAAATCCTGCTCCGGCAGAACGCCCTCCACACGGCTCAATGCCAGCTTGACACCGTTGCCGTACAGGGTGGACTGCTGTTCTGTCAGGTGCAGCTCCGGCAGTGCCGTAAACAGACGGTCTGTGGGAATGAGATGTTCCGCCAGCGTTCCCCGCCGGCAAAACTCCGTCACCTGCTCAAATGTATAGCACTGTTCCAGCGTAAAGCCGCTTGCCTTTGTCCGGCACAGTGCCGTCATCACGGCACCGCCGCCCAGTGCTTTTCCGATGTCGCAGAGCAGCGTGCGGATATAGGTGCCCTTGCCGCAGGCAACAGACAGTTCCGCGGTCTGCTTGTCTTCGTCCCATGCTTCCAGCACAATGGAATCCACCTGTACTGTCCGTGCCGGACGTTCGATCACAACGCCCCGTCTTGCCAGTTCGTACAGACGTGTTCCCTCCACAGAAACCGCGGAATACATAGGCGGCACCTGCTGGATTGCTCCCACAAACTGCGGGAGCACTGCGTCCAGTGCCTCTTTTGTCACGTGCATTTCCGGATAGACAGCCGTGCGGGTGCCCCAGACATCTTCGGTGTCGGTTTCCCAGCCGAACTGTACCGTAGCACGATACATTTTCGATTGATCGGGCAGAATGTCACAGGCACGGGCTGCCTTTCCCACCAGCACCGGCAGCACACCGGTTGCCATAGGATCCAGCGTTCCGGTATGCCCCAGCCGCCGCATATGCAGAATGCCACGCAGCTTGCCGATGACATCAAACGATGTGAACTCCGCGGGTTTTTGCATGCAGAGAACCCCCTGCATTGTTTCCTGACTCATGCCTTCCCCCATTCTTCCTTTACTGCGTCCAGCAAAATGCGGCGTACCTCATCTGCGGTACCCTCTACCTGACAGCCGGCAGCCTTTACATGGCCGCCGCCGCCCAGCCGCTGACAGATCGCAGATACATTGACCTGATCTGCCGAACGCATGGAGATCCGGAATTTTCCGGCTTCTTTTTCTTTCATGGTGATGCCGATCTCTGCACCCTCTACCTGTAGCGGAAATCCGGCAATGCCTTCCAGTTCTGCTTCGTCCACGTGGAATTTTTTCAGGAATTCCTGTGACACACAGATCAGGACACACTTGCCGTCCAGATAACATTCCAGATGATCGATCAGCAGTTTATCCAGCTGCAATCTGCCAAAGCTCTTGACTGCAAACATTTTCCGGTTGATCCACGCATACCGCACATCGGGGCATATTTCCATCAATGCCGCCACCGCACGGTGGGTTTCCGGACCGGCGTTATCATACTGAAAACAGCCGGTATCCGTTGCCATGCCGGTATACAGGCACACTGCAATGCTGTCCGTTATCTGAACCGGCAACACGCGGCACAGGCGGTAGAGGATTTCACACACCGCCGAAGCCGTACCGTCCAGCAGTCTTGCCTTGGCGTAGGGCACGTTGGATACGTGGTGGTCAATGCAGAGATCTACACGGCTGCCATACTGTTCCTGTATCCTGCTGCCCAGCAGCTTGGCATCTGCCACATCTACCGCAATAATGCACTTCGGCGGAAAGTCCGCTGCTGCGGGCTGTTCCGGCAGCATGAACTGATACCGCGGTGGGATTTCATCGTTGCAGAGCACTGCCGCACGCTTTCCCAGCTGCTGTAAAATTTCTGCCAGTGCATAACCGGCACCGATGCAGTCCCCGTCAGGGCTGCGGTGGATCAGAATATAAGCATCTTCACATTGCTGTAGCCATGCGGCTGTTTTTGCCAATGTCAGCTCCTGCACGCCGTTCACTCCTCTCCCGTGCCGCTTTCCTCCGGTTCTTCCACCGGCGGCTGGATATGATGCAGCATGCGGTCGATCTCTGCACTATGTGCGATCGAATCGTCTGCCACAAAATGCAGTGCCGGACTCCGCCGGATCTTCAGCCGGCGAAGCAGTTCCCGCCGGATAAAGCCGGAGGCACTGTCCAGACCTTTGCAGGATTCCTTGGCGGTTTCCTTGCCGGACAGACTGGAAACGAAGATCTTGCAGTCCGACAGGTCGCGGGAGAGTTCTGCACGGACGACCGTCAGCATCGGATCGATACGGGGGTCCTTCAGTTCCCGCAAAATTGCTGTCATTTCCCGCAGGATGTCTTCCTCGGTACGATTTGCCTTGAAATTTGCCATGCTGTACGGCTCCTTTCTATCGTTGCATTTCTTTTCAGCAACATGATGTCACAGCAATGCCGCACCAATTTTATGCGGCGTTGCCCTTCTGTCAATCTCTGTATTCTTCCATGATAAATGCTTCGAAGATGTCGCCTTCCTTGAAGTCGCGGAATTTTTCCAGTGTGATACCGCACTCATAGCTTTCGCCG
The DNA here is from genome assembly GCF_000468015.1 of Ruminococcus callidus ATCC 27760. Classification (GTDB taxonomy): domain Bacteria; phylum Bacillota; class Clostridia; order Oscillospirales; family Ruminococcaceae; genus Ruminococcus_C; species Ruminococcus_C callidus. The sequence continues at coordinate 21,872 of NZ_KI260304.1, read as the reverse complement.
ACTTCCTTGACATCGTCCTTGAACCGCTTCAGGCTGGACATCTTATCTTCCGCAATGACAATGCCGTCACGTACCACGCGAATCTCGCACTGTCTGGTCACCTTGCCGTTGAGCACATATGCACCGGCAACGGCACCAACATTGGAGATCTTGTATACCTGACGCACTTCGATACGTCCCATTACCACTTCGCGGAACTTCGGAGCCAGCATGCCCTTCATCGCAGTTTCGATTTCTTCGATCGCATCGTAGATGACACGGTAGGTGCGAATATCCACCTTATCCCGTGCTGCAATTTCTTCCGCAGTCTGATCCGGACGAACGTTGAATCCGATGATGATCGCATTCGATGCACTTGCCAGCATAACGTCGCTTTCTTTGATACCGCCGACACCGCCGTGAATCACGCGGACGCGGACTTCGTCGTTGGACAGCTTTTCCAGCGACTGGGTGACAGCTTCTACAGAACCCTGTACGTCTGCCTTGACGATCAGGGACAGTTCCTTCATTTCGCCCTGTTCGATCTGGCTGAACAGGTTATCCAGAGTGACCTTCTGGTACTCGTTGAACTTCGCCTGCTTTGCCTCGTGCTTCCGCTGTTCTACCAGTTCTCTTGCCAGACGCTCATCTTCTACTGCGTTGAACGTATCGCCTGCTTCCGGCACTTCTGCCAGACCGGTGATCTCTACCGGTACAGACGGACCAGCAGATTCCACTGCCTGCCCCTTATCGTTGGTCATGACACGCACACGGCCGACTGCGGTACCTGCGATAATGACATCGCCGACGTGCAGGGTGCCGTTCTGTACCAGCAGGGTAGCGATCGGTCCGCGTCCCTTGTCCAGACGGGCTTCTACGACAGTACCCTTTGCACGGCGATCCGGATTTGCCTTCAGTTCGCTGGTTTCTGCGACCAGCAGAATGTTTTCCAGCAGGTCATCGATGCCCTCGCCGGTCTTTGCAGAAACCGGTACGCAGATCACGTCGCCGCCCCATTCTTCGCAGACCATGCCGTACTTGGTCAGTTCTTCCTTGATGCGGTCCGGATTTGCACCTTCCTTATCCATCTTGTTGATAGCAACAATAACGGTGATTCCGGCAGCCTTGGCGTGATTGATAGATTCGACTGTCTGCGGCATGATACCGTCATCGGCAGCCACAACCAGAATTGCAATATCTGTGATATTGGCACCGCGGGCACGCATTGCTGTGAACGCTTCGTGACCCGGTGTATCCAGGAATGTGATGTCCTTGCCCTCATAGCGTACCTGATATGCACCGATATGCTGGGTAATGCCGCCGGCTTCACCTGCGGTAACGTGAGCGTTACGGATTCTGTCCAGAATGGAAGTCTTACCGTGGTCAACGTGACCCATAACGCAGACAACCGGGCAGCGTTCTTCGGTATCCTCGGCATCGTCGTCCTCGTCGATCAGACGGTCTTCAATGGTCACGATCACTTCGTGCTCTACCTTTGCACCCAGTTCCTCTGCCACCAGAGATGCAGTATCGAAATCGATCTCCTCGTTAATGGTCGCCATAACGCCCAGCATCATCAGCTTCTTGATGACTTCGGTAGCGGTGACTTTCAGACGGGTTGCCAGTTCGCCGACAGTGATTACGTCCGGAATACGGACACGCAGCTGCTGCTTTCTGGCACGTTCCAGTTCCAGACGACGCAGCTTATCCTGTTCGGTTTCCCGCTTGCTGGAATACCGCTGCTTATTCCGCTGTGCAGACTTCTGGTTGATCTTCTGCTTCTTGGTGGAATATCTGTCGTTGGTATACTTGCTTGCCGGAGCGATCTGCTCATACCGCTGGTTGTACTTATCCAGATCGACATAAGAGCCTCTGGTGTCTACCGTGCGGCGTTTTTCGGTGGTAATGCTGTCCGCAGATGCCATTTCCACTTCAACGTGCAGACGCTCGCCGTGCTTCTGTGCCTTTGCCTGCTGCTTCTTGGGCTTTTCGTGCTTCTGAGCCTGCGGAGCTGCGGGCTTCTTTTCTTCCGCTTTCTTTTCCGGCTGAGGCTTCTTGTCAGCAGGCTTTTTGTCTGCTGCCTTTTTCTCTGCCGGCTTTTTGTCGCTGTTTTTCTTGTCTGCCGGTTTCTTATCCGCCGGCTTCTTGTCACCGGACTTCTTTTCCTGCTTCGACTTCGGCTTATCCTTGGAAGCAAAGTAAGCGTCCAGACTGTCTACCTGTGTTTTCTGGGAATAATACTCCAGTGCCAGATTGATCTCCTCCGGTGTCAGACCGGTCACACCCTTTTTCGTATTTCCCTTTTCGTCGCGTTCCTGATAAAATCCGATCAGTTCCTGTGTCGGGATCTGCAGATCCCGTGCAACGTCGCTCAATTTTACTTTCTTCGTCATAGGCGAAAATCCTCCTTTTCTCCAAGGAATGTCCGGCGTAGGCTGTTCCTCCGCCGCGGCACTCCACTCCTGCGAATGTATCTCCACAGCACAGGCGGACCGCAGCTGTCTGCGGCACCGCATGTGATGATGAAAGTCTGTTACGCTTCTCCGCGTGGTTCCTGTTTTTCCTGTTCCGCCAGCAGCTGCATTTTCCGGAAAAAGCCGTCGTCACAGATCGCCAGCACACCGCTGCCTCTGCCGATCATCTGGGCAAAGTCCGCTTTGGTAAATGCCAGTTCCAGACAGGGCACCTGTGCCTGCCCGCAGTAAAACGCCGCTTCTTTCCGCGTCTTGGCAGATGCGTCTGATGCCACCAGCACGCCGGACACTGTCCCGCGGTACATGGCATCTTTGGTGGGCTCCAGTCCCATTGCCAGCTTTCCGGCTTTACGACAGATGCTCAGAATTCCTTGCCAGTTCTGTCTGTAATGCATGTTCCATCTCCTCATAGACTTCTTCCGAAACACGGCAGCCGAAAGAACGCTCAATGCGGTGCCCCTTCTTGGCTGCTGCGAAGCAGTCCATATTCTTACATAAATATGCACCGCGTCCGGATTGTTTTCCTGTGAAATCCAGCTTGATTTCCCCTTCTGCATTTTTCAGCACCCGAATCAGGTCTTTTTTCGGCTGCATGGTGCCGCAGCCCACACAAAGCCGCATAGGAACTTTTTTACTCTTCAACGCTGTTCGCCTCCGGTGCACTTGCTTCTGTTTCTGCTGTTTCCGCCGGAGCCTCTGCTGCGGCTTCTGCCGGCTGTTCTGCCTGCGGTGCTTCCGGCTGTTCTGCCGGTGCTGCATCGTGCTCGTGCTTAGTCAGCACATCGAATTCCGGCTTGATGTCGATCTTATAGCCAGTCAGCTTGGCAGCCAGCTTGGCATTCTGTCCCTTGTTGCCGATCGCCAGTGAAAGCTGGTTGTTCGGTACCTTTACGGTGCAGGTGCGTTCTTCTTCGCTCAGGATCTGCACGTCCAGAACCGTTGCCGGTGCCAGTGCCTTGGCAATGAATTCCTCCGGCTTTTCGCTGTAGGGAATGATGTCGATCTTTTCGCCGTTCAGTTCAGCCACAATTGCAGAAATACGGGAACGCTTCGGACCGATGCAGGCACCGATAGCATCCACGTTTTCGTCCTTGGACCAGACAGCCACCTTGGTGCGGGAGCCGGCTTCACGGGAGATGGACTTGATCTCCACAGTGCCGTCATAAATTTCCGGAATCTCCAGTTCAAACAGACGCTTGACCAGTTCCTTGCGGACACGGGAGATCTTGATGATCGGCTTTTTCTGCTTGTTGGCGATCGTGGTGATGTAGACCTTGACACGCTGTCCTTCGTGCAGTGTTTCGCCCGGGATCTGCTCATTGGGGAACAGATACAGTTCTGTCTTATGGTACAGCAGTGTTGCAGTGCCGTTGGTTTCCACCCGAGAAACTTCACAGGTGATGCAGTCGTTTTCCAGCGACTCGAACTCGCCCAGAATCCGTTCCCGATTGATCTCCCGCAGGTCACCCTTAATAGATTGCTTTGCGGACTGTGCAGCGGCTCTGCCGAACTTGGCGATGTCCAGCCGTCTGTCAATGGTGCCGCCTACATAGGCGTTGGGATCTACGGTGCGTGCCACGTCGATATTGACTTCGTTGGCATCGATCGGCTCATCGTCTACGACAGTCTGCCGCACATACATTTCAAATTTCTTGGTTGCCGGATCGATTTCGACGGTGATGTTGTCCTCACACTCCGGATATGCCTTTCTGGCTGCTTTCAGCATGGCAGACTTTACTTTTTCCACCAGCTGTGCAATGTCTACGTTGTTTTCACTTCCCAGCAGGGAGAGTGCGTCAAAAAAACTGTTATCCATTTTCTTCGTTATGCCTCCGTTGGTTAAAATTCTACTGTTACATACCGCCGCACATAGGATAGGTCTGCCAACGGCAGTGTCACCGGTGCTTCCTGTTCTTCCGGCTGTATGGTAATCTGTTCTGTATCATACGCGGTCAGAATGCCGATCCATTCCTTTTCCCCGTTGATCGGGCGAATGGCACGGGCACGAACCTCCATGCCCAGCGTTTCTGCAAAGTGCTGCGGCTGGTTCAGTTCCCGTTCCAGACCGGCAGAGCCGACTTCCAGCACATATGCCTGCGAGATCGGGTCCGCGGCGTCCACTGCCGCATTTACCGGCCGTGTCATCTTCTCGCAGTCCTCAATGTCGATCCCGTCGGGGTGGTCGATGAAAACCCGCAGGTACCAGTAGGCACCCTCTTTTTCAAAGCTCACGTCCCAGATGGAATATCCCTGTTCATCGGCAATCGGCTTTACGAGGTCATAGACGACCTTTTCCGTTCCGCCGAACTTCTTCATTTTCATGGCATCTGCTCCTTTTTTCCGCGTATTGGGCACTTTTTCCGGCAGTGTGTTTCGCCGAAAAAAGTGCCTACATAAACGAAAGACCGGTGGGGTTCCGGTCTTTTGCTACATGATTACACTTATTATAACACTGCCGGACGAAAAAATCAAGGCTTTTGAAGAAAAAAGTACGTTTTTTTCCAAAAAAATTTACGTTTTTCGCATCATATCCGTCTTTTTTCTGCCCGAAGCCGATACGTGCACAAAAAACCGGTTCACACCACGGTGGGTGCAAACCGGTTTCTTCGAAGCATTACGCCTCATCAGCTGTGCTTTCGTTCTCATCAGAATGTGTCAAATTAATCAGGTTCTTTGTCCAAACGACAATTCCCAGAGTATATGTGACGATTTCCAGTACAGCGAGGATTACCTGTAATGTCTTTTTCATCAGAAACACATTCCTTTCTCTGCAGATTCGTGCAGTGTGTCAGGCTTCTTACGCCTTGTTGACAGAACCAAACAGGTTCATCTTTTCTTCTACCTTTGCCATGATTGCTTCGTAGCCCGGCAGGAGCAGCTTTCTCGGGTCAAAGCCCTTGCCCTTCAGATCCTTGCCTTCTTCGATGTACTTTCTGGTAGCTTCTGCGAATACCAGCTGGCACTCAGTGTTTACGTTGATCTTTGCAACGCCCAGAGAGATTGCCTTTGTGATCTGGTCGTCCGGAATACCAGTACCGCCGTGCAGTACCAGCGGCATGTCGCCGACAGCCTTCTTTACAGCTTCCAGAGTTTCGAAGCTCAGACCTTCCCAGTTTGCCGGATATACGCCGTGGATATTACCGATACCAGCAGCCAGAATGTCTACGCCCAGATCAGCGATAGTCTTGCATTCCTGCGGATCTGCACACTCGCCTCTACCGATTACGCCGTCTTCTTCGCCGCCGATTGCACCGACTTCTGCTTCGATAGACAGACCCAGCTTATGAGCAACTGCAACCAGTTCCTTGGTCTTTGCCAGATTTTCTTCGATCGGGAAGTGAGAACCGTCGAACATGATGGAAGTAAAGCCAGCCTTGATGCAGTCATAGCACTGATCGTAGGTGCCGTGATCCAGATGCAGAGCAACCGGAACGGTGATACCCAGAGATTCGTCCATAGCCTTTACCATATCTGCAACAACCTTGAAACCGGTCATGTACTTGCCGGCACCGCCGGAAACGCCCAGAATTACCGGAGAATTCAGCTTCTGTGCAGTGTTCAGGATTGCCTTTGTCCATTCCAGATTGTTGATGTTGAACTGACCGACTGCATACTTGCCGTCTCTAGCCTTGTCCATCATATCCTTTGCCGATACTAACATAAATAAGTGCCTCCTAAAAAAATTGGTGCAACAGTTGTTCCCCGTATCCACAGATTCGTACAGCCTAACTACAGCCGCCTCTGTCAGAAACGGTCATCTGTTCCGGCAACCCCGCACAAGTCCGTGTATCGGCTTTGCACGGTGTTGTCCTGTTTTTATTATACCGCATTTTCCGTTCGATTGCAATGGTTTTCCGAAATTTTTTTCGGTTTTTCTCAAAAAGTGCAGTTCCGGCAAACACTATATGTACATTTGTCTATAATGCAACACTATATGCAGATTTGGTGCTTGCAATGCAGCATGTAGATTTAGTATAATAATACTAGATTTCGATGCACTTTGAGAAAAAAATTACAACGGAACGGCAAACCTTATGCAATTTCAATGGATATATCAATCGAAGGAGTGAACCAACCTTATGGATATTCATCAGTTTTTTCTGGGCAACGCTTTCGATGCCCACACGTATTTCGGGGCACACGTGACAGAACAGGGCGTTGTATTCCGCACCCTTGCTCCCAATGCGGCAGCCGTAGACCTGATCTGGGAGGGCGGCGACTGGGAGCCGATACCCATGCAGCGGATCCACGACGGCGGCGTGTACGAGCTCACCGTACCGGAAGCCGTCGCCGGACAGATGTACAAGTACCGCATCACCCCGCAGAATCCCGACGGCGACATCATCGACCACTGCGACCCCTATGGCTTCGGCATGGAGCTGCGTCCGAACAACGCTTCGATTATCCGCGACCTGTCCAGCTACACGTTCCACGACAAGAAATGGCTGGCACAGCGTGGCAATCACCGGAAGAAACCGGTCAACATCTACGAGGTGCATCTGGGTTCGTGGCGAACCAATCCGAACAACCCCAACGGCTGGTACACCTATGAGGAGATCGCCCCGAAGCTGGTGGACTACGTCAAAAAGGCAGGCTATAACTATATCGAGTTCATGCCCCTGAGTGAGCACCCTGCGGACTGCTCCTGGGGATACCAGAACACCGGCTTTTTCAGCCCCACTTCCCGCTATGGCACAGCACATCAGCTGATGCAGCTGGTCGACACCTGTCATCAGGCGGGAATCGGTGTGATTCTGGACTTTGTACCGGTGCATTTCGCAGTGGACGGCTATGCCCTGAACCACTATGACGGTACAACATTATATGAGTATCCGGAGAAAGAGGACAACTACAGCGAATGGGGCAGCTGCAACTTTATCCACGCCCGCGGCGAAGTGTGCAGTTTTCTCCAGTCCTGTGCCAACTACTGGCTGTCTGTTTTCCACTTTGACGGGCTGCGTATGGACGCAGTCAGCCGGCTGATCTACTGGGGCGGCGATGCCAGCCGCGGCATCAATCCCGCCAGCATCACGTTCCTGAAACGCATGAATCAGGGACTGCACCAGCTGCATCCGGACAGCATGCTGATCGCAGAAGACTCCACCAACTATGAGGGCGTGACCTGTCCGGTAGAATACGGCGGACTGGGCTTTGATTATAAGTGGGACATGGGCTGGATGAACGACACGCTGGACTACTTCCGGCAGTATCCATGGGTACGGCGGGACAGCGACACCTACCACAAGCTGACCTTCTCCATGATGTACTTCCCCAACGAATACTACCTGCTGCCCCTTTCCCATGACGAAAACGTCCACGGAAAAGCCACGATCATGCAGAAGATGTTCGGCGAATACGAACAGAAATTCCCGCAGGCCCGGCTGCTCTATTTATATATGTATGCACACCCCGGCAAAAAGCTGCTGTTCATGGGCAGCGAACTGGGGCAGCTGCGGGAGTGGACCGAGGAGCAGCAGCAGGACTGGGACATTCTGAAATATCCCATTCACGATGCATTCTACCATTACATGCTGGAACTGAACCGGCTCTATCTCACCGAACCGGCACTGTATCAGGACGACTACGAACGGGACGGCTTCTGCTGGGTGGACTGTCATCAGGAAGCCAAGGGCATCTACGCCATGGAACGCCGTGCCGGTGACAGCCGCATTCTGATTCTGCTGCACATGTCCGACGAAGCCACGCAGACGTTCACCTTTACCCTGCCGGACTGCGGCAGTCTGAAACCGCTGCTGCACACCGACTGGAAACGTTTTCACGGCAGCACCGAGGAGAGCAAGCAGGCAATTGTAGGCGATGTTACCCGCACCGGCATGCAGTTCACGCTGGAACTGCCGCCGTTCTCCGGCATTATGCTGCGAATCCAGCCGAAAAAGCAGCCGGCTGTGAAAAAGCCCGCCGCCAGAAAGCGTACTGTCAGCAAGAAGAAAACTTCGTAAACAGATGATTTTTCCACAACAAAAAGCCGCCGTGCGTTATGCACAGCGGCTTTCTTTATTTCAGGAAAATTAGGGAAACACTGCATAAAGCCCGCCTGACGGCTTTGCACGCAATCTGCGTACAGATTTTCCGTCATATTGCCCAGAAATCCCTTGCCAGACATGCAGTCTGCCTGCGGAATTTCTGACAATCTGCCAAAAAATCTGACGACGCATCTTACGCACAAGCTTTATGCCGTGTTTCCCTAGGGATTACTTTCTGCCCAGCACGAAGTCCCAAGTCGGGTTCTTGCCTGCACCCTGCAGGGCAACGTAATAAAGGATATAGTACACGTCGGTGGAATCTACCGAGCCGTCACCGTCAATATCAGCAGCGGCGATCTGGTCAGCGGTGAGATTGCTGGACATGCCTGCACCGCAGTATGCCACGTAGAGCATGGCTTCGAATACGTCGTTGGTGTCGAGCACGCCGTCGCCGGAAGCATCACCCTTTGCAGCTGCCGGAGTGGTTGTGGTAGTGGTTGCAGTCGTTGCGGTTGTTG
>NZ_KI260304.1:11333-12817 GCF_000468015.1 Ruminococcus callidus ATCC 27760 | reverse complement strand
TTGCAGTCGTTGCGGTTGTTGCTGTGGTGGTGTTTGTGGTGTTGGTCGTCTGTTCGGTGGTGGATTTTGTCGTGGTCGTGGTAGTTGTCGTTGTGGTGGTGGTAGTGGTGGTTTCGGTTGTGGTTTCAGTGGTGGTTACGGTCTGGTCGGGAATGGGATCGTTGGGGTTCCAGTTGTAGTGAATGGTTGCGTTCAAGAATTCGTCATTACTACTGCCTACTCTCATATTATTCCAATCATCTTCAGAACCTGTATAATAAACATCTGTCAGTTTCTTGCAGTTTGAAAAAGTCCCATTTCCAACTATCGAAGTTTCTCTAGGCAATATTACATATTCTAAATTAGAGCAGTTAGAAAAAGTGGATTCATTTAAGGACGCAATATCGTCCGGAATTCTAATAGATTTTAGAGCATAACAGCCCCCGAAAGCTCTTTCTCCCATGCTGATCACATCATTGGGAATCGAAATTTGCTCTAAGCTTTCACAACCAGCAAAAGCCATTTGGTCTATGAGAACAACAGAATTTGGAATTGCCACACTAGTCAACTTTTTACAATCATAGAATGTTGATTCTGCTATTTCGGTTATTCCCTCTGGAAGAATTACTTCTTTTAATGCTTTACAAGAGAAAAATGCATATTGCCCGATTTTATTCATTTTTTTAGACAATGTCACTTCTTCTAAACTAGTACAATTAGAAAAAGCACTATTTTCTAAAGAAGTAACACTATCCGGAATCACCAAAGAAGTTAAAGAAGAACAACCAGAAAACACACTATGTCCCATATCTGTCAAACCACTAGGTAAAGACAGTTGTTTCAATCCCACACAATCTTTAAATGCACAATAGCCAATAGTAGTTACGGATTCTGGGAGTGTAATATTTGTTAAACTACTGCACTTGTAAAATGCGGAATCTGGAATTTCAATTAAGTTATCAGAAAGTGTAATTTCCTTTAATTCAGTACATTCTGAAAATACAGATTCTCCCAATGTCTTTACACTGTTTGGCAAAGTCACACTTCTTAAATGCACACAATCCGAAAAAGCACTTTCCCCAATAGAAGTTACGCTGTCTGGTATCGTCACTTTCAACAATTTTGATTCTTTTACATATTGTATTGTTGAAAACGCATATTGTCCAATTGTTGTAACCGGTTTTCCTTCAATTTCTGCTGGAATTGTAACTGATGTCATATCTGTATCATACCCTGTAATGGATATTTCTGTACCGTTGTTAATCAGTTTATAAGTCAACCCGTCCGCGGATTCCGCACTTGCCACAACAGACACCTGTGGCAGATACACCTGTGCCACCGGCACTGCACCGACGCACATGGTCACAGCCGTCAAAGCTGCTAAAAAAGTTCTGATTTTTTTCATCGCTTTTTACTCCTTTCACAAATCTGTCATTATACGAACGTACAACTTTCCATAATACACGCTAGCATTTCCTATTATACCGCAAAAAAAAAAAAAAAAA
>NZ_KI260304.1:7843-11233 GCF_000468015.1 Ruminococcus callidus ATCC 27760 | reverse complement strand
AAAAAAAAAAAAAAAAATAAACAACTTTTTGAGAACATTCTATAAACTGTAAAATGCAACAACATTCCAAACACAAAAAAGCCTGTATTCCGAAAAAAAGAATACAGGCTTTCTGCCTCTCGCGAATGCAAGCATTATTTCACCACATCTGCCCATGTACTGCGGACACCCGCACCATTCAGGGCGATATAGTACAACAAATAGTACACGTCTGTGGAATCGATGCTGCCGCTTTCGTCGATGTCCGCAGCTTGCATCTGGTCAGCAGTGAGATTGCCGGCTCTGCCCACAGCGGTGTATGCCACGTAGAGCATTGCCGCGAACACGTCACTGCTGTCGATCTTGCCGTCGCCGTCAACGTCGCCTTTCATGATCGGCACAACCGGTTCTGTCGCAGTGGTGACTGTGGTAGTCGCGGTAGTTTCCGTGGCAGTTGTGGTTTCCGCCGGCGTGGTAGTGGTCACGGACGATTCCCCGTTGAAATGGATACGCACTTTCAGAATCTTGTCCAGTGTCGTGCAGAACCGAATCTTGTTCCAGTCCTCCTCCGAGCCGGCATAGTACACATCGGTCAGACTGTCACAGCCGGCGAAACTCTCAAACGCCCCGCCGATCTGTGTCACGCTTTTGGGAATGACAACTTCTTTCAGGTTGGTGCAGTAGGAAAACGCGTTGGAGCCGATTCGCTGTGTGCCGTCGGGGATTTCCACCCGCGTGAAGCCGTCACAGCTGAAAAAGGTGCTTTCCCCAATGGTGGTCAAATTCTTAGGCAGGGTGATTTCCGGCAGCTTTTTGCACTGGCGGAACACCGTCTGCCCCAGTTCCGTAATTTCATCGGAAAGCCGCACCCGTTCCAGACTTGTACAGCCATAAAAGACGCTGTAGCCCAGTGTATCTGTCGTATCCGGCAGCAGTGCCTCCTGTAGTCCGGAACAGCCGGAAAATGCTTCATTGCCGATACTTTTCAGCTTTTCCGGAAATGCCACTGCCGTGAGGGACGAGCAGTTTCGGAAAGCATTGCCGCCGATCTGTTTCAGATTTTGAGGAAGCTTGACGTGCTGCAAATCTGTGCAGCCGGAGAATGTGGACTCCCCGATCTGGGTAACACTGTCCGGAATGGTCATTGTCTGTAGGGAAATGCAGTCCAGAAACATGCTGTTTCCCAGTTCCGTCAAGCCCTCCGCCAGTGTCACTTCGGCAAGTCTGCGGCAGTCGTAGAACATGTTTTTCCCGAGTGTCAGCACGTTTCCGGAAACTGCCGCCTGCTCCAGTGCGGTGCAGTGGGCAAAGGCGTAGTCGCCGACTTCTGTGACCTGCTCCGGCAGGCTGATGTTCTGCAAACCGGAACAGTTTTGAAATGCCCCGTAGCCGAGCGTGGTCAGGCTTTCCGGCAGGGTGAGCGTTTCCAGTTTGGGGCAGTCCTCAAAGGCACAGCTTTGGATCTCGGTCATCTTTGCCGGCAGTGTGACCTGATACAGACGGGAACAGCCGGAAAATGTGGAGCCGCCCAGCGTCTGCACCTGTTCCGGAATGGCAACCGTTTTCAACGCAGTGCAGTTCTGGAAAACGCTGCCGCCCATTTTCTGCAAGTTGGCGGAAAGCTGCACCTCTGCCAGACTTTCACAGCCGGAGAACACGCTGCTCCCCAATGTTTCCACACTGTCCCCCAACACTGCCTTTTCCAGATTGGTGCAGCCGGAAAAAGCGGAGTTGCTGACAGACTGTGTGCCTGCCGGAACTGTGATCTCCTGCAAGTTGATACAGCCGGAAAATGCCTGTGAGCCGATGCTCTGAACGCTGTCCGGCAGGGAAACGGTCTGCAACTTCTGCTGCTTGAGAAAGGCACTGTCCCCGACCGCCGTTACCGAACTGCCGTCGATTTCTGCCGGAATCTCCAGTGCTGTCACACCTGCCGCACAGCCGGTGATCTCGGCGTTTCCGTTGTGCAACACGTAGGTCAGATCGCCGTAGGTCTGTTCTGCCGCCGATGCCGACAGGGTGTTTTTCGATACCCACAGTGCCATTACCCGCATGATTGCTCCGCAAACCACCCCTGCGACCAGCAGCACCAGAAGCTTTTTCCACCATTTCATGTTGATTTTCCCCTTTTCTGTGGAATTCTTTCTTATCTCAGCACATCGTCCCACGAACTATGAATTCCCGCACCGTTCAGGGCAACATAATACATTAAATAATAAACATCTGTAGAATCCACAGTGCCGTTGCCGTCAATGTCTGCGGCGGTCAGCTGTCCGTCAGTAAGCGTTCCGCCTACGCCGGCACCGACACTTGCCACATGCAGCAGCGTGCTGAACACGTCGGAGCTGTCAATGGTGTCGTCGCACTCCACGTCCCCTTTGACAATGTCTTTCACTTCCACATTCAGCGTGTAGGTCTTGCCGCCCAGATCTGCGGTAAGTGTTGCCTTGCCATAATCTTTCACAACAGCGGTATTGTTCCCCTCAATGCTCACCACGCTGGGTGCAGAGGAACTCCACTTGGCATACTCCACCGGAAAGCCGCTGTGCCCATTATAAGAAGCGGTCAGCTGCAAGGTTTTCCGGTCACCATAATACAGGTACTTGCTCTGGTTAGAGGAAATCGTCACCGCACTCGCCGGCACTTCCAGCGTCTGGACACAATCACCGTAGGTGAACTGGAACGTTTCACTGTTGTTGGTGCCGCTGAACTCCGCACAGGAAGTGCTGTAGTACTGTGCGGTACTGGTACCAAAAGCTCCCATGCCGACATAGCGGTTGCTGGGGGAGATCATACTGGTATAGTGTCCCGTCACGCCGCCGGTCTGGTTGAGGTAATCGTCCTTTTCGTTGTACCACAATTCCACACCGGTCGTCATATCCAGATCCCAGCTCCACCACGCAAGGCATTCACCGCCGGAACTGTAGCCCCCTGGGGTCTGAATCTGAAAACAATTGGAACCATTGGTGCGTTCGTGAGCAATCGTCTGGGAACTCTCTGCCGCACGAATCCGTGCCAGATATTCCAGTCCGGCAGACCACTCCATGGGGACGTAGTCGTTTTTGGTCAGCTTTTTGCCGTTCACCGGATTGGGATAGCCATTGCTGCAAGCCTCCCAGCGGTACTGGTTCACCAGTTTCAGAGCCGCCTGTATATCGTTGGCATAAGTGCCCTCCATTCCGATGAGAACATTGCCTGCTGACGGCACTGTAACATCTGTGTCCAGAACCGGCTTTGCAGATGCGGCGGAAACCGTCATGGAAACTGCCCCGCCGGAAACCAGCATTGCACCGGCAAGCACCGCCGCAGTCAGTCTGGAAAAAATTTTGCGTGTCTTTTGCATGAAAACGACCCCTTTCTGATATGGGCAACACCGCACAAGGGCAATACCGCACAAAGATTGTGCGACAG
>NZ_KI260304.1:532-7743 GCF_000468015.1 Ruminococcus callidus ATCC 27760 | reverse complement strand
GTCGCCAGACGCTCTTTGTGCGGTATTGCCCTAGCTTTGTTCAGTGTTGCCTGTAGAAGATTTCTTCCATATTTTTATTTTATATCTTTTATCATACCATATTTCTGTGAATGTAGTTTACAACGCATAAAAATATTTCATGAATTGCAGTGAGAAAATTAAAAAGGTCGCTGTACCGTTTTCACAATACAGCGACCTTCTTCCAGAACTATCGTGATTCCAGCGTTGTGGTTTCCGTTGCAACAGCGGCTCCGGACTGAAACTGGGTAAATGTCAGGGTGGTATCAAAATTTTCCATGGTAAAGCCGGACAAATCCCCGTTTTCCGTCAGTGTCAAAGTGTAGGGATTGCCCTCCAAGTCCCCCTCCACCGACACGCAGCCGTCCTGCTCCTTGCCGGTGATCTCCTCCTGCTGTGCCAGTTCATCTACCACCTGAATCATCTGGCTCAGCACCGACTTCGCCGGCATGGCAGACTGGGGCACGGAAAAGCCCAGCCCCTTATATGACGCTGTCACTTCCCCGCCGGAAAAGTCCAGCACCACACCGGCAAGCGTAGCCGGCTCGGCAAACGACACGCTCCATGCTCCGTCACCCAGGCGGGACAGCGTGCCGGCTGCGGTCCAGTCCTCCATTGTCATGGTCATTTCCGTGGTAAAACTGCCGCCCAGCTTTTGAGCAGCAGTGGCTTCGCCGCCGGCTTTGGCACAGCCGGTACAGCAGATCCCGCCGGCGAGCAGCAAACTCAAGACAGCACTGTAATTTCGTTTCATGCAATTTCCTCCCAATCAGAGCCTTTCGGACAATATTGTGCAGTGTTGCACATTTTGGGCAGAGAAAGGGCGGATACATTTCACCGTTCCTGTTCCAGCTTGACCAGCACCTGCGGCAGATATGCCAGCAAGTCCCGCGGCAGCATTGCCTGCTGGGACAGTGCTGCCGCCGCCGCATCTCCGGCAAGGCCGTGGAGATACACCCCTGCACAGGCTGCCTCCCAAGACGGAATCCCCTGTGCGGCAAAGGCGGCGATCAGTCCGGCGAGAACGTCCCCGCTGCCGCCGCGGCTCATGCCCGGATTGCCGGTGGGGTTCTGTGCCAGACGGCTTCTCTGTGCCACCAGTGTGCCGGCTCCCTTGAGTGCCAGCGTCACCGGATAGGCGGCTGCAAACTGCGTTGCCGTTTCCACACGGTTTTCCTGTATCTGCGGAATCGAATGTCCGGTCAGCCGTGCCATTTCGCCGGGGTGCGGTGTCAGGATCCAGTCCTTCCCTGTCCTTCTGCTTAACTCTATGCAGGAAACCGCACAGTTTAGACCATCTGCGTCCAGCACCACCGGACACACCGCCTGTTCCAGCACCCAGTGCACCAGCCGGCGAGTTTCTTCGGTCACGCCCAGCCCGCAGCCGAGCAGCACCGCATTGGCACGGGAAAGCTGCTTTTCCAGCGTTTTCCGGTTCTGGTCGCTGCTGCGGAGAAATCCGGCTTCGTCCGTTTCCAGCGGCAGCCACATCGCTTCCGGTGCTGCCGCCGCCAGCCGCATGGGATTTTCCGGAGCCGTGGCAACTGTCACCAGTCCGGCACCGCCCCGCAGGGCTGCCTGTGTGGAAAGCAGGCAGGCTCCGGGCATATTCCGGCTTCCGGTAATACAGAGCAGCCGCCCGAAATCTCCTTTCTGGGCATCGGCTTTTCGTTTGGGTATCATCTGACAGATTTCCTGCCAGTTCAATTGGTGCGGCATCATGAAATACTCCTTTCGCAATGTGCCGGAATCCGACAGCACTTCTGCCGGATTGACAAAAAAATTTCTATGTGTTATGATAGAGTGTCGGCTTCTTCCGTCAGGGAGGAGGTGATAATTTGCTATACTATATCATTATCGCAGGTATCTCCGTTGGAGTAGACATTGTGCTGTACAAAGTCTACAAATGGCTGAACGGAGAGTAAGCCGACACCAGCCTACTTATTTCCGCCTTTTTATAGATAAGGCGAAAGCCCCCAGAGTTGCAGATCTGGGGGCTTTCTTTTTAGTGATTACTTGCAATTATATTATTTCAATGTAAATTATTATAGCATAAACTACGACAATTGTCAAGTGTACAGAAATGCTTTTAAAAATGGAACGTAGACCAACAAATATGCCTACTTCATTTGCCTTATTGACAGACAAGGTGAAAGCCCCTAGAGTTGCAGCTCCAGAGGCTTTCTGTTGGTAATAATTTGCTACTATATCATTGCAAGATTATTATATCACAACCAGCTTGCTTTGTCAAGTGTACAAAAACACCTTTTGCAACACCGCCTAAAAATCGCACACGACCTGCACTGCCAAATTGCTGGGGTCAGATGTTCCGTCTACTCTGTAGACCTCTAACGCCTGCTTCAAATCTGCCAGTATTTGTGATCTGATATTCCCCTGTACGTATCTCAAGGGATTTTCCCATGAGGTTTGGAAACTCCAGATTCGCGTATTCGGCAGCTGGTTTTCCTTTCTCAGCGGTAAAATCATCTCTTGATCTTTCCAGTGAAAAAAGAACAACTCCTCATTCGGGTAATCCCGATGCACGCCGATTGCAAACAAAAACACATCTTTTCCCGCATCTATGATCCACTCTCTCGGCTTGAGAATCCCTAAAACGGGAGATAACGGATCGGGGATCTGCTTCGCTGCAAACTGTTCCCGTTGTTCCGCCGTCAATGCTTCAATTTCAAATGCCATGCCGTACCTCCTGCTGTTTCATTTTCGACCATTTTATTATACCCTATATTTCACGAAAAAGCAAATATCCCGAACAATGTTTTTATAATTCATGATTTATTTACTTGATATTTGCATATTTCTATGCTATAATAAATTTGTTTGACACTTCCATATTTTTACGTGCGATTTGTCAAATAATTTTGGGGACAGGAGGTAATTGACACATGAATCAGAAAAACGGAAAGGCAGTTGCGGCTCTGGTACTGGGAATCGTTTCCCTGCTGGGACTTTGTATCCCGCTTGCAGGTATCATCTGCGGCATCATTGCCATTATTCTGGCAGTCATGGCAAAGAAAGAGGGTTCCACCGACGGCAAACAGAAAGCCGGCATGATCTTGGGTATCATCGGCATTGTTATCAGCATCATTATGTGGATCGTCAATGCGGTGATTCTGGCAGGAAGCGGCATTCTGGATCAGATTTCCAGCAGCATATCCTAAGTTAACATGATGACAAAAGCAAAAGCGTGCAGAAGTATCTGAACTTCTGCACGCTTTTTTATGTTCCTGTTTCAGGGAATATTGATACTATCATGATATGCGAATAAGGATTTTCAACAACGAACGAAGAAAAATCGCCCTAAAATGCACATGTCAGACTTCGTGTCAACACGCCCTAGGTTACTGCATCTTCATAGAAATGATCGCGGACAGCACGGTCAAAAAGCCTGCCACTGCGGCAACAATTGCCGGCAGAGTTCCGCTTTTTCCCACCATCAGGCTGGCAAAACCAGTCAGCACAGCAATACCGCCCAGAATGGCTGCCACCAGTGTGGACAGCCAGAGCAGCGATGCCACACCGACAACGGCAAGCCCCAGTGCCACCAGTCCCAGCATTAACGCAGTCGCTTCTCTGGGAGTACGCTCCTGCTTTTCCTTTTTTGGTTTTGGTTGTTTTTCCGTTTTTTCTTTCATGGAAATCACCTCAAATAGAAAGCCCTGCTCTTATGCTTCCCGCAGCACAGCGTCCATGGCAGCCAGTGCTTTCAGTACCCGCTTCATGGCTGCATCTGCCTGTTCGTCAGTCAGCGTGCCCTCGTGGGAACGCAGCCGCAGAGAGAACGATACGCTCTTTTTGCCGGCAGCGATCTGGTCGCCCTTGTATACGTCGAACAAGGTTACTTCTTCCAGCAGCTTTCCGGCAGCCTGTGCAATGGCTTCTTCCATTTTGCCAACCGGCAGTGCATCGTCGCACAGCAGGCTCAGGTCACGGGTGATTGCCGGGAACTTCGGCAGCGGCTGATAGGTCACTTCGGTTTCTGCCATTGCAGCCATTTCCTGTACCAGCAGTTTTGCCACATAGGTTCTGGTGCCGATGCCGTAGGTCTTCTGCACCGTGGGGTGCAGTTCGCCCAGATAGCCTACCGGTGTTTCTCCACAGAGAATGACAGCACTTCTGCCGGGGTGCAGTGCACAGCACTCCTCAAAAACGCCTTCCACTTCCGACGGACGCACATAGGTGTACTTCGGCAGACGTAGTTCCTTCAGCAGGGCATCTACTGCACCCTTGAGTGCAAAGAAGTCTGCATCGCCGCCGTACATACCGATCGTCAGGCGGTTGGGTTCTTCCGGCAGAGTGTCCGGACCAGTCGGCAGGTATTCCTTGCCGATCTCGTACAGTGCCACAGCGGCATTCCGGTTCTTATAGTTGGTTGCCAGTACGTCCAGCATGCAGGGCAGTGTGGTCGTCCGCATGATACTGGTATCTTCGCCCAGCGGGTTGGTAATGGTGATCGTCTGACGCAGCTTGCTGTCTGCCGGCAGACCGATGCGGTCGAAGCACTTCGGAGAAGTGAACGAATAAGTCAGCGTACCGTAATAGCCCAGTCCCACCATCGTCTGTTCTGCCTTTCGCAGGAACTGCTGCTGCGGGGTCAGCTGTGCTTCTGCCACACCGCGAATAACGGTAGACGGGATATTGTTATAGCCGTAAATTCTTGCCACTTCTTCGGCAATATCTGCCGGACGCTCCAGATCGATCCGGAAGCTGGGGGAAATGCAAACGTCGCCGTCCACATGAATCTCCAGTGCTTCCAGTGTCTTGACCATATCCTCACGGGAAATTTCCGTGCCCAGGAACCGGTTGATCCAATCCGGATCAAAGGGAATCTGCACCGGTTCTGCGGTGCGGTTGTCCACTTCAATGAACTCTGCCACCGGTTCGCCGGCACCCAGCAGTTCTACCAGTTCCATTGCCCGTTTCAGTGTCCGCGGGCAGCCGTCCGGATCCAGTCCCTTTTCATAGCGTGCAGAAGCATCGGTACGCATACCCAGCTTCTTAGCAGTCCGGCGAACCTGTACCGGTTCGAAATAAGCCGACTCAAAGATAACGGTATTGGTGTCGTCCATAATGCCGCTGTATTCGCCGCCCATGACACCGGCAACGGCAATGGGCTTTTCTGCATCGGCAATGATCAGCATTTCCGGAGAAAGCTGCCGTTCCTGTCCGTCCAGTGTGGTAATGGTTTCGCCGTCCTTGGCATTGCGGACAACGATCTTGCCGTCCTTGACATACCGCTGGTCGAACGCGTGCATCGGCTGACCATATTCCAGCATGACATAGTTGGTGATGTCCACCAGATTATTGATCGGACGCACGCCGCTGGCACGAAGCCGTTCCCGCATCCAGCGGGGAGAGGGACCGATCTTGACATTCTTCACCATGCCGGCAATGTACCGCGGACAGAGTGCAGCATTTTCAACGGATACCGACAGGCTGTCGCTAAGCTTGTCTGCGGAGCCGTGGAATTCCGGTGCTTTCAGGTTCAGGGGCTTGCCGAAAGTCACGGCAGCTTCTCTTGCCAGACCAACTACCGACAGGCAGTCCGGACGGTTGGAGGTGATCTCGAATTCGACAGAAGTATCGTTCAGACCGATCGCCTCGTGAATGTCCTGTCCCACCGTGCAGTCCTCCTCGATGAGGAAAATGCCGTCTTCAATGGCATAGGGAAAGTCATGCTTGGTCAGGCCAAGTTCGCCCAGAGAGCACAGCATGCCGTTGCTCTCTACGCCGCGGAGCTTGCCCTTTTTGATGCGGACACCGCCGGGCAGTTCTGCACCGATCATTGCCACCGGCACCAGTGCACCCTCTACGATATTCTGGGCACCGGTCACGATCTGGATCGGAGAGTCGCCGCCGACATCGACCTGACACACCTGTAAGTGATCGGAATTTTCGTGGGGCGTAATGGACACCAGCTTGCCGACGATCACGTTCTTGACAACTTCGCCCTCTGTTTCATATGTTTCCACTTTGGAGCCACTCATGGTCATGCCGGCACAGAATTCCTTGACGGAAACGCCGCAGTCCACGTAGTCAGCCAGCCACTTCAAAGATAAATTCATGTTTTTCTCCCTCCCGATCAGAACTGTTCCAAGAACCGATAATCGTTCTCATAGAGCAGACGCATGTCACCGATGTTATAACGACGCATAGCAATACGTTCCAGACCCAGACCGAACGCAAAGCCGGAATAAACACTGCTGTCAATGCCGCAGCCCTCCAGCACTTTCGGGTGCACCATGCCGGCACCCAGCAGTTCGATATAGCCCTCGCCCTTGCACATGCGGCAGCCCTTGCCGTGACACTGGAAGCACATCACGTCAACTTCTGCACTGGGTTCGGTGAACGGGAAGTGATGCGGACGCAGACGGATCTTGCAGTCATCGCCGTACAGCCGCTGCATCAGCAGTTCCAGTGTACCCTTGAGATCTGCCATGGTGATGCCCTTGTCGACGACCAGTCCCTCGATCTGATGGAACAGCGGGGAATGTGTTGCGTCCACTGCGTCCGAACGGTAAACCCGTCCCGGAGAGATCACGCGGATCGGCGGCTTCTGATTTTCCATGACGTGTACCTGTACCGAAGAAGTCTGGGTACGGAGCAGAATGTTATCTGTAATATAGAAGGTATCCTGCGTATCCCGTGCCGGATGATCCGACGGCAGGTTCAGGGCTTCAAAGTTGTAGTAGTCGTATTCCACTTCCGGACCGTCTGCCACAGAAAAGCCCATGCCGAGGAAGATTTCCCGAATCTCGTTTTCCACGATGGTCAGCGGGTGCATGCTGCCCACTTTCTGCTTTTTGCCGGGGAGAGTAATATCCAGTGTTTCTGCCTCCAGCTTGTGTGCCAGCATTGCCTCCGCCAGCTTCTTCTGCTTGTCTGCCAGTGCCGTTTCAATATCTGCACGCACCTGATTGGCAAGCTGTCCCATTGCCGGACGTTCCTCTGCGGACAGCTTTCCCATCTGCTTCAGGATACCGGTCAGTTCACCTTTTTTTCCCAGATACTGTACACGCAGGGTTTCCAGCACCTTGGAATCCGCACAGTCCGACAATGCCTTTTTGGCAGCCGCACGGATCGCTTCCAATTGTTCCTTCATAATATCGTTCCTTTCTTCC
The DNA here is from genome assembly GCF_000468015.1 of Ruminococcus callidus ATCC 27760. Taxonomy (GTDB): domain Bacteria; phylum Bacillota; class Clostridia; order Oscillospirales; family Ruminococcaceae; genus Ruminococcus_C; species Ruminococcus_C callidus. Next base: position 586 of record NZ_KI260304.1, on the reverse strand, counting down.
GCAGGTTCTGCGGGCATTTGGCTCTATGGCAATACCGCACAAAGATTGTGCGAC
>NZ_KI260304.1:0-432 GCF_000468015.1 Ruminococcus callidus ATCC 27760 | reverse complement strand
AGTCGCCAGACGCTCTTTGTGCGGTATTGCTTTATGGGAAACACATATCAAAAAAGCCCTGTCCTGTGAAAACAGGACAAGGCTCACGCTTGTTCAAAACCACCCATTTTCAAAGAGCCGTCACTCTTCTGTCCTTAATGCGAACACCACATCTGCACCTACTGTGAAAGCCGGTTCAGCACAGCCACTCGGAAGGGAACTTCAGCATATGCCGCCGGACGGGTTTTCAGCACTCCCCGCTCTCTGTACCGGCAGGCTCTCCGGCAACATCTTTCAGAAAATCCGCTGAAATTTGCCGCCGCAATATGCCTACTCGCTTCGTCTTTGTGTTTTCAAATCACATTATACCTGTTTTCACAAAAAAAATCAAGCCCTTTTGAAATTTTTTTCTTGAATTTTTCTGCGTTGTCAATAGATGTGACCCATTGGATG
>NZ_KI260303.1:847-10124 GCF_000468015.1 Ruminococcus callidus ATCC 27760 | reverse complement strand
GTCGCCAGACGCTCTTTGTGCGGTATTGCCTTATCTTTTCACGCCGTATTTTCGATAAAACGCAGCAACATCTGCCTCGTTCCGCACCAGCTCCGCATAGCAAAGCCGCTTTTCTGCCGCATCATAAAAGCCGATCACAGTTTCACCAGTACACGTGCTGGATTCCATTCGAATATCCGCCGCCGTGAATCTATCCGGAATCGCCTGCGATTTTACTCGCTTTTGAAAAATCCGCATGCAAACACCTCCATATCCAAAGTGCCGGCGAATGGTATATCCGCCGGCACTTCAGAAATCATCAATTGAGAACGTGTTTAAGACGCAATAAAGGTACAGAATGCACGATAGGTCATATAAACATCCAGCTTGGAAACCACCTCAAAAGGTGCATGCATGGACAACACCGGCACACCAACGTCAATGGTGTCGATGTCCAGATTTGCAATATATGCCGCAACAGTTCCGCCGCCGCCTGCATCAACCTTGCCCAGCTCGCCGGTCTGCCATACCACATCGCCTTCGTCCAGAACACGGCGAATGGTGCCGACAAACTCAGCCGATGCATCAGACGTGCCAGACTTGCCCCGTGCACCGGTAAACTTGGTCACGCAAACGCCGTGGTTCAGATATGCACAGTTCTTCTGTTCCATTACGTCCGGGAACGTGGGATCAAATGCTGCGTTGACATCAGCAGACAGGCACTGGGAAGCGTGCATCACATGGCGGCCCTTTGCTCCGAAGCAGTCTGCCAGATCTTCCAGAAAATACGGCAGATAAGAAGAGCACAGACCGGTGTTGCCGTCGCTGCCGGTTTCTTCCTTGTCCGTGAGAATCGTCACTGCGGTGTGTACCGGTGTTTCGCAGTCCAGCAGAGCACGAAGTGCCGGATAAGCACAAACGCGGTCGTCATGACCATAGCCGCCGATCATACTGCGGTCAAATCCCAGTTCTCTAACCGGAAATGCCGGAACAGCTTCCAGTTCTGCCGACAGGAAATCGGTTTCGGTCATACCGTATTTTTCATGCAGAATGTTCAGGATATTCAGCTTGACCTGTTCGCTCTCCTCGTCCTTGTTGAACGGCATAGAGCCTACCAGCAGGTTCAGTTCTTCGCCGCGGACAATTTCCGTTGCCGGACGCTTCATCTGCTGCGGTGCCAGATGCGGCAGCAGGTCGGTCACACAGAATACCGGATCACCGGCATCTTCCCCGATGTTTACCTCTACCGAAGTACCATCAGCCTTTACCACAACGCCGTGCAGGGACAGCGGAATCGTAGTCCACTGATACTTCTTGATACCGCCATAGTAGTGGGTCTTGAACATTGCCAGTTCGTGATCCTCATACAGCGGATTCTGCTTCATATCCAGACGCGGAGAGTCGATATGTGCCGCACAAAGACGCACACCTTCTGTAATCGGTGCAGTACCGATCACTGCTGCAATAATCGCCTTGCCGCGGTTGTTGACATAGATCTTATCCCCTGCCTTCAGCTGCATATCCGGTGTGAAAGGCACAAAGCCCTTTCCTTCCAGCAGTGCAGCTGCATTCTTGGCTGCTTCACGTTCTGTCTTGGACGCGTTCAGAAATGCCATGTAGTCCGCTGCAAACGCATCGCTCTGCTTCTGTGTTTCCGCAGAAATGCGGGTCGCACCGTGCTTAGACTTCATGAAAAGCTGTTCTTTTTTCTGTTTTGCCTGTGTTTCTTTCGATTCCATTTGAAAAGCCTCCAATTCTTGAACATATTCCGTATTCCAGAATATGAAACCCATTTTTATACAAATGCACCGTATTCCGTTTCGTAATAACAAATCAGCTTGGCGGAAAGTTCCTGTGCAGCGTCCCGCAGTTCGGAAAAGCTTGCATTATTTTCCAGAACTGTGTCCGAATGCAGCCGGAAGAATTCCTCTGTCAGCTGCATTTCCATACGCTGCTTCGCCGCCGCCATGGAGATATGATCTCGTTCCATGATCCGCTGCATTCGCAATTCTGGTTTTGCCACCACAGAAATGATCAGGTCGCAGAAATCGTCCGCCCGACTTTCAAACAGTGTCGGTGCGTCCAATAAGATCAGTTTGTGGTTCTGCTGGGAAAACCGATGTATCATTCGCAGAATTTCACCCATGATATAGGGATACATAATGGTATTGAGCATTTCGAGCTTGTGATGATCGGAAAAAGCGATCGACGCCATCACCTGCCGGTCCAGTTCCCCGTCCGGCGTCAGGATCCGGTCGGTAAAGCACTCCTGCAAGTCTGCCAGACAATGCGAGCCGCGTGCGACCACATGACGGGAAATCGCATCTGCATCAATGAGCCGGAATCCGTTCTGCACAAAGACCTTAGAAACAGTGCTCTTTCCAGCACCAGTCTGACCGGTCAGACCGATCACCATCACACCGTCCAGCGTGTTCATACCTGTATCACCTCAAATCCTGCTGCACGAATCAGACGATTGTACACCGCCAGCCCGATCCCCTCCGGCTTCGGAGCACGCACGTACACTTTCTGTGCACCGTCGTCGTCCAATTCCCGCAATTTTGAAAAAATCTGCTGTGCCTGTTCCCTGCCGGATCTTCCGTAGGTCAGACATGGCAGGGAGAGCATGGTTTCCTCCCCGTCGAACACCAGTGCATAAACACCGTCTGCCCGATTCTGTTCCGCCAGTGCCGCAAAGTTCTGCCAGCTGCCCTCCACCAGAATCACGTGAGCACGGGGAGAGTAATGCTGATACTTCATGCCGGGAGAACGCACAGTCTGCCCTTCTTGCAGCTGGTGCAGAATGGCAGGATCCAGTGTCACTTCCGGAGCCACTTCTTCCAGCATCTCCTTTGTGACAAAGCCCGGACGAAGAATCCGCACTGTACCGTTTGGCTCCAGTGCAATGACTGTGGATTCAACGCCCACAGAACATGCTCCGCCGTCCACAACTGCGGCAATTTTGCCCTGCATATCCCGCATGACATGCTGTGCCGTTGTCGGGCTGGGATAACCGGAAATATTGGCGGAAGGAGCTGCGATCGGTACACCGGACAGCTGGATCAATGCCCGTGCCACCGGGTGAGAGGGCATACGAATGCCCACCGTATCCAGCCCGCCGGAAGTGATCTCCGGTATCTCTTTCCGCTTCGGGAGAATCATGGTCAGAGGACCCGGCCAGAACCGTTCTGCCAGTTTTTCCGCCAGCGGCGGCACCGTTGCCGCCACCTGCTCCAGTGCCCGCATTTCTGCAATGTGCACGATCAGCGGATTGTCTGCCGGTCTGCCTTTTGCTGCAAAGATCTGCCGCACTGCCTCCGGATTTCTGGCATCTGCCGCCAGTCCGTAGACGGTTTCCGTGGGCATTCCCACCACGGCACCGTTTCGCAGCAGTTCTGCCGCTTCCAAAAGGTCTTCTGCATGATCTGAAAGTAACTTTGTTTCCACCGTGTTTACGCCTCTCCCTGCTGTCCTGCCAGCCGTGCCAGTTCGTCGGCTGTGGCAAGGGCATCGAATACTTCGTCCAGATTTCCGTTCATAATATCTTCCAGCCGGTACAGTGTCAGCCCGATGCGGTGATCGGTCATGCGTCCCTGCGGGAAATTATAAGTACGGATTCGCTCGGAACGATCTCCCGTTCCCACCTGCATTCTCCGTTCCGATGCGATCTTGTCGTTCTGTTCCTGAAGCATCTGTTCATACAGACGGGAACGGAGAATTTTCATTGCCTTATCTTTATTTTTATACTGGCTTCGTTCGTCCTGACATTCTACGACCAGACCAGTGGGAATATGCGTGATGCGAACTGCTGATTCTGTTTTGTTGATATGCTGTCCGCCGGCACCGCTGGCACGGAACACATCGATCCGCAGATCTGTGGGATTGATGTCCACTGCCACTTCGTCCGCTTCCACCAGCACCGCAACAGTGACTGTGGAAGTGTGGATTCGTCCCTGTGATTCCGTTTCCGGCACACGCTGTACCCGATGCACACCGCTTTCATATTTCAGACGGGAGTATGCTCCCTCGCCCAGAATGGAAAAGCTGATTTCCTTGTAGCCGCCCAGTTCCGTTTCGTTGGCACTAAGCACTTCCTGTTTCCAGCCCTGTGTTTCTGCATACATGGTGTACATGCGGTAGAGAGACGCGGCAAACAGAGAAGCCTCCTCACCACCGGCACCGCCGCGAATCTCAATGATGACATTGCGGTCATCGTCCGGATCTTTCGGCAGCAGCAGACGCATCAGTTCGCCGTGCAGCGAGTCCATGCGTTCCTTGCTCTGTTCCAGCTCTGCCTGTGCCATTTCCCGCAGTTCGGCATCTTCTTCGCCGTCCAGAATTTCCCTGGCTTCTGTAAAATCGTTCTGTGCCTGCAAATACTCGTGATATTTTTCAATGATCGGCTGCATATGCTTGTATTCCCGCATCAGCTGGGCGTACTGTTGATTATCCCCTACCACAGCAGGATCCATCATCTTTTCCTGCATCGCGTGATAGTTTTCTTCCATTTGCCGAAGCTTTTCCAGCATATCTGCGTTCCTGCCTTTCTTTCTGTCACGATATGTACCGGCATGCACTCCGATACGTCACGATTCGGGGGCTTCTCTCCGAATCTGTTTGATTCGCCGTTCGATCTTGTTTCGCGGCACCATGAATTCCCTGCCGCAGCCCGTGCAACGCAGCTTGAAATCCATACCCGCACGAATCACATACATGGTCTGGCTGCCGCAGGGGTGCGGCTTTTTCATTACCAGAATATCCGCCGGACGAACGTCCATTTTCAGCCCTCCCCTTTTTGCATCATAAGTACATTATATTATACCCCATTTCTCGGAATAAGGCAATATTTTCTGCGGATATTTTTTTCGCTTTGTTGAAATGCTATAAAATCCAAACGTGAAATCCGGTGAAGTTTCATAAAAAGCAATTTGCATTTTCCAATTTTTGCATTCTTCATTTCAATGCTGTCCGCATATTTCAGGCTTCTCATACATACACTGGAACAGCATCAGAGAACGGCAGCACTACGTTGCCGAAACACGATTCTTTCAGGAAATTGTCAGGAGGTCAAAATGCAATACTTACCAGAAGGCAGCCGGCTGCACACGCCGGAAAATCAAGCTGCACTCCGCAGCGTTGCGTCCATGGAGCGTGCCATGCACGCCGGAACCATTTTAGAAGCCCGTGCCGTCCTCTGCGACAGCGGGCACAATCTCACCGTACAGCTGCCCTGTATGCGGGGCTGGATCCCCAGAGAAGAAGGAGCCATGGGCATCACAGACGGCACCACCAAGGACATCGCTCTGATCGCCCGTGCCGGAAAGCCCGTTTGTTTCCGGATCCTCCGCATCAGTCAGGACGAAACCGGTGCTCCTGTGGCGATCCTGTCCCGCCGTGCCGTACAGGAAGAATGCTGGGAGCAGTACCTCTCCCGCCGCCGCGTAGGGGATATTCTGCCCGCCACGGTAACACATCTGGAAAAGTTCGGGGCGTTTGTGGACATTGGCTGCGGGATCCCGTCCCTGCTCCCGATCGACACCATTTCTGTGTCCCGCATCTCCCACCCCCGCGACCGGTTTGTCATCGGGCAGAAAATCCGTGCGGTGGTACGGCAGACAGAACCGCACCGCATTCACCTGACGCATCGGGAACTGCTGGGAACATGGGAGGAAAATGCTGCCGCTTTCTCTGCTGGTCAGACTGTCGCCGGCATCATTCGTTCGGTGGAAAGCTACGGCGTTTTTGTGGAACTGGCACCCAACCTTGCCGGACTGGCGGAGCCCTGCGAAGATGCTGTTGCCGGACAGTGTGCCAGCGTCTATATCAAGGCGATCCTGCCGGAAAAAATGAAGGTGAAACTGATTCTGATCGACACATTTGCCCAGACTGACCCGCCGCAGCCGCCCCGTTATTTCGTGCCGGAAAGTCAGACACATCTGGACTACTGGCGGTACACGCCGGATTCTTCTCCCCGCATTATCGAAACGGATTTCCGTTTTCCCAACAGTATCTGAAAATCAAAAAGCACGCAATTTTCGTTAGAAACTGCGTGCTTTTTTGTGCGGTGTTGCCTTTGCTTTTCTCCTTATTCTTCCGATTCTGCAAACGCTTTCTCCCGCTGTTCCATTTGCTGTGCGATCACTTCCTGCTGCACTTTGGAGGTCTTTTTGATGTGGTCGCCGATGATTTCCGAGATGTCCGAAACTGTAATAAAGGCACTGCCGTCATACTTTTCCACGATTCGCCGCAGTTCCATGAGTTCCAGTCGAGTAATCACGCAGTACATCATATCTTTTTTACCGCTGATGAGTCCATGTGCGTCCAGAATGGTCATAGTACGCCCCAGCTTTTCATAGGGCAATACCGCACAATCTTTGTGCGGTATTGCCTATATCATATTTTAAAGATAAATGCAACTGCACCAATTCCGTAAGCTGTGCATACAGTGAAATGGAACAGGAACGACAGCCCTGTACAAAAACATTGTACAGGGTATCCACAGAAAGAGGTGTCGAATTATGCCAAAAGTTTTTCTGAGCCCTTCCACGCAGGAGTGGAACCCCTATATTGACGGCGGCAACGAGGAACAGTACATGAATCTCATTGCCGACCGCATGGAACCCTATCTCCGTTCCAGCGGCATCACCTATGTCCGCAACGACCCCGACCGGAATGTTGCCGGAGCCATTGCAGATTCCAACGCCGGCGATTTCGACGTACACCTTGCCATTCACAGCAACGCCGCACCGGAATCCATGGCAGGCATGCTGCGGGGCATTGATGTGTACTATTCCCCCTACGACAAATACAGCGAAACTCTCGCGGTCATCATTGCCAACAACTTTATGAGCATCTATCCCCTGCCGGACAAATGCTCCGCAAAACCCACGACCACGCTGGGAGAAGTGACACAGACCAAAGCTCCGGCAGTGCTGTGCGAGATCGGCTACCACGACAATCGGGAAGATGCGGACTGGATCCGGAACAATCTGACGGCAATTGCAGTCAGCCTGACCCAGTCCCTCTGCGATTACTTCGGCATTCCGCTGATCGAAGCGGGACCGGTTTTCCGCGGCACCGTTGTCACTGACGGCAGCAATCTGAATCTGCGGCAGTTTCCCTCCACACAGGGAGCCGTGATCGGTTCCATTCCCAACGGCAGCGTTCTCACGGTGTACAGCCGTTCCAACGGCTGGGACGTGGTTTCTTACCGCGGCACCGTGGGTTATGCCAGCAGCGAATTTATTGTGATTTAGGGCAATACCCTTGCAATTTTTTCAAATTTCCGGTATAATAAAGGAAACACTGAAATCAAGGAGCGATTGCCATGAAAGACGGATTTTTGAAAATTGCCTGTGTCACACCGCCGCTGCGGGTGGCAGACTGTGCCTATAATGCCGAACAAATCATTGCCCACGCCAGAGAAGCCGCTGCTGCCGGTGCAAAACTGGCGGCTTTTCCGGAACTCTGCCTGACCGGATACACCTGCGGCGACCTGTTTCTACAGGAGCCCCTGCTCCGCGGAGCAGAGGACGGACTGATGCAAATTTTACAGGAAACCGCTGACCTGTCCATGCTGCTGGTGATAGGGCTGCCCTATGTCTGCGGCGGTGCCCTGTACAACTGTGCCGCAGTCTGCTATGCCGGAAAGATACTGGGCATGGTGCCCAAGCAGAATCTGCCCAACTACAGTGAATTCTACGAAGTCCGGCACTTCACCGCCGGACCGGACGCAGAAGCTGTTCCACAGCAGCAGTCCCTGCACCATCATACCGGATACACCTTTCCCTTTGGGGCAAAGCTGCTGTTCAGCTGTGCAGAAATGCCGGACTTTACGTTCGGCGTGGAAATTTGTGAAGATGTCTGGGTAGGCGATACGCCGTCTGTTGCAATGGCAAAAGCTGGTGCAACTCTGATCGTCAACCTGTCGTGCAGCGACGAGATCATTGGCAAGGAAGATTACCGCCGCACCATTCTCAAGGCGAAATCCGGCAGCCTGCTGTGTGCCTATGCCTACGCCGATGCCGGCTTCGGAGAATCCACACAGGATATGGTCTTCGCCGGACACGATCTGATTCTGGAAAACGGTTCTGTTCTGGCGGAATCCAAGCTGTTTGCACAGGGCATTCTCTACGGAGATATTGACGTGCAGCGGCTCGCCGGAGAACGCCGCCGTTCCAACACCTTCCAGTCAGAACCCTTTGGAACACCGGCTGTGAAATTCTCCATGCCGCTGACAGAAACCGTGCTGCAACGCTATGTGGACGCTGCCCCCTTTGTCCCCAGCGGCACCGATGAACTGACACAGCGTTGTGAAAAGATCCTCACCTTACAGGCAATGGGGCTTGCCACACGGCTGCGGCATATCGGCTGTAAAACAGCTGTGGTGGGGCTTTCCGGCGGACTGGATTCCACGCTGGCTCTGATCGTCATGGTACACGCGTTCCGCATCTGCGGGCTGGATCCTGCCGGCATGCTGGCTGTGACGATGCCCTGTTTCGGTACCACAGACCGCACCTACCAGAATGCCTGCCGGCTGGCGGAAGCCTATGGGGCAACCCTGCGGGAAGTGCCGATTCAGAACAGCGTCCGGCAGCACTTCGCCGATATTGGACACGACGAATCCGTCCACGATGTCACATATGAAAATTCGCAGGCACGGGAACGGACACAGGTACTAATGGACATGGCAAACCAGGCTGGCGGCATTGTGATCGGTACCGGCGACCTGTCGGAGCTGGCTCTGGGCTGGGCGACCTATAACGGCGACCACATGAGCATGTACGCGGTAAATGCTTCCATTCCGAAAACGCTGGTACGCTATCTGGTAGCACATGAAGCTGCCCAGACAGAGCCGGCTCTGAGTGCGGTGCTGCGGGACGTACTGGATACGCCGGTCAGTCCGGAACTGCTGCCGCCGGAACAGGACGGCACCATTGCCCAGAAAACCGAGGAGCTGGTAGGACCATATGCTCTCCACGACTTTTTCCTGTACTACGTGCTGCGTCTGGGATTTGCTCCCCATAAGATCTACCGGCTGGCAAAGCTGGCTTTTGCCGGCACATATGACAACGCCACCATTCTGAAATGGCTGAAAAAATTCTACTGGCGGTTCTTCTCCCAGCAGTTCAAACGCAGTTGTCTGCCAGACGGTCCCAAGGTGGGCAGCGTAACGCTCTCCCCCAGAGGAGATTGGCGAATGCCCAGTGATGCCTGCGTGACATTGTGGCAGAAAGGCCTGGAGAATATTCCGGAAGAATAACGATTAAGGCAATACCGCACAAAGAGCGTCTGGCGA
>NZ_KI260303.1:0-747 GCF_000468015.1 Ruminococcus callidus ATCC 27760 | reverse complement strand
TCGCACAATCTTTGTGCGGTATTGCCTTAAAATACAGAAAAAAACAGCGGGTACCCGATTCGAAAACGGGTATCCGCTGTTTTATTCGAAAATGAAAAAGCGTTCAGTTTATGCCCCAACCCAGGTACGCACTGCTTCCGGCAGCCAGCTGATGCGAAGCAGCAGCGGCATCACTGCCAAGGCTGCCAATCCGAACAGCACTCCCAGCACTGCACCGCACAGCACATCTGACGGATAGTGCACACCCAGATACATACGGGAAAAAGCGATGAGCACAGCAATTGTCAGTGCCGCAACACCTACCCACAGGGGCAGCATTGCCAGAAACACAGTCGCTACTGCAAACGAGCTGGACGTATGACCAGAGGGAAATGAAAAATCGTGAGGTTTCCGAATTAGGAATTGCAGGCTTGGAATCTTGTCAAACGGTCTGGCACGCTCCACCAGATTTTTCAAGAAAGCATTGCAGACCAATGCAGAAAACACCAGTGACAGCAACGCCGTCAGAGAAGCACGCCTTGTCTGCTGGCGAAACAGCAGGCAGGCACACGCCGTCAGCCAGAGGATTCCACCGTTTCCCAAAAATGTTGCCGTTTTCATCGCCGCTGTCAGCCATGCACGCCGCAGCCGTTCCTGAAACCACAGCAGCGTCTGCTGTTCCCAGTGCTGTATCCGATGCCGCATACGCCTCACTCCTATCGTTGATTCTGCCTATAGGCAATACCGCACAAAGATTGTGCGACAGAT
>NZ_KI260302.1:1686-3043 GCF_000468015.1 Ruminococcus callidus ATCC 27760 | reverse complement strand
GCAAGAAAAGAGTTCGCGTTTCACTTGTACTATAAGGTCAAGTATCACCCGAAGATTGCACGAGAAATTAAAATGTAAGGTCAACAGCACCTCATCGCTTTTGAATCCCCGAAATCGCCAGTCCAAAATTCCCCACAAAAAACGTCACCATAGCAACAGCAGTAAAAGCCGCAGCATAGCACTTTTTCGCACAGCGATTCTGTTGCAGGTAATGCCCCAGCTGTTTCCGATGATGCAGCAGCCAGAACGCGGCGAAAGCGAAAAAGAAAATGTTGATTCCCCGATAGAGATAGTCCTGTTCGGCAGGGGAGAGATACCCCATCAGCCAGCCCAGCAGTTCACCAAACACCAGATTATTGACCAGATGCAGCACAATCGACCAGCGGAGAGAGAACTCTGCCGCCGTGTATCCCAGCACCAGTCCGGTGAGAAATGCAAATATCATCTGAAACAAGTTGGCATGCATCACGCCGAACAACGCTGCGGAAACCACAATGGCGAACACGTTCCCGTACTTCTGAAACTGCCGCATGACCAGCCCGCGGTAAATGAGTTCTTCTCCCACAGGGGCGAAAACAGCAGTATACAAAAACATGGAAACCGTGGTGCTCTGAGCCGATGCGGCATTCAGCTGTCCCATAGCGGTGTAGCCGCACAGCCGGAGCAGAAATTCCAGCACGTTCCCGAACAGCGAGTAGATCAGCTGGGCACCCATGAAAATACAGATCAGCAGCGGCAGCCTTTTCCACGGAAGCGGCTGCTTTTTTTGAAACACCATCCGCGGTGGCGTATCCCGTCGGAAATACCAGCCCAGAAACAACACGCCGGCAAGCACTGCCACAATACTGGAAACACCGCTGTTGGCAGCGTTTTCCTCCAGCTGCTGCAAGAGGACTGTTCTTTCGGCACTGTCAGAACAAACCAGCCGGACAAAGCAAACACGTGCCAGCGGTTCCAGTGCGAAAATGACGTACCGCAGCAGGGTATACAGCACCAGCCCCAGCACAATAAAATTGGTATCTCTGCGGACCTTTTCCATGAGAATCTCTCCTTATAGGTATAAGAACCTGTCTTCGCATATTTCTTTTGAAGACAGGTTCTAACAAAAAAAGCTGACCATGCTTTCACATGATCAGCTTTTCCATATCCTTGGTGCGGATAAGAGGACTTGAACCTCCACCCCCTTGCGAGGACTAGCACCTGAAGCTAGCGCGTCTGCCAATTCCGCCATATCCGCGGCAGTTGTTTCCGTTTGATTACCCGATGGAAACACCCGAAATGGGAAAGAGTCGGGGATGCAATTCAAAATTTCAGAGAAAGCTTTTGGTGCGGATAAGAGGACTTGAACCTCCACCCC
>NZ_KI260302.1:0-1586 GCF_000468015.1 Ruminococcus callidus ATCC 27760 | reverse complement strand
GCTAGCGCGTCTGCCAATTCCGCCATATCCGCATAGATACGCTTTCTCGACTATATGAACTTTTGCATCAATGAAAACATGGTGCGGATAAGAGGACTTGAACCTCCACCCCCTTGCGAGGACTAGCACCTGAAGCTAGCGCGTCTGCCAATTCCGCCATATCCGCATTTCGCATGCCGTGTTTTCAGCGACAAGAATTATTATAGCACAACACTTTCGATTTGTCAAGCCTTTTTTTCAAATTTTTTCGATTTTTTCTGATTTCTTTGAGAGTGCCGAAAAGTCACGCAATTTCAGGGCTTTTCTTCTACCTGCACAAATACTTGCACAAAATGATAAACTGTGATATAATAGAAAAGCATTATTCCGAATCGAATTCTGGAATCATTTGTAGGGGGAATCACAATGGAACATTATTTGGATAACGCTGCAACGACCAAGCCGTGTGCAGAAGCTGCTGCGGCAGTGATGAGCTGCATCTCTGCACATTACGGCAATCCGTCCTCGCTGCACCGCAAGGGACTGGAGGCACAGCACGAAGTGGAATACGCCCGCAATCAGATCGCCGGTGCTCTGGGCTGCAAGGCACAGGAAATCGTTTTCACTTCCGGTGCGACAGAAAGTTCCAATCTGGCGATCCGCGGGGCGGCGGCAGCATACGGCAGAAAGCGAAAGAAAATCGTTGCCAGTGCTGTGGAGCACGCTTCTGTGAAAGCAACTCTTTCCTATCTGAAAACGCTGGGCTTTACGGTCGTTACCGTGCCGCCGGCTGCGGACGGAGAGTATCATACAGAAGACTTTCTGCGGGAAATAGACAGCAGCGTCTGTCTGGTGAGCATGATGCTGGTGAACAATGAAAACGGCTGCCGGCTGCCGGTGGAAAACGTATTCCGCATGGTGAAGCGAAATGATCCGGAAATCATCACACACTGTGATGCCGTACAGGGATTCCTGAAAATTCCGTTTAAGCCGAGAACACTCTGTGCCGATCTGGTTTCAGTCAGCGGGCACAAGGTACATGCTTTAAAAGGTGTCGGTGCTCTGTATATCCGGCATGGCGTGCGGGTGAAACCGATCCTGTGCGGCAGCGAACAGGAACGGGGGCTGCGTCCGGGCACAGAAAGTGTGCCGTTGATTGCTTCGTTCGGGGCGGCAACGGAAAAGCTGTCCCTGAACATCGAAGAACGTCTGGAACGGGTTTCTCAGCTTCGCAGCAGTCTGATCGCACAGCTGCGGGAAATGGACGGCGTGATCATTCGGGACATAGAGGGAGCATCTCCCTATGTGCTGAACATTTCCCTGCTGGGCTATCGCTCGGAGATCGTGCTGCACTATCTGGAGCAGCGGGAAGTCTATGTTTCCAGCGGCTCGGCATGTTCCAAGGGAGCCAGCAGCGGCGTACTGGAATTATTCGGGGCAAAGCCCGCAGAGGTGGACAGTGCCCTGCGAATCAGCTTCTGTGCAGAGAACACAGAGGAGGACATTGCGGCACTGGTACAGGGACTGCGGGACGCACAGAAAGAACTGATGCACTGATACGGCAGAAATGCTGAAGGCAATACCGCACAAAGATTGTGCGACAGATG
>NZ_KI260301.1:7539-14113 GCF_000468015.1 Ruminococcus callidus ATCC 27760 | reverse complement strand
AATTTGACGACGCATCTGTCGCACAATCTTTGTGTGGTATTGCCCTGAAACATGCAAATTCTAAAAATGCGTACCGATTTTTGGTCGGTACGCATTTTTTGTAATATCTTACCACATGGTCTGGACTGCCGTTATTCGATCAGTCCGCTGTTCTTCAGCAGGATTTCAATATCCGTGCCCTTGACTTTTTTCAGAACGATCTTGAGCAGCTTCTTTTCCACAAAGGAAAGTTCTTCGTCGGTGAGTGGCTTTTTGTCAATGGCATAATAGCAGGCACGCAGCAGTTCCCGCACGTCGTACTTGCTGCCCCAGACTTCCGGCACACCGCGGTCAATGTCCAGCAGGGTGTAGACAGATTCCATACCGGTACGCATGGAATATTCCGTGGTGAAAATGGTGTCACGAGGTGTTTCTGCAAACTGCCCGATAAAGGCGAAGTTGACGGCTCCCTCCGGAACCACACGCGGACGGTCGATTTCCTTGCGGGGCTGGAAAAAGGCGTTGATATACGGCATGAAACAGGTCGTGGTGTTGCAGGCGTTTTTCGCCAGCGATGCAATTTTTTCTTCCGGTATGCCGATATGATACAGCCATTCCTGACAAACTTCTTCGCCGGTGCAGTCCCGCATTGCCTTTTTGACATAGTTTCCCTCTTTATTGGTGTTCAGGGAATACAGCCATATCAGCACCATGTTTTTGTCCTGCGAGTGGAACTGGGGCTGCCGGTTGATCGTCCACGAGAGGTACCAGTTGTCGGTGCTGTCCTTTACGGTGACGATACCGCCGGTGGTGACTTTGCCGGCACGGGGATCCCGTTTGCAAACGTTGATAATATGTTGAATGATCTCCTCATCTGCGGTGGCAACGGTGGCACTCATCCAGTTTGTCGCATCAATGTCGCTGCAAAAGACTTCCGGATTGCCGAATTCGCCGTGAACTGCTTGAGCCGCAATCGCTTTCCACAGATCCCACGATTCTCCGCAGCCGTTTTTCAGGTGGGACAGATCCGGTGCGTGGGTCTGGTCGCCGTAGCAGGAGGTGTCTGTGCAGCAGCCGTTGGTGATGAATACCAGATCGTCTTCGATCAGGTCAATGGTCTGTTCTTTGCCGTCTTTCCGGTATACGATCTGCTTGGCAACCTTTTTGCTGCCTACGGTTTCAATGATGACGTTCTTCACGTCCATGCCATATTCGATCTGTACGCCATGGGCTTCCAGATATTTCACCAGCGGCAGGATCATGCTCTCATACTGGTTGTATTTGGTGAACCGCAGTGCACTGAAATCCGGCAGCCCGTCAATGTGGTGCACATAGCGGCACAGATACCGCTTCATCTCCAACGCACTGGACCAACGCTGAAAGGCGAACATGGTCTGCCAGTACAGCCAGAAGTTGGTGTCCCAGAATGTGTCCGGCAGAACATCTGAGATCTTCTTGTCCTCCAGATCTTTTTCCGGTGTCAGGAACAGCTTGGAAAGTGCCAGAGCCGATGCCTTGTCCAGAGCGAATTTCTTGTCGGTGTGAGCATCTTTGCCGCGGTCAACGGAAGCACGGCAGAGGGAATAGTTGGGGTCGTGCTTATTGAGCCAGTAGTACTCGTCCAGCACGGAAACGTCCGGCGTTTCGAGAGAGGGGACATCGCGGAATGTATCCCACATGACTTCAAAGTGGTTGTCCATTTCCCGTCCGCCACGCATGAAAAAGCCCTTGGTGATGTCCTTGCGTCCGTCGCAGCTGCCGCCGGCAAGCTCCAGTTTTTCGAACAGGTGGATATGTTCTCCCTTCATCTGTCCGTCCCGTACCAGATAGAATGCTGCGGTAAGACCGGCAAGACCGGTGCCGATGATATACGCGGATTTTTTGTCCACATTTTTCGGCTTTTCTGGATGTGCGAATGCTTCATAAGTTCCTGCGGAATAATACATAACAATGCCTCCTTATAAAATAAAAATAGTTATAAAAATAATTTTTTGTGGTATTGCCATTGGTATAATTCTATTATACCCGATTTTCAGGAATTCACAATCAGCAAAAAAGGCTCCGTGATAAAAAACTTATCACAGAGCCGAAAAGTGTAAAAAATTCTATCAAAAATGCGAAAATGATAAAATCAGGGTAATACAGCACAAAGTCGCCAGACGCTCTTTGTGAGGTATTGACTCAGGGTTTTATGCAGTGTTCCCTTTATAACCGGAACCGCGAAATGGCTGCGGTGACGGAGCCTTGCAGCAGCTTTCCCAGCCGGCTGACGATCTCCTGCGGATTTTCCCGCATATCGTTCTTGATCCAGTCCAGCATCACGCCAATGAAAATATAGGCGTAGACCTTGGCGATAAACTGCTTGTCCTCGTCCCGCAAAGTCATGCCTGAGGCTTCCTCGTCGATAACGTCCAGCAGCAGTTGGTCTACCAGCGGCTGCAGGTATTTCTCCACCTGTTCCCGATGCACACAGCGGTAGACGTTCAGGATAAACGGCTTGTTTTCCTGTACTGCTTCGAAGATTTGCAAAAGTCCCTGCTGCCACGTGTCATAGGTCTTTTTTTCGTCCAGAGCCCGTCTGGCATCTTCCAGACAAGCCCATTCCACAAGGTCGTAGATGTCCTTGAAATGGTAGTAAAAGGTCATGCGGTTGATGCCGCAGTCCTCGGTAATATCGCCGATAGTGATTTTTGTCAGCGGTTTTTTCAGCAGCAGATTTTTCAGGGATTGTTCCAGAGCACGTTTGGTTACATTTGACATCGATGTTGTCCTTTCAGTTTTGGTAACAGATCTGTTCTCCGGTCTGCATGGGATAGCGGCATAACTGGTCGCTGTCCAGATTTTCCCGATGCATGCAGACTGCGGAGATCTGGTGATTTTCATAGGTGGTATAGTAGTAGATGCCCTTGTCGGCATTGCAGCAGGAAGTGTAAATGGTGATCTCGTACTGTCCGTCTTTCACTTCGCAGCAGCCGCGTGGCTGGTCAACGGCTCCGAGAATGTGGAAAAACTGGCTGACGCTTTCTGCTTCGGAACTGCCGGAAACGGCATTCGCCCGCACGAAAGCTGCCCGTACAAAGCGGGACTGGGAGGAGAGGTCACCGGGAAGCCCCAGTGCTCCCATGCCTCTGCTGTACGTCTGCAACGGCAGCTTGTCCGAAAAGTTGTTCTGCGGCTGCTTGGGAGAGAGGTGCAGAAAGTCGTTGAGGCGGAACATCTGCTCCGGAAAAGGCGGATTGTTGGTCAGGACACCGGCGGGATTGTCATAGACCTGAATTCCCGCGGCAGTGGCTTCTACTGTAATGGCTTGGTGCTTGTCAGCGATGAGCCAGTGCAGCTGTGCCGCAGGCATCTTTTCGTGAAACGGCGTGCCCAGCAGGCAAAGTGTTTCCACTTTTTCCTTGGCTTCGGCAGTGCTGGAGCACTGACTAAGAATCCACGGGATCAATTCATACTGTGCCACATTGTCCGAATGATCTGCAGGTCGGGAGGCGTAGCAGGCGTTGCCCACAAAGTTCAGCCCAGCCATGCAAAGTCCCTTTTCGTTGACGGCATCATAAAAAAGCGGGTAGCCCTGGGCAACGTGTGCAGTGCCGATCATGGCGTAGTGCTGTGCAGATACGCCCATGTGCAGAAATGACAGCCGGAACTGCCGCGGCACAATGACGATTTCTTCCCCGTAGGAACTTTCGTAATCCAGCGTTCTGCCAAAATAAAAATCATTTGTCTGATAAGTTGCAGCGGTACACATTGGAAATTCCTCCTGTGCAATAAATTTGATATGTATATTATAGCACAAAATTCGGAAAGATGCAAATAATAATATTGACATATACGGAATTTCATGTTATAATATATCTATATTTTTGTAAAGGAGAATGCATATGCCAAATTATGTTGTTTTACAGGTCGTTCTGAAGGAGAAGCTGATCGGAACCGGTTCCGGAAATCTGTCTGAACTGGAAAAGGTCATCAACGCACAGGCTGCCAAGGGATACCGTCTGCACACGATCACCACTTCTTCTTCCGGAAGCAAGGGATTTCTGGGCGGTGACCGCATTCAGGCAACCATGGTGTTTGAAAGCCTGAACAGAGCATGAAACGGGTTCTGGTAAAGTCTGTATATGATGCCTTTGAATATGTTATGCAGCATTTCTACTGTTTCGGACAGGCAGATATGGCGGAACGAAAGGATACGTATGCAGTCATTTCGATTCAGGATACGCACACGCAGGGATTCGGATTTCAGTTTTGCGAGAACCAGTTCTGCAAGGGTGTTCTGACGCTGTACTTTGATGACATTATCCGAGAGGTGGACGGGGCAGTTTTGTTTACTGATGAAATGGCAGATCAGATCATTGCATTTGTTCTGGCACATCGGTCTGTGGAAACGCTGCTGGTGCACTGCTACGGCGGACAATCCCGTTCCAGAGCCGTGGGAGCCTTTGCTGTGGAAATGCTGGGCGGCAATTCCAAAAGGTATTTTGAAACCGGTTCTCCCAATCAGTATGTCTACGATGTGCTGGAAACGGCGTGGATCAGACGGCAGCTGGGGGCGTTTTGAAACGAATTTTCATGAGAATGCGGGAAACTTCTTGAAAATGTAAAAAAATAGTGGTATACTATATAGGTGACACAGTACAGAAATGAGGAGGATTCTGATCCATGAATATTGCAGTTGCAGGAACCGGCTATGTGGGATTATCCATTGCTACACTGCTTGCCCAGCACAACAAAGTTACGGCGGTAGACATCATACCGGAAAAGGTCGAACTGATTCGCCAGAAAAAGTCCCCGATTCAGGACGATTACATTGAGAAATACCTTGCAGAAAAGGAACTGGATCTGACGGCAACGCTGGACGCAGAAGCGGCATATCGAGATGCAGATTTTGTGGTCATTGCTGCCCCGACCAACTATGACGGCAAGAAAAATTTCTTTGACACCAGTGCTGTAGAAGCGGTCATTGCCCTTGTCATGCAGTATAATCCGAATGCCATTATGGTCATCAAGTCCACCATTCCGGTAGGTTATACCAAGAGTATTCGGGAAAAGACCGGCAGTAAGAACATCATCTTCAGTCCGGAATTTCTGCGGGAGTCCAAGGCGTTGTATGACAACCTCTATCCGTCCAGAATCATCGTGGGAACGGACATGGACGATGCAAGACTGGTAGAAGCGGCTCACACCTTTGCCGGACTGCTTCAGCAGGGGGCAATCAAGGAGAACATTGACACCCTGTTCATGGGATTCACCGAAGCAGAAGCAGTCAAGCTGTTTGCCAACACTTATCTTGCCCTCCGCGTGTCCTATTTTAACGAACTGGACACCTATGCGGAACTGAAGGGACTGGACACGCAGCAGATCATTGACGGCGTATGCTTGGATCCGCGGATCGGAACGCATTATAACAACCCCAGCTTCGGCTACGGCGGCTACTGCCTGCCCAAGGATACCAAACAGCTGCTCGCCAACTATGCCGATGTGCCGCAGAATATGATGTCGGCAATCGTAGAATCCAACCGGACACGAAAAGATTTTATTGCTGACCGCGTGCTGGAAAAGGCAGGGTACTATGATTACAGCCAGAACAACGACTGGAATGCCGGCACGGAAAAGCAGGTTACCATTGGCGTGTACCGTCTGACTATGAAATCCAACAGTGACAATTTCCGGCAGTCCTCGATTCAGGGCGTGATGAAGCGTGTCAAGGCAAAGGGTGCTACAGTCATTATCTACGAGCCGACGTTGCAGGACGGAGCAACGTTCTTCGGCAGCGTTGTGGTCAACGATCTGGAAAAATTCAAGGCGGCGGCAGATGCGATCATTGCCAACCGGTATGATGCCTGTCTGGACGATGTGGAGAACAAAGTCTATACCAGAGATATTTTCCGCAGAGATTAAGGAAACGCTGCATAAAGCCGTCAGGCGGGCTTTATGCAGTGTTTCCTTAACGACGAACGGGGAAAAATCACTCCAAAAGATACGTGTCAGGCTTCATGTCAACACACCCGAAAACAAAATCGAGAAACAGAATGGCTTGGATTCTCCGGAATTTGAGCCATTTCGATTTTTTTCCAAAAAATTTGAAAAAAGGCTTGACAAGTCGATCAGGAAGTGATATAATAAAAGCAATCTCAAATTCGAGGAAGGAATGCGAGAGAAGGAATATTTATTTAAAAGTAGAATGACGTGATGGAACCCTAGTGTAATTAGGGGGTTGTTATGTCTGCTTTTAAATAAATATTCCTTTTTTTATTCCTTCCTGCATCTTGACAATTGCATATCACGCCTCAAACACCCAAAGATTTGATGCAGCAGATAGTATGCATTGCGGTCACCAGACTTGCGTACCTGCTGCCGAAATTGTGCACAGCACAAGAGAAAATCCCGCTGGAAACCTTGGAAAACGCTGCATCAAGCCCGCCTGACGGTTTTGTTGATCTGTGTTTCCCTTGTCAGAACGATGCTTACAGCAATATTTTATAAATGTTGTTTATTTTATTTTTGTTTTTGCGTCATTTTTATGATGCAGCCGTATGGCGTTTTTTTGCGATTCCTTTTTAAAGGCAATACCGCACAAAGATTGTGCGAC
>NZ_KI260301.1:5502-7439 GCF_000468015.1 Ruminococcus callidus ATCC 27760 | reverse complement strand
CAGACGCTCTTTGTGCGGTATTGCCTAAAATTGAATAAGATGGGTTCTCCATCGAAACAGCATCGTGGAGCATTTAGGCAGCCCCATACGAAGCCATGAAACCGGTTTCGTGTGGGGCTTTTTCAACAATCGTACAGTACATAACAAGAAAGGACGTGTTTTTCATGCTGAATGCATTATCAGAGGAACTGAACTGGACAAACACCGAAAACGGAGCACTGGCGTATCACGATACCGGCGATGCGTGCCTGAACCTGTTTTCCACAGCCGGTGCGTTGCGGGAAGCTTCTGCAAAACGCCTGAAAGACATATTCTTGGCGGCATATGCAGAGAATCCGGTATACGCAATGCGGATCCTGTTTTACCTGCGGGATACCCGCGGCGGATTGGGTGAACGGAGCGTGTTCCGGCAGATGCTGCAATATGCGGCAACGATCTATCCCGAAAGTGTCCGGAAAAATTTGCAGTGGATTCCGGAGTACGGGCGGTTTGACGATTGTATGGTATTGCTGAACACGCCCTGTGAGCCGGAACTGATACAGCTGATCCAGAAGCAGCTACAGCAAGACCAACAGGACATGCTGGAAGAAAAGCCGATCTCTCTGCTGGCGAAGTGGCTGCCCTCTGTGCACACCTCCAATCAGAACGTGTGCCGGCAGGCAAAGCTGCTCTGTAAGCGGCTGCATCTTTCGGAAAAGGCTTACCGGAAAATGCTCTCCCAGCTTCGCACCTATGCAGACGTGCTGGAAAAGCGGCTTTGCCGGAAGGATTACACCTTTGATTATGCCAAACTGCCCTCCAGAGCCTTGTACAAGTATCAGAAAGCATTCTGCAAGCATGACAGACAGCGGTACTCCGAGTTTCTGGAACGGGCAGAGCAGGAAAAGGGACTGCTGAAAGCAGGTCAGCTTTTCCCCTATGAGATCGTTCGGGACTGCATCGAATTGGAGGAAAACGCAATGTTTTATGATGACATTGCACAAAAACAGCGGATACTGGACGTGACATGGAAATCCCTGCCGGATTATATGCCGGAACAAAATGCCATTGCCGTGGTAGACGGTTCCGGTTCCATGTACTGGAACTATTCCGGCGATGTGATGCCGATTCATGTTGCCGTTTCGCTGGGCATTTACTGTGCCGAACGAAATGAGGGATACTTCCACAACCACTTTATCACCTTTTCCGACAACCCCCGCTTGATTGCTCTGAAAGGGGAGGACATTTTTCAAAAGGTGGAGCACTGTATGTCCTATAATGAAGTCAGCAATACCGATCTGGAAAAAGTATTTCGTCTGATACTTCAGAGTGCAGTTCAGCACCACGTGCCGCCGGAGGAACTGCCGAAAGTGATCTACGTGATCTCGGACATGGAATTCGATAAGCAGTCCGGCAACGGCGTGACGATATTCCAGCAGATGAAGCAGGAATATCAGGCGGCAGGGTATCAGCTGCCTGCGGTGGTCTACTGGAACGTGTGCAGCAGAAACCGGCAGTTTCCGGTGAAGAAAGACGATACCGGTGCAGTGCTGGTGTCCGGCTGCAGTCCTTTCACGTTTCAGAGTGCTGTCTGCATGACAACACCGGAAAAGTATATGCAGCAGGTGCTGGAAGGGGAACGGTATTGTCGGATTTCGGCGTGAGAGCATCTGTTCAGGAGAGGGTGATACGATAATGATATGCGAATTTTGTAAGGTGATTTTTCTCCGTTCTAGGGGAACACCGCACAACCCTCTCCCGCCTCTCACCTTTGCACAAATTTCCCAAATAAATCTTCCGCAGAAATTTTGAAAAACCTCTTGACAACCGTCAAGAGGTGTGGTATACTAAAGGCAATCCGTTGCATGAGGAATACAACAGTTGAAACAGCTGCCAAAAAGATGAAATCAGCATCTAGGGAAACTCTGCAAGCAGATGGCGTGCAAAGTCGCCAGACG
>NZ_KI260301.1:0-5402 GCF_000468015.1 Ruminococcus callidus ATCC 27760 | reverse complement strand
GTCGCCAGACGCTCTTTGTGCGGTATTGCCCTGGATTTGTGCAGGACTGCTTCAAAAAACTCCGTCGGCAGAACGCACTGCTGCGGAGCATGGACTGGGAGGAAGGAATATGGGAAAATCCAAGAAAATCATAATCGGCACAGTTGCCGGTGTTACAGCTGCGGCGGTATGCGTCAGCGGCGTGCTGGTGTGGCGGCACTACAGCAGGGGCAGTGATGTGGACGGTGTGGCATACGTGATGCCGATAAAAGATGTGAATTCTGCGGCAACAACGATTTCCGACTTGCAGTTTTCCGGTGTGGTAGAACCGCAGGAAACCAAGGAAGTCAAGCTGGACACCTCCAAGACAGTTTCCAGCATTGCTGTGCAGGAGGGCGACCACGTCAACGCCGGTGATCCGCTGTTCACCTATGATGTGGAATCCATGCAGCTGGAATTGCAGCAGGGTAACGTGGAAATCGAACGCATGCAGAATGAGATCGAGTCCAACAAGCAGCAGATCAGCCAGCTGGAAACGGAAAAGAAAAGTGCCAGTGCAGACGATAAGCTGACTTACACCACGCAGATCCAGTCCCTGCAAACCGATATTGCCAAGTCGGAATACGACATCAAGACCAAGAAGATCGAACTGGAAAAATTACAGAATACCATTAACAATGCCACAGTGACTGCGGAGATCGCCGGAACGGTGCAGTCCCTGAAAACGACCGAACAGCTTCAGTCGGACGGCACAGATGTGTTGATGAAGATTATGTCCGACGGAGAATTCCGTGTGAAGTGCACGATCAGCGAACAGAATGTACAGTCGATTTATAAAGATGAAGCCATGGTGCTGCACTCCCGCGTAGACGATTCCAGCTGGACGGGCACTATTTCGGAGATCTCTACCGAAGCCGACAACAGCCAGAACAACAACATGTACTACGGCGGCAGCGATGAGATGACCACCGCTTCCAAGTATCCTTTTTATGTGACGCTGGATTCCAGTGACGGGCTGATGCTGGGGCAGCATCTGCTGGTTTCGGCAGATACCGGAGCCGATGAAAGCATTGAAAAAACCGGCATCTGGCTGTACTCCGATTATGTGCAGACTGATGAAAACGGCAAGACCTATGTCTGGGCTGCCGATAAGAAAGACCGTCTGGAAAAACGGGAAGTGGAAGTAGGACAGACAGACGACACCATGGGCGACTGCGAGATCAAAAGTGGTCTGTCGGAGGACGATATGATCGCATTCCCGTCGGATTCCTATCAGGAGGGTATGAAAACCACGACCAACCCTGACGAAGCCACACCGGAAGATGACGGCACAGATGATACCGTGGACGACAACAGCAATGAGGATATTTCCTACGACGAAAACGGAAACCCTGTGGACGAAGGCGTGATCGGCGGAGCAGATGATGAAGCCGGCATGGCAGGCGACGGTGCAGACGGCGACACCGCAGACAGCGTGATCTCCGGAGCAGGAGAAGATGCCGGCGATGGTGTTGACGAGATGCCGGCAGATGAAGCCGGAGCAGATACAGCGGAAGGCGGTGCGGCAGATGGTACTTGATTTGCGGGACATCTGTAAATCCTATATGCAGGGAAAAGAACCTGTCCCCGTTCTGCACCACATTCAGCTACAGGTGGAAGAAGGGGAATATCTGGCAATCATGGGACCGTCCGGTTCGGGAAAATCCACGCTGATGAACATTATCGGGCTGCTGGACAAGCAGACCAGCGGGGACTATTTCTTCGACGGACAGGACATGGCACAGTGCAGCGACAACCAGCTTTCCACGATACGGAACCAGAAGATCGGCTTCGTGTTCCAGAACTTCAACCTGCTGCCCCGCCAGTCTGTGCTGGAAAACGTGGCACTGCCGCTGTTGTATGCCGGCGTGCGGAAAAAGGAACGGCTGGAACGGGCAAAGGAAATGCTGGCACGTGTGGGGCTGGAAGAACGGATACAGTTCAAGCCGACTCAGCTTTCCGGCGGACAGAAACAGCGTGTGGCAATTGCACGGGCAATGGTGAGCCAGCCCCGTCTGCTGCTGGCGGATGAGCCGACCGGTGCACTGGACACCCGTTCCGGCGAACAGGTCATGGAATTGTTTGCCCAGCTGCACAGCGAGGGCGTGACGATTGTCATGATTACCCATGAACCGGAGATCGCCCGGCATGCCCAGCGGATCGTGACCATTCGGGACGGCATGCTGGAGCAGGGCGGCTTCGGAGAACGCCGGACAGAACAGGAGGGCGATGCTTCATGACAAAAGGAAAAAAGATCGTTGCAGTGGCGGTTTGCCTGGCAGTCGTTGCCGGCGGCACTGTCGGCGGTACGGTGATTTACCGGACACAGCAGACGAAAAAGAACCGCGTAGATGTGATGCCGGTGGCAAATCTGACCCAGTACTGGTGGGGAGATGATCTCTCTATGGACGGGCAGGTGGTTTCCGGTGATGTGCAGAATGTCACGCCCTCCGACGACCAGATGATCGCAAAGGTGCTGGTAAAAGAGGGCGACCATGTGACCAAGGGCACACCGCTGCTGGACTATGATATGACAGCAGTAGGGCTGGAAGTTGCCCAGAAACAGACGGCACTGGCGGTGGCACAGGAAAATGTGCGGCAGGCTCAGAAAGAGCTGGAACGTCTGAAAAAGCTGCGTCCATCAGAAGAAGCACCGGTGGTGCCGGACGATCCGGATTACCCCGATGAGCCGGACGAACCAGACGAACCGGACACGCCGGATACACCGGATTCTCCCAAGGATACACTTTCAGCAGTGATCGCTCTGACACAGGCGGCAGCCGGTACCGGCACGCCGGACGATCCCTATCAGTTTGCCTGCACCGGTCAGACTGTTGTGACACAGGCAGCTCTGGAGCAGCTGAAAACGGCAAAGCAGTGTGCCGTTTTCGTGGTGTATGACCAGAGCGGCAGCGTGCTCTACGGCTGGCTGGTACGCGGCGATCAGCTGGCCACTACCGGTGACTGGACACTGGGACAGAACATCAAGGTGACCGAGGACGGCGGTGTGCAGATCTCCGGCGGCGGAACGTGGTACGGCACGTTGCAGGTGGGCGGTACGTTCTCCTATGACCCTGCCAATAACACCCCCGCGGAAACAGAACCGGCTTCTTCCGGCACTACCGGCGGCAGTACTGGTACTGTACCGGAGAGCAGCACAGCATCTCCGGATACCCAGCCGGACACCCAGCCGGCAGATACAGACACCAGTGCAGATCCGACTGCGGCAGTGCAGCCTATGGCGGCGGCAATGCCAATGGCGGCAGTCACTCCAATGGCATCTTCCGGTACGGACAATGACAACTATGTCTATACCCGTGCCCAGCTGAAACAGAAGGTGGCAGAGCAGCAGATCGCCATTCAGTCGGCACAGATCGACCAGAAGAAGGCACAGATCGAATATGATGCTGCGGCAGAAAAGCAGGAAAAGGGACAGGAACTGGCGAAGATCGACGGCGTTGTCACCAAGGTGGCGGCTTCAGTGGAATCGCTGGAGAAAAACGAACCGTATCTGGTGGTACAGGGCAGCGGCGGCGTTATGGTGCAGGGCACTGTCAGCGAAATGAATCTGGACAAGCTGACTGTCGGTGCAACGGTGACTGTCAACTCGTGGGATACCGGTGAAATGCTCACCGCCGAGGTGACGGAGATCGACAAGACACCGACCTCCTACACCAATCAGAACGGCAGTGGAAACCCGAACAACAGTGCTTATCCGTTTAAGGCAGCAGTGACTGATTCCACCAGCCTGTCAGTGGGCAGCTATGTCAGCCTGAGCTTTTCCGGTGCGGCGGACGATGTCGGAGATACGTTCTATCTGCCGGTCAGCTATGTGCGGCAGGAAAACGGACAGTACTATGTGCTGCGGGAATCCAAGGACAAGAAGCTGGAACGGCAGAATGTCCAGACCGGCAAGATCATCAACGGCGGCTATGCCATTGAGATTCTCTCCGGTGTCAGTCAGGAAGATTATATCTGTTTCCCCTATGGCAAGTATGCCGTAGAGGGAGCGTTGGTCAACGAAACCAACGGCTCATCAGAATACTAAGGGGGACATATTATGCTGGAAAATATTCGGTTATCGTTACAGGGCATTTTGTCCCATAAGGTGCGTTCCATTCTCACTATGCTGGGCATTATCATCGGTATTGCGGCGATCATTGCCATTGTGTCTACCATTAAGGGCACCAATGAGCAGATCAAAAACAATCTGATCGGTTCCGGCAACAACACTGTTAATGTGCAGCTGTATCAGGGGGAAAGTCCCTATGATTTCAGCTATCAGGCGGCACCGGACGGGGTACAGGTGGTTTCCGCGGAAGTGCGGGACCAGATCACCAGCCTGAAAAATGTGGAATCTGCTTCGTTTTACCGTACACGTTCCTACTGCGACAATGTGTATTATCAGAACACCCAGTTCAGTGGCTCCATGTATGGCATTGATGCTGCCTATTTCGATACGGCAGGCTATGAAGTACAGCAGGGCAGGGGATTCCTGAGCAAGGAATATACCAATAACGCCAAGGCAGTGATTCTGGACAGCACCGCAGTCAAGAGCCTGTACTCCTCCGAGAGCCCGATCGGTTCCGTCATCGACATCAACGGGGAACCCTTTACGGTCGTTGGCGTCGTGACAGAGGTCAGCAGCTTTGAGCCGGTCATCAATTCCGAGGAGGACTACTGGACGTATATGGGCACTTCCGGCGGCAAGATGTTTATCCCCGGTCAGTCGTGGCCGATCGCGTATCGGTATGATGAACCGGAAAACTGTCTGGCAAAGGCAGTGGATACTGACAGCATGCCGGCAGTGGGAAAAAAGGTGGCGGAACTGATGAACGCCACGATTCGCACCAATAGCGTCGGAAAAGAAGGGGACAGCAATCAGATCAAATATGACAGTCAGGACTTGCTGAAACAGGCGAAGTCCCTGCAAAAACTGAGTTCCTCCACCAACACCATGCTGATCTGGATCGCCAGCATTTCTCTGCTGGTGGGCGGTATCGGTGTTATGAACATCATGCTGGTATCGGTAACAGAACGTACCCGCGAGATCGGACTGAAAAAGGCAATCGGTGCGAAAAAGGGCAGCATTCTGGCACAGTTCCTGACAGAAGCTTCTGTGCTGACCAGCATCGGCGGAATCATTGGTGTGGGAATCGGCATCGCTCTGGCACAGCTGATCTCCAAGATTGCCTCGGTGCCGGTGGCGATCAGTTCGCTGTCCATTGTGGTTTCCGTGGTATTCTCTATGGTGGTGGGCATTGTCTTTGGACTGATCCCGTCTATCAAGGCTTCGAATCTGAATCCGATCGATGCCCTGCGGTATGAGTAATGCTTTTCAACTTGAATAAAGGCAATACCGTACAAAGAGCGTCTGGCGACTT
>NZ_KI260300.1 GCF_000468015.1 Ruminococcus callidus ATCC 27760 | reverse complement strand
AATCTTTGTCTAACTTTTTGGGGTCAGTTCAAAGCCCGTAATTTCGAGGATTTTGTATTATTTGTAGCGTAGGTTACACACCACATAACTGCACTGCACAAATGATACAATTGTGCAGTGCTTTCTTTTTGGAAAAATGCCGAAAATGCGTGGCTTTTTCAACTTTATTAATCAAAAACAGCCTGCTGGAGAGCGTTTTCCTGGCAGGCTGTTTGCGTTTCTGAAACAACAAAAAAACGATAGGGTAAAATAAAACGGTAGGTCGAGGCTATCGTTTTTTTGTTAAAAGCAATATTTTGATAGAAACACAACAGATTAATGCAGCTTAAATTATCGAAAAATTCGAAAATAGTATTGCTATTTACGAAAAGATGCTGTATACTTATATTAGATGCTAAATTTTCCATAAAGGGAGAGAAAAAATGAGTTACAAATTATTTTTAAGTCATTCTTCTAAAGATGAGAAAGTCGTTAATGCATTTGTTTCGTTTATGTACAAAATTGGACTTATAGAGAAAGATATTGTTTGTTCTTCTGTACCAGAAACAAAAATTGCAATAGGAAATGATATTTATGCATATCTAAATCAGCTGATTTCTGATGAAAATATATATGCGATTTACTTTTTATCTGATAATTATTACGCAAGCCCTGTATGTCTAAATGAAATGGGAGCTGTTTGGTTACGGAAGGCAGATAGTTTAAGTATTTTGCTTCCAGGATTTGATTTTAATGATGTACAAGGCGTTGTAGAAAGAAATAAAGTTGGAATAAAACTAGGAACTTGTGATAACATGACAAAAGCAGCTTTTAATGAGTTTCTTAAGATATTAAATGACAAATTTGGTATTCATCCTAATCAGACGCATTGGGAGAATGCTAGAGATGAGTTTTTGAATTTGACTTTAGAAAATAATCGAAAATTTAATATGGCTTTTGCAAGAAGTTATTGTATTGATGATTTGGAGAATGATGGTTGTAAGATCATTAAAAAGGAATCTAATCAAGAAAAAATAACTGCTATAATAAATTTTGAAAAAACAGAAAGTAAATTATGTAGCATTGTTGTATTTGCTGAAAAACGAAATTTTACAAATTATATTGCAAATGATAGAAACTTGTGCTTTGAAGCTTATATATCTGAAGGAATAACTTTTTTGGACATTGAAATTTGCCTTAATGGCATTGACGTTTCCTACGAGATTTATTTAAATGAGGATTTGAGAGAATTCAAAATTCCGCTTGCTCAATTCCAAAGTACTTTTATGTTTTGGAAAGATGTTTCTGAATTGAAATTTGTGTTTCATAGGAAAAACTTTAGCGGTGAAAGAAAAGTTATAATTGAAAATCTTCGTATCGAATAAACAAATAATTGAATTAATCTTATAAAAATGATCTGCTATGAAAGTGTTTCTAACAGGTCGTTTTTGTATATAATATTATAAGTAGTATATTTTTGATAAAGTTTGGATTCGACAAAATAAAAAATATGTTTTTATTTTAGAATTTCTGATTGAAAAGCTTTTAGTCCCCTTGCTTTTTAAGATTTTTTATGGTATTATGGAAGCAAAGACCTGCAAATAAAAGTCAACCCCTAAAATTAAAAAAACAGAAAAAATTTTCTGAAAGAAAAAAGGACACGACAAAAAGACTGCCTGAGCAGCCTAAAAAATTTTTAGCGGGTCGGCAACCTTGACAGAACATCATAAAAATGCTCTGTATGTCGTGCCGACGGTAAGGAACGCATGAATAGACAATTATGTCATCTGTTCTGAGACATTCAAAACTTCTTTTACTCTTGCATAATAGATACGCAGGAATTTGTTTGCAGCTGCATTTATGTATGAGTAATAGTGCTTGCCTTCAGATTTCTTTTTAATGAGAAAATCATAAACAGGATTGTCCTGCGGCTTAGTTTGCAGAAGCACCTGCATAATGATGAACAATGTTCGTCTGAGAGCTCCGGAACCTTTCTTTGTCATCGGATTTGATCTGGTAGTTTTCTGACCTGAATCGTTATTCTCGCTGTCATAGCCAAAATAAGCAGTAATTGCTTTTCTGCTGTGAAAACGTCTTGGATCTCCTATTTCAGCCATAAGCTGAGGACCTACAGCTTTTCCGACACCATACATGTTCATTACAGTATCATATTCAGGAAGCTTAGAAGCAACACGGTTCATTTCAGACTGTATGGCATGACAGTTCTCCGTAGCAGAAATAAGCATTTTTGCCGCTTGTACAACAGAGAAAACGATTGCTTTATCAGAAGAAACGCTGCTGACACAATCCTTTGCAAAAGCGTATATTTTCTCGCATGATGATTCTGTGAAGTGATATGAGTTTTGATCGGACCACTTCTTGTATTTCTTTGCAAAAGCCTTTATGGTAAGCTTGGAAATCATGTCACAGTGAGAAAATTCCAATACAAAGTCCACCCACTTCTCGTGACCATCAGATTCTCTGGAAGGTGATGTGAACAGCTTGTTGATTCCAGGGAAAGTAAGGTCAAGCAACGAAATCAGATTATTATTCATCATGGTTTTCAGCTTTATTGACTGCTGATATTGTCTGTTCAGCAGTTTTAAGGATTTTCTCAAATCTTCCTGAGGAGTATATTCCTTCAGGTCAAGCCAGTAAGTTAACGCATATGAAGCGATTTTTACCGAATCCTTCTTATCCGTTTTTGGCTTTCTTAACGTGTTTCCACCGAAGTCACTGATTAACACAGGATTGACTACGGAAACAAATATATTTTGTTCGTGGAGGTAGCGGGCAATGGATTCAAAATAGTTTCCTGTTGCCTCCATGACAACCTTTGTCTCACCGGGGAGCTTCTTGATTAAATCAGCTAATGCTCTTAAATCACTTCCGGTGTGAGCAACATCAAAAGGCGAAACCACAACCTCACCATAAGGGCGAAGTACAGCAACTGTACTTTTACCTTTGGAAACATCAATACCTATTGCGTTCATAATATTTTACCTCTCTTGATTTGATATTGTAATCGGGCAAACCATGCTTTACTCATTACCTATTCAATCTGTTTGGTGACACGAACGCACAGTATTCTGTGGCCCAACCTGCATAAACCGAACGCTATAATGAAAGCATGGATGACTGTCTTTGCTACGGGCGCTTTGTCCCAAGGAGTGATACGTCAGTCCAATCACTGCTTTCAGTATAGCTTAAGTAACAAATGCGTGTAAACCCTTACCGGCTTGTAAGGTGTTACCCGACTAATTATATTGTAACAGGGGTGATTACATGATTCGAATTGCAATTATAGATGATGCTGTCGAAATAGGAACACAACTCGAAACGATTTTGATTGAAATTACAACCAATAAAGGCATTGCAATTGATATCGATATCTATTACAGCGGGAAAGAACTATGTGAGCATCTACAAAACGGTGAATTCTACGATTTGATTTTTCTGGATATTGAAATGCCTGAATTTACTGGTATTGATGTTAGTAAAATGATTCGAGACAACTTAAAAAACGATGCCACACAAATTGCGTATATCTCAGGAAATAAGGAGTATGCCATTGAAATTTTTGAATATGATCCACTTTATTTTGTGCATAAACCGATTAACAAAGAAAAAATTGAAAAGGTATTTGAACGCTTGATTCATCGATTGCATTTACAAGCCGATGCATTTACATACAAAACAGGACATAACATTGTGAAAATACCG
Source organism: Ruminococcus callidus ATCC 27760 (assembly GCF_000468015.1). Taxonomy (GTDB): domain Bacteria; phylum Bacillota; class Clostridia; order Oscillospirales; family Ruminococcaceae; genus Ruminococcus_C; species Ruminococcus_C callidus. The sequence continues at coordinate 3,684 of NZ_KI260300.1, read as the reverse complement.
ATCAAAGATATTATATATTTTGAGAGTGAGGATCACCAGATCATCATACACTACTACACTCAGAACGAATATCATAAAGATAGCTTTTATGGCTTGTTGGATCATGTGCAAAAACAATTAAAATCTTTTCAGTTTTTACGTATTCACAAAACATATCTAGTTCATCACTTATATGTGCGTAAATATGCCTATGATAAAGTATATCTATCTACAGGAATTGAACTGCCAATCGCACAGTCAAAACGAAAAGAGATCAGAGCAGAACAATTTGCTATCAATCGAAAGGAGTCCGTATGAGTTTATCCAACTACGATATTGTATACGCTTGTTCGGAATTATTTTCCATCTATATTATTTATTATTTTTTTCAATCGCTTTTTGGAACACAGATACGAAACAAGGTAATTACAATTAGCGTTTATGCATTATATTTTGTATTGACAATTGGGATTCATTTCGTTGCAAACATTCCTTTTTTGAATCTGATTTTCACGATAATCTCACTTTTTTCTATCTCATTATGCTATAATACCACTTTTCCAAAACGCTTGCTTGCAATATTAGAATATATTGTTTTAGGATTTGCCGTGGAATTAATTGTATCTGTGGTTACAAAAAATGCCTATATAGAACCACTTCAAAGATATGAATATGAAAATGAGATCGGAATCTTTTTATCTCGTATGGTAATCTTTTGGATTGTGTTGCTATTAGGATATTTTTCGCATCACAGAAATGAGCAAAAGATTCTTCCAATATGGACAATGTTTGTTTCTCCGTGCATACCAATTCTGACAATTGGCATAGAATTGCTGTTTACGACTGTTTCTGGAGTGACAGCACAATCGGTCACAGTTTCCATGATTCTCTTATTTATCATCAATATCGTAGTATTTTTTCTGTATGAATCACTGTCAATTGCATATGCACGGGCTGCAAAAGCAACAGTGGCAGAGCAAGAAAAAAATTACTACCAGAACCAGTGTCAGCTGATGCAGAATGCAGTGGAAGACACCAGAAGATTTCACCATGACATTTCCAATCATTTTTCTATTGTAGAAGCTTTTCTTGAAGGTCGCAAAACCAACGAGGCTTCACAATATCTACAAGAGTTGATACAGAAAGAAGAAAAAAAGTCTGTACTGTACTCTACTTCAGGAAATATTGTGGTAGACAGCATTATCAATTACAAGTTAAGATCTATTTCTGATTGGAATGTTGCTGTAACCGTAGACATTGTTATACCAACAGAACTTCCCATAGAAATTGTAGACCTTTCCACAATTTTGACAAATCTGTTGGACAATGCAGTACAGGCACTTCAAAAAACTGACGGAAAACGTGAGTTGAAAATCGCAATGACTTATCGAAAGGGTATGCTCTTTATTGCTGTAAAAAATACCTATCCAGGAAAGGTTCATTATGAAAATGGCGAAATCGTAACAACAAAAGAAGATACAGAATCACATGGATATGGATTGAAAAATGTAGAATCAGCAGCTGAAAAATATGATGGAATCTGTCAACTCCATCATAATGATGTCTATTTTAATGCTGAGGTGGCTCTGTATTTGTAAAAAAGCATGGCTGCAAAATAAAAACAAAATATGAAAAACTGTAAGTTTCGTCGAAAACACTGTAAGTTTCGTAGACTTCTCGCACAGGTACTTTTTTTATGGTATCATAAATATAATTTTAATGAGGAGGAAGTTTTTATGAAGAAAAAAGTTCTGAGTCTGCTCACTGCTGCAATGATGAGCGGCACCTGCTTTTTTGTCGGTGCGGAGCAAATTTGTGCAGCGGAGTATCCTTCTTTTACATTGCGGTTAAATCAGCATACTGGAAACGCAGAGTTTATGGAGGATGAAACCGATAAAAAGGTGGTCTTTACGGCTACTTGCTTAAAGTATTCCGGAAGCGATGTAGAACTGGTTGATGCCAAAACAAACGAAGTAGTCGCAAAAATGCTGGATGACGGCAACTTCGACGTTAGTGGAGATGACCTGGAAAATGATAGAACCTGGTCTGCTGTGCTGTCGTTTGAGAATGCGGCAGTTGGTTCTTATTCTTATTATGCTCGCCTGACAGATGCTGATGGGACAGTTTCTACCACAAAAACCTTTTCTGTCGTAATTTATGATGCGGTATCGGATGCTGATGCCGAAAGAATGGCAGAAATCGCACAAAAGGTAGGCGCACTGTCCAGCGATACCACATTTCAGAATGCAGATCAGGAAACCAGAAAGCAAATGGCGGACGCACTGTTTGATCAGCTGATTGCAGAGGGATATGTAAAAGAAAACTCTGTGAACTATGATGCGGAAAAGCATTGGTATGCCTATCAGTGTGAGGGCGTCGGTGGATTTTCTGATGTGACGTGTTATCTGGACATTGCTGTCAAAGACCCTGATCAAGTATCTACTGGTATTGCAACAGCTACATCGGCATTCACCTATGTCAACCATGGAGATTCAATTGAGATCACCGGCTTTGACAATTCCATTTCTGATGTTGTAATTCCCTCTGAGATCGAAGGACTTCCAGTTACTGCAATTTCTGTCGGAGCATTTTATCTCTCTGCAATTACATCTATTGAAATCCCAAATACAGTAACTTCCATTGGTGAAATGGCGTTTTTGGGCTGTACTTCTTTGAAGTCTGTGAAACTTTCAACTGGAGTTGCAAAAATTGATAAAAATGCGTTTGGCTCTTGCAGTGCATTGCAGGAGATTCAGGTTGCGAAAGATAATCCCAATTTTTCTAGTCTAAATGGAGTTCTGTATTCCAAGAAGCAAGATACACTCATAATCTATCCGGCAGCAAAGACAGATGCTGCATATATCATTCCAAGCGGTGTTACATCTGTTGCAATGTATGCTTTTTCCGAGAATCCTTATCTGGAGACCCTTACAATTCCGAATTCCCTGATTAAGGTGGGAGATTCCGCATTTTATAACTGCAAAAATCTGCGTGCAGTTTCCTATAACGGAACGGAAGAAGAGTGGAATCAGATTACCATTGGTCTGCTGAATGAAAAGCTAACAGGAGCCACTATTCAGTATCAGGAGCGAATCATTGGGGATGTTAATGCAGACGGTGCATTTACAATTTCTGATGTTGTACTGCTGCAAAAATGGCTGTTGTCTGTTCCAGACACACAGCTTGCAGACTGGAAAGCGGCAGATTTCAATGGAGATCAAACTTTGAATGTATTTGACCTTTGCCAGATGCGTTATAATTTGTTAAAACAGGAAGAGGACTCCAAACGGTAAAAGCCGGAAATTTCAAAACAATACAATTAAGCATACGGCATCTACAAAATGTAGATGCTGTATCCTTCCGGTTTGAAATGATGCAGCATCTAGGCGAATTTGTGCTTCTCAAAATAGCTGTTCCAATTTGGATGAAACTGTTCCAATCATCCTAAAATCCGCTTATGGTGTATTTTTACGCCGGAAGGATGCAGCATCAGATGGAACCTATCATTAAAATAAACTTTTCCACGCAGAATCGATTCCAGCACTTCCCTTTCACATCTGTATGCTTGCATCTTTTCATGAAAATTGTCCGTTCTAATGATTCTCCATTCCTTTCATTTTTCGGGGCAAGTTCAACATTAACACTGTTGGACTTGCCCCTTTTTTTTGTCCTCAAGCAGCATACAATCCGGCGAAATGACCGGTT
>NZ_KI260299.1:911-9211 GCF_000468015.1 Ruminococcus callidus ATCC 27760 | reverse complement strand
AAGCCGTCAGGCGGGCTTTGTGCGGTGTTGCCTTTGCTGTCTGCGGCAGTTCCGTCCGGCTTGTGCAAGTTGACGAAAAAGAAGCGGAACAGCCTGTGCTTCAGCGGCATTCCTACAAAAATAAAAAAACGCCCTTGACAAAAGAACGCTTGCATTATATAATAATAAAATGTATCGTAATGTGTCAATGCACATTTCAGCAGAATAGTATACCACATTCCGACCTCGTCTGTCAAGTCCTTTTTTTCAAATCACAGAAAAAGATTTTCCGCTGTGTGCGGAAGGTTGTAAGGGAAACAGGCGAATTTTTGTCTGACAAAGAGTTAAGGAGGTTTTTCGCCAATGGTGCATGTTACGCCAAAGCAGTGCGGGAAAAACGTTCGTATGAACTTCGGTAAGATCAACGAAGTTCTGGAAATGCCGAACCTGATCGAGGTACAGAAGAACTCGTACAAGTGGTTCCGTGAAAAGGGACTGCGGGAAGTTTTTCGCGACGTTTCTTCCATTACAGACTACAACGGCAATCTGGTACTGAACTTTACCGATTACCGCATCGATGACACCCCGAAATATACCATTGCAGAATGCAAGGAACGCGACGTGACCTATGCAGCACCGCTGCGTGTGACTGCAACGCTCTGGAACAAGGAAACCGGTGAAGTCAAGGAGAGCGAGATCTTCATGGGCGACTTCCCCCTGATGACCGAAAGCGGCACCTTTGTCATCAACGGTGCAGAACGTGTTATCGTTTCCCAGCTGGTGCGTTCGCCGGGCGTATACTACGCTTCGGAAAAGGATAAGACCGGTAAGGACCTGTTTAAGGCTACCGTCATTCCGAACCGCGGTGCATGGCTGGAATATGAAATGGATTCCAACGATGTGGTCTATGTCCGCATCGACAAGAACCGCAAGATCCCGATCACTACATTTATCCGTGCTCTGGGCACCGGCACAGACGAAGAAATTGCCGAGATGTTCGACAACGACGAGCGTCTGTCCCAGACCATTATCCAGAAGGATTCCACCAAGAACACGGAAGATGCTCTGATCGATGTATACAAGAAGCTGCGTCCGGGTGAACCGCCTACGGTGGAAAGCTCCCTGACACATCTGAACAACCTGTTCTTCGACGCGAAGCGGTACGATCTGTGCCGGTTCGGCCGTTACAAGTACAACAAGAAGCTGGGCATCGCCAGCCGTCTGGCAGGTCACGAGCTGACCCGTCCGGTGGCAGACGAAGCGACCGGCGAGATCCTCTTTGATGCAGGCGTGACACTGACTTTCGATCAGGCAATGCAGATTCAGGATGCCGGCATCAAGGAAGCCTATATCAAGGCAGAAACCAAGGAATATTTTGTCACCGAGTCCGGCGAAAACGAGATCCGCTTCATTGAAAAGGAAGCCAAGGTCATCGGCAACGGCATGGTAGACATTGCAAAATATGTGGATTTCGACTGCGAAGCACTGGGCATCAGCGAAAAGGTTCGCTACGCTGTTCTGCGGGAGATCCTCGACAGTGCGTCCAGCGAAGACGAACTCCGCACCGCGATCCGCAAGCGTGCAGATGAACTGGTGCCGAAGCACATCATTCTGGACGACATCTACGCAACGATCAGCTACTTCCTGAACCTGTGCGACGGCATCGGCAACGTCGATGACATCGACCATCTGGGCAACCGCCGTATCCGTTCGGTAGGCGAACTGCTCCAGAACCAGTTCCGCATCGGCTTCACCCGTATGGAACGCGTGATCCGGGAACGCATGAACCTGCAGGCACAGGATAACGATGTGCTCACCCCGCAGGCACTGGTCAACATTCGTCCGGTGACTTCTGCGATCAAGGAATTCTTCGGTTCCTCTCCGCTGTCCCAGTTCATGGATCAGAACAACCCGCTGGCAGAACTGACCCATAAGCGTCGTCTGTCCGCACTGGGCCCGGGCGGTTTGTCCCGTGACCGTGCCGGATTCGAGGTTCGTGACGTACACTACAGCCACTACGGCAGAATGTGCCCGATCGAAACACCGGAAGGTCCGAACATCGGTCTGATCTCCTATCTGGCAACTTTCGCAAGAATTAACCAGTACGGCTTCATTGAGGCTCCGTACCGCAAGGTGGACAAGGAAACCGGCTGCGTCACCGACGAAGTGGTTTATATGACTGCCGACATGGAAGATAACTACATTGTCGCACAGGCAAACGAACCGCTGACAGAAGACGGTCACTTTGCAAATGCCAAGGTCGCAGGCCGTTTCCGCGATCAGATTCTGGAAATCGAAGCAGAACGCGTTGACTTCATGGACGTTTCCCCGAAAATGGTAGTTTCCGTGGCAACTTCTATGATCCCGTTCCTCGAAAACGACGATGCAAACCGTGCACTGATGGGTTCCAACATGCAGCGGCAGGCTGTGCCGCTTCTGAAAACCGAGCGTCCGTTCGTCGGCACCGGTATGGAATACAAGGCTGCCGTAGACTCCGGCGTTTGCGTTGTATCAGAATATGATGGTGTCATCGACTCCGTTTCCGCAGACGAGATCGTTCTGGTGGACGACGAGCACAAGACACATAAATATGTACTCCAGAAGTACAAGCGTTCCAACCAGTCTACCTGTGTCAACCAGCGTCCGATCGTCGATGCCGGCGAACGGGTACACAAGGGACAGGTACTGGCAGACGGTCCGGCAACCGCAGACGGCGAAATTTCGCTGGGTAAAAATGCTCTGATCGGCTTCATGACATGGGAAGGCTACAACTACGAGGACGCCGTTCTGCTGAACGAACGTCTGGTAAGAGAAGATGTCTTTACTTCCGTGCACATTGAAGAACTGGAGATCGAGTGCCGTGACACCAAGCTGGGACCGGAAGAAATCACCCGCGACATTCCGAACGTGGGCGACGATGCCCTGAAGGATCTGGACGAAAACGGTATTATCCGCATCGGTGCGGAAGTACATGCCGGCGATATTCTGGTTGGTAAGGTCACCCCGAAGGGCGAAACGGAACTGACCGCAGAAGAACGCCTGCTGCGTGCAATCTTCGGCGAAAAGGCTCGCGAAGTCCGCGACAACTCCCTGAAGGTACCCCACGGTCAGGCTGGTATTATCGTGGATGTCAAGATCTTCACCCGCGAAAACTGCGACGAACTCTCTCCGGGCGTAAACCAGCTGGTTCGCTGCTACATCGCACAGAAGCGTAAGATCTCTGTCGGCGACAAGATGGCAGGCCGTCACGGCAACAAGGGTGTCGTTTCCCGTATTCTGCCGGAAGAAGATATGCCGTTCCTGCCGGACGGCACACCGCTGGACATTGTCCTGAACCCGCTGGGCGTACCTTCCCGTATGAACATCGGACAGGTTCTGGAAGTGCATCTGGGTATGGCTGCCAAGGCTCTGGGCTGGCACATCATGACACCGGTATTCGACGGTGCACACGAAGATGACATTCGTGCATGCTTCCGCGAAGCCAACGAAAAGAATGCTTCGCACCGCGATGATCCGTTCGATCTGAAGCCGATGCAGAAGGTCATCAACCCGAAGGCTCTGGAGATGAACGAAGACGGTAAGTTCACGCTGTATGACGGCAGAACTGGTGAAAAGTTCGACAACCGCGTTACTGTCGGCTACATGTACTACCTGAAACTCCACCACCTGGTTGACGATAAGATCCACGCACGTTCCGTTGGTCCGTACGCTCTGGTTACCCAGCAGCCTCTGGGCGGTAAGGCTCAGTTCGGCGGTCAGCGTTTCGGCGAAATGGAAGTTTGGGCACTGGAAGCATACGGTGCAGCTTACACCCTGCAGGAGATCCTGACTGTCAAGTCCGACGATACCGTAGGCCGTGTCAACACCTATGAGGCAATCGTCAAGGGACAGAACGTACCGAAGCCGGGTCTGCCGGAATCCTTCAAGGTACTCATCAAGGAAATGCAGTCCCTCGGTCTGGACGTAAAGGCTCTGGACAAGGATCAGAACGAGATCGACCTCAAGTCCAACTTCGAGGAAGAAGAAGCGATCATTCCGCAGCCGGTCAGTGCAGCTGATGATGATCCGTCCTTTATGGGAACTTCTACGGACTATGAAGGTGCAGACAGAGATATGGAAGATGCCGGCATGTCCTTCAAGGATGGCAATCCGACAGATGATGATCTGCTGGGCGACAGCATCGGCGGCAGCAGTCACACAAGTTCCTACAGCGACGATGACGATCTGCTGGGCGACGATTTCAGCATCGGCGAAAGCTTTGACGACACAGACGACGATGATCTGCTGTAATTCTCAAGAACACTCGCCTTTGAGCGATTTTGATATACACACCAACAGACAGGCAGCGGACGGCAGGTTCCGTTCGCTTCTCCTGTTTCCTCGTTGATATATAGGAGGTAACGGTTTGGAATTTAACACTTTTGAATCTATCAAGATTTGTCTTGCTTCTCCGGATCGTATCCGGGAATGGTCTTACGGTGCAGTTGAGCGTCCGGAAACGATCAACTACCGTACCCAGAAGCCGGAACGCGACGGTCTGTACTGTGAGCGTATCTTCGGGCCGACCAAGGACTGGGAGTGCCACTGCGGCAAGTTCAAGAAGATCCGTTTTAAGGGAAAGATCTGCGACCGCTGCGGCGTAGAAGTTACCCGTGCCAAGGTTCGCCGTGAACGTATGGGGCACATCGAACTGGCTGCTCCGGTTTCCCACATCTGGTACTTTAAGGGCACACCGTCCCGTATCGGTCAGATGCTGGAAATCTCCCAGAAGCGTCTGGAAGAAGTCCTGTACTTCACCAAGTTTATCGTACTCGATCCGGGCAACACCGAGCTGGTGCCCAAGCAGCTGCTCACCGATAAGGAATACCACTCCTATCGGGAAAAGTACGGCGACGAATTCGAAGCCGGCATGGGTGCAGAAGCTATTCAGAAGCTGCTCAAGCAGATCGATCTGGACGAACTGGCAGCTGAACTGAAAACTGAACTGGCTGGGCTGGCTTCCGGTCAGAAGCGTGTCAAGCTGCTGAAGCGTCTGGAAATCGTAGAAGCATTCCGTCAGTCCGGCAACCGTCCAGAATGGATGATCATGGACGTGGTACCGGTCATTCCGCCGGATCTGCGTCCGATGGTCATGCTGGACGGCGGCAGATATGCGACATCAGACCTGAACGATCTGTATCGCCGCGTGATCAACCGTAACAACCGTCTGAAGCGTATGCTGGAACTGGACGCTCCGGAAATCATCGTCCGCAACGAAAAGCGTATGCTGCAGGAAGCTGTCGATGCCCTCATCGACAACGGCAGACACGGCAGACCGGTCACCGGTCCGAACAACCGTGCTCTGAAATCTCTGTCCGACATGCTGAAAGGTAAGCAGGGACGTTTCCGTCAGAACCTGCTGGGTAAGCGTGTTGACTACTCCGGCCGTTCTGTTATCGTTGTCGGACCGGAACTGAAAATGTATCAGTGCGGTCTGCCGAAGGAAATGGCTCTGGAACTGTTCAAGCCGTTTGTCCTGAAGCGTCTGGTAGACACCAAGGTCATCGCCAACATCAAGAGTGCCAGAAAAATGGTAGACCGTGCTTCTGCGGAAGTATGGGACGCTCTGGAAAATGTCATTCATGACCACCCCGTTCTGCTGAACCGTGCTCCTACCCTGCACCGTCTGGGTATTCAGGCGTTCGAACCGGTTCTGGTAGAGGGTCGTGCTCTGAAGCTGCACCCGCTGGTATGCTCTGCATTCAACGCCGACTTCGACGGCGACCAGATGGCTGTGCACCTGCCGCTGTCTGCGGAAGCACAGGCAGAAGCCCGCTTCCTGATGCTGGCTGCCAACAACCTGCTGAAGCCGTCTGACGGCCGTCCGGTTGCTGTGCCGACACAGGATATGGTACTGGGTTCCTACTACCTGACCATGGAAAAGGACGGCGAAAAGGGCGAGGGCAAGGTCTTTCGCGATGTCAACGAAGCCCTCATGGCTTATCAGGAAGGCGACGTTTCCATTCATGCAAAAATCAAAGTCCGCATCACCAAGGACATCGGTGAAAAGCGGGTTTCCAAGATCATCGACTGCACCGTCGGCCGCCTGATCTTCAACGAAAATATCCCCCAGAACCTGGGCTATGTAGACCGTACCAATTCTGACAAGCAGTTCGATCTGGAAGTTACATTCCTGGTCGGCAAGAAACAGCTGGGTCAGATCATTGACCGCTGTATCAAGATCCACGGCACTGCCACCACTTCGGAAGTGCTGGATAAGATCAAGGCAACCGGCTTCAAGTACTCCACCAAGGCTGCGATCACAGTTGCTGTCTGCGATGCGATTATCCCGAAGGAAAAGTGGGACATCGTCAACGCAGCAGATGCACAGGTCGATGACATCACAGCGGAATACGAATACGGTTACATCTCCGCCGCAGAAAAGTCCAAGCGGTTCATCGAGATCTGGAACAAGGCTACCAACGACGTTACCACTGCCCTGCAGAACGGTCTGGACCGGTATAACCCCATCTTCATGATGGCGGACTCCGGTGCCCGTGGTAGTATTTCCCAGATCCGTCAGCTGGCAGGCATGCGTGGTCTGATTGCCAACACTTCCGGTGCGACCATCGAAATGCCGATCCGTTCCAACTATCGTGAAGGTCTGAACATTCTGGAATACTTCATCTCCTCCCGTGGTGCCCGTAAGGGTCTGGCAGATACCGCACTGCGTACCGCCGACTCTGGTTATCTGACCCGTCGTCTGGTAGACGTTTCTCAGGATGTTATCATTCGTGAACAGGACTGCGGTGCAACCGACGGTCTGGAGATCTACGAGATCCGCAACGGCAACGAGCTGATCGAAAAGCTGGCAGAACGTCTGACCGGTCGTTATCTGGTAGACGATCTGCGTGACCCGCAGACCGGCGAGCTTATCATCTCCAAGAACAAGATGATCACCGAAGCCGATGCACAGAAGATCGTGGATTCCGGCGTAGAGCGTATCAAGATTCGTTCTGTCCTCATGTGCCGTGCAAAACAGGGTGTGTGTGCAAAGTGCTATGGTGCAAACCTCGCACACGGCAATCTGGTTTCCATCGGTGAAGCTGTCGGCGTTATCGCTGCACAGTCTATCGGTGAACCGGGTACACAGTTGACCATGCGTACCTTCCATACCGGTGGTATCGCCTCCGCAGAAGACATCACACAGGGTCTTCCCCGTGTCGAAGAACTGTTCGAGAGCCGTCACCCGAAGAATGCTGCGATCCTGTCCCGCCTCGATGGTGTGGTACACATCGAAGAAGTCAAGACTTCCCGCACCATTATCGTCACCAACGAAGAAACCCACGCATCGGAATCCTATCCGATCCACTATAACTTCAAGATTCGTGTTCGCGAAGGCGAATTCATCAAGAAGGGTACCCGCATGACCGAAGGCAACGTCTTCCCGGGTGATATTCTGAACATTCTGGGCGTTCAGGCGGTTCAGGACTATATCATCAGCGAAGTACAGAAGGTTTACCGTCTGCAGGGTGTAGACATCAACGACAAGCACATTGAAGTTATCGTCCGCCAGATGCTCCGCAAGGTCAAGGTAGACGATCCGGGCAGCAGCTATCTGCTGCCGGGCACCATGGTAGACCGCCGCAAGATCATGGAAGTCAACGACGGATTGCAGGAACGCATCAACAACGGCGAAACCGAAGTGGCTCTGGTCACTGTAGAGCCGATGCTTCAGGGTATCACCAAGGCATCCTCCAGCTCCGACAGCTTCCTGTCTGCCGCTTCCTTCCAGGAAACCACAAAGGCTCTGACCGATGCGGCAATTCGCGGCAAGAGCGACTATCTGTATGGTCTGAAAGAAAACGTTATTATTGGTAAGCTGATTCCGGCTGGTACTGGTATCGATGTGTACAACAACGTAAAGCCGGTCAAGAATGATGCTTATCTGGAACACACCGGTTCCTCCATGCCGCCTTCCACCATTCCGTCCTCTTTGAGCTAACGGTATGCAGCGGCGTTGGAAACAAGTGCTTTGCAGCCTGTTAGGCGTACTGCTTCTGGCAGGAAGCCTGCTGACAGTTCCGGCTGCGGCGGCAGAAACCACTGCCCCGCAGACTACTGCGGCAGAATCCACAGACGATGCAAAGGACAGCGGAAATACCAGACAGATCGTGCAAACGCTGGTCATTTTCACAGTGGCATGCGGCGTGACTGCATTTCTGGTCATGCGTCCCAGTTTGAAAAAGCTGAAGGCTGCCAAGGAACAGGCGGCATCTGACGGCAATTCCGCAGACAAAACAAAATAAAAAGGCAATACCGCACAAAGATTGTGCGACAGA
>NZ_KI260299.1:0-811 GCF_000468015.1 Ruminococcus callidus ATCC 27760 | reverse complement strand
CAGACGCTCTTTGTGCGGTATTGCCTAAAGGCAAAACCGCCCGCAGCAAAGGAATTTTCCCAAGCTGCGGGCGGTTTTGGTTTTTGCGAGAGCATACAAAAACAACAGGGCAGGTCAACCCCCATTGACCTGCCTTGTTGTCGTTCTTGTCATTTTTTCATTTTTACCCGAATACGCAATTTTTGGTGTACGCCACTATCTGGCTTTTACCATGACATCATAGCATAAAAACGTCAATCCCTCCGCAGGCAGGCTGTGAAATGCCTGTGCGTGATACCCCTGTTTCAGATACATTGCCTTTGCCGGCAGTGATGCGTCCAGCGTCGCCTGCGGGTATGCCGCAAAGACCTGCTGTTCGGCATATGCCAGAAGTGCCTGTCCGTAGCCCTTTCGCTGCTGCTCCGGCAGCACAAACAGCCGGCTGATCTCGTCTGCCTTTACGGTCACTGTCCCCACAATGCCGTCTGCCGGATCCTCAGCCAGATACACGCACCCCTGCCGAATATCTGCCGAAATTTTCCCGTCGCAGTGATGATTCAGAAAGAATTGCACGGCTCCTGCGGGATAGTACTTGGGATAAATCTGACAAATTGTTTCCCGCGTGAGTTCCCGCACACATTCCAAATCCTGTGTTGTTGCTTTTCGAATTTGCATGATGTTCTCCTCCTCCGAACGGGAATTCCAGATCTGTTTTTGGAAAATTCCCTTGCATCTCCGTCACAATTATGCTATACTATAAGCAAGCAGGATAGACTGCCTGTTTTCAAACGTATTTTTAGGCAATACCGTACAAAGAGCGTCTGGCGACTTT
>NZ_KI260298.1 GCF_000468015.1 Ruminococcus callidus ATCC 27760 | reverse complement strand
TCTGTCGCACAATCTTTGTGCGGTATTGCCCAGCATCAACCGGAAAGGCGGCAGTCATGACAAAAGGAAAAACCAAAGACGGGCTGGAGTATCTCTGGACGGACAAAAAGCGTACCCTGTTCGGACTGCCCCTGTCCTTTACCCGATATTATCTGACAGAAAGCAGGCTGATCACCCGCATTGGTCTGCTCACCGTAGTGGAAGACGAACTGGACATCTACCGCATCACCGACAAGAAAATGGAATTGCCGCTGGGACAGCGGCTGTTCGGCTGCGGCACGATCATTCTGTTCAGCAAAGACGTTGACACTCCGGAAAAGCACATTCACTCCATCAAGAATCCCCGACAGGTTTCCGACCTCATCACGGCTCTCATCAACGAACAGCGTGACCAGTTCGGGATCCGCGGACGGGACATGGTGGGACCGTCCGGCATGCCGCCGGAGGCATGGGAGAATGACGACTGCTGCAATGACTAAAACAGACACTGCATGCAGCAGCCAAACCCATTCATGCGAAAAAGAGAAAAGGAGGTCCTGAACACATTGCTTTCTTTCATCACAGAAAAACAGTCCTCGTGGGAAAAACTACAGGCGGAAACCCGCCCGATCTTTATCTACGGCATGGGCGACGGTGCAGAAAAGATCATGCGTGTCTTTCGGGAAAAGTCCATTCCGCTTGCCGGCATTTTTGCAAGCGATGAATTTGTACGCGGGCATTCCTTTGCCGGCTACAAGGTGCGGAAGCTCTCCGAGATCGAAGCACAGGTAGACGACTTTGTGATCGTGCTGGCGTTTGCCGCAGGGTATCAGTCCCTTGTGGACAAGATCGTGGAGCTGAACAGCCGGCACACCCTCATTGTACCGGACGTACCGGTAGCAGGGGGCGGACTGTTCACCTATGATTACTGCGTAGAGCACGCGGCGGAACTGGAAGAAGTCTATGAGATGCTGGCGGACGACGAATCCCGACGGGTATATGCCAACATCATCAATTTCCGCATCAGCGGCAATATCCGCTATCTGATGGACGTGACTTCGCCCAAGGCGGAGATCTACCGCAAGATCATCAAGCTGACACCCAACGAGATCTACGTGGATCTGGGGGCATACAACGGGGACACCATTGACGAGGTGCTCCAATACACCCGCGGAAAGTATATCCGCATCTACGCCGTAGAGCCCGACCGGAAAAACTTCAAGAAGCTGTGCAAGTATCTGGACGGCAAGAACTTTGTCTATGCCTACAATGCGGTGGCATGGTGTCTGGACACCACGGTGCCCTTTTCCACCAAAGCCGGCAGACAGTCGGCAGTTTCCGCCTTTGGGCAGGAGATCGATGCACGTGCTGTGGACAGCATCTTACAGGGCAGACCGGCGACTGTGATCAAAATGGACGTGGAGGGCTGTGAACGGGAAGCACTCTGGGGAGCCTCCCAGACGATCGCACACTTTTCTCCGAAGCTGATGGTTTCGCTCTATCACCGGAACGAGGACATCTTTGCTCTGCCGCTGCTGATCCGGCGGCTGAACCCGAACTACGACTTATATATCCGGCACCAGCTGTATATTCCCGCGTGGGAAACCAATTTATACGCTGTGCCCTCACAAAAGAATTCGCTGGCATAAAGCCGGCAGAAAACAAAACTCCCTGCACGAAAACGTGCAGGGAGTTTTGTTATTGAGCTCATACATCGTAGGGTTGTGCTGTGTCGCAGTTCTTTGTGTAATCTTCGTGCAACGCATTGCCATACAGTACAAGGGTAGGCGAGTTCTTTTCTTTTTTTGCTTCTTTTTTTCT
>NZ_KI260297.1:3274-25560 GCF_000468015.1 Ruminococcus callidus ATCC 27760 | reverse complement strand
GAGCCTCTACATCGGTGTCAGAATAACATAGCCGGGCAGCCGCTGCGACAGTCTGCTCCGGTGTAGGTGTATGTGCTATTAACACTACTTTCATTTAGGTTCTCCTCTTGTTAGTCAATGTCTGCGATAGATTCTACAAAACAGTTGTAGTAGATGTATCGCTTTCCGTCTAAATCAAATTTTACATAACCACCACTATTTATATCAATATCGATTTTACCGCTGTATGAAGCAATCACTTTCCCATCAGCAGTGTATACTATGATAGTACGATTAAGACCACCACAAAAATCAGATTTCATATCTGTCAATTCTCGACTACATGATGCTGTACAGCCTGTAAATAACATAGGGATTGCTAACAATGTAGCAGCAAGTTTTACATATGTGGATTTGATTTTTCTCATAGTTTTATCTCCTTTTTCATTATAGCGGTTTACGAATTGTAACATCTGGATACTGTTTCATCGCAAGTTCGTACAGTTCAAATGGTTTCTCTGCACAAAGATAATAATCATATTTTTCACAAGTTTCTCCAATTTCAATTGGCTTTGTACACAAATCCGTATATGTAAAAACCGGAAAGACTCGACTTCCACAAAATGAACATACTTTTGTATTAGTCATCTATTACACCTCATTTTCCTTTAATAGTTAATGCGCTTTTAGTACTGCTCTCATATCCAGCTAGATATGATTTGAGTTCTGGACTTGATTGCGAAAACTGGACCAGTTTTGTCATTATACACTTATAAAACTTATTGGCTGTGTCAGCGGTTGAATGTATATCTACTAGACATTTACAGCAAACAGATCCTATCTCATATGTATATGGTTCTAAAACAGCATATATAGTCTGAGCCACTTGACACTTTAACTCTTCATTACACATGATGCAATGACCACTGTTGTAAATGCTTGCCGATTCAGCTTGTAAGTATAGTATACTATTATGTAAACTCATTGTAGACATACCTAAGACTCACCAGAACTTGTGCATTGAAAATACAATCACAGAAATAACTAGCAGTAATGCTCCGAAAAAGAATCCTATCATAGATTTCTTTTCTGATTTTGCAAGCATTCCACCATAGAAAATCATAACGCCTAAAATTGCAAGTGCTTGTACGATTGAAATCATCGAAAATCACCCTCTATTAAATATAATTTCGTATAATAAACATTGCTACACTCAGTAACATGTAGAGTATGCCAGCCACAGTATATACTATACATTTTGTTGAGCTTCTTTCATCAAGTGATTGTGCATTAAATAGTATACCAGTTATTAAAAATCCTATTGAAAAACCAAGCATCCGATCATCACATCCTATCTGTTAAAGCTGTAAGCTGGACGGATTTTATCTATCCAATTGGTTTCAAAATCATACATATCATGATATGCTTCCCATTTTGATATACTAATTTTGTTATTGGATTCTCCACAAGATTCCCATATATCAATACTTAGGTAGTCAACTAATACTCGTTTTGAAAATCTGCAAAGCCATTTTTCAAAACGCTTTAGAACATCAGATTGATTATCTGATCGATACATACCATATAACGTAATAACAAATGAGTAGTCACATCCGAATGCCTTATAGCAGTAATCGTCATAATCTGTTAGGTTTGAATCATTTCCAAATTCATCCCAAGATCTAAATCCCTGTGGTTGATCAATTCGATTCATATAGGTTTCAAACATATTATCTCTTCGAGTTTTATAAGGATTCACTTTTGGAAGATGTCGCAATACAGTTTTTAGTATGTACTCTTGTTCCTCTGGAGTAGCACCTGCTGGACTACAGTATATCGTACCTCGTATGTTAGTCCAAATGCCCATTGTCACACCTTGTTTCTGTGTCATCTGCTTTGTATGCTCTAGAGAATGAATCAATCAATCTATGTACTAATGTAGCACAGTGCTTACACATGTGCATAGGCGGTTCACCACCAATTGTAATACCTGCTGTTCCATCGAATACATCAAATGTGACTCTTGACATGATAGGTGCGTCAATTTGTTTATTACAGAAATCACAAATATATGTTTTAACTTCTTGTTTTTGAATACTCATGTGTCATCACTCCAATCAATACTTTTCTTTTAGCTCATTATGACTGATGCCAGAAATCCCAGCAGATTCGCTTGAAGACGTTGCTCTGAAATATGCGTCTTTCTTCTGAGGATACATGAACTCAAACATCAGATAGTTCATAGCATCCAACAGATACTCCGTGTTACCAGTTTTCTGATATTTTTCAATACACAAATCATGCGATTCAATAGCATTAACTAGCTTGTCCCCAAAATTTACTTTGGCTGAACCATACTTATAAAATGATGTCTTAACTCGATTGATTCGCATTTCATCAACCTTATGACTATACTCAATGGATTCATTAAAAATTTCACTCATAGTTATCATCTCCAGCTTCAACACCCATGATTTCGTTTAGTTTATCCGTGTCGAATAGATCATCACTTCTTTTAGTATTTCTTTGAAGTGCTTTGATTACGTCAGAACAACATTTCTTGCATACCATGATTGTTTCTGTATTGCATCCTACGTAACCAGATCTCCACATGCGTAATTCACGAAAATGATTCTGAACATCCGCTCCGCATATATCACAATATTCATGCAATACATGAGTACCATCAGATTCTAAAACATATTTTGTCATCTACCATCACCCATCCTATAAGCATACTCAGATCTACGTCTTAAATCCATATCACGTCGTATATTGTACTCTTCTTTACTGATTTCAGTAAATCCAGCTTCCTTAGCTTCTTTGAAATATCGATTGATTTGAATCTCTGCACCATCTGACTTCACAACTTTGAGTATAGCAATGGTATCAAAATCACCATTTTTCTGATCTGTAAGACACTCAGCAACATATACTTTTATTTTATCTGATTTGTATGGCAATGTGATCGGAAACATGTCATGCACAATGCCAGAAACAAATCCATTATGAAATCCAATGTTCGGATTTACACTACTAACATCATATACGGTAATTCTATCGATATCAGTATATTTTATAATTCCATCTGACTGAACTGTTTTAAACAAACTGCTCATTCTGTCGCATTGATAATCTACTGCACCCTCATATGGACATCCGCATGCTTTGCTAAATGTATCATTTTCTGTAATTGGTGTTAGAGGTTTATTTGATGCTAAACGATTCAATATATCCATTGTTATAGATATAGAGTATCCACTGTGATTGTCATCCATCAGTGATTGAAATGCTTTAATAGCACTGTCACAACATAATGAAAAGTATTTATCATCGTCAGATGCATCTTTTGCAAGTCTAATTTCGTTTTCAGCCCATTCTAAAGTCGTCATATATGTACCTCCTTTGCTTTCGCTTTATCCATTATTTTAGAGTTCGAAAATCCAGCATTCTTTTGTACTCTGTCATTGATTCATCCGGTGTGGATTTGATGACAGTATGTTTCAAAGTTTTTCTCCAGTGCATGAGCCATTCCCACGCAGTGTAACCAACAGTTCTGCACTTAGGCTTTGGGATTTGCTCTGTTTGATACTTTTGTAGTCCACTAACCACTACGTCAATTGGATTGCCTGTGACTTCCGGAAGTACTTCAGACCATGGGTAGATGTCGAAAGTTGACTCCCAGATGTGCAGTACTTTTACTTTTTCGATTTCGTTCATAGTATTTACCTCCAAGTTATAGGTGTGACTTACCTACACTGTATATAACGATGAAGATTATTGATCTTGTTGTGCGGTTAATTTTAATACTTTTCCGATCTCAATTGCTACAAATTGCAAAACATCAATAACCACGGAATTTCCGAACTGTTGATATGCCTGATTCGCACTTTTGCAAATTTTGTAAGTGTCAGGATAACCCATGATTCTTGCACATTCACGAGGGTGCAGCTTTCTGGTTTTTCCATGAACCAGATATCCTCCGGTTTTAGAAAAAACGCCGCCGCCGTATGCGGATAATGTAATTGCAATTCCTTTTGTGCTGTAAATGCGTTCACCTTGACCACCTTTGTTGACAATCCCCAGTCGAATGGACTGATTACTATATTTGTCATCGCTTATACTTTGAAAATATGTATCCGGACGATTGATATAGAGCGATTCTACGAGTTTCTCATCGTTTAATAAAAAATCCTCTACATGATGTGACAAGGGAATTGGCTTGGGATATGTGAAGTTTTTAATAGACAAATCATTTCGAAAGCAAACCATATAGATTCTCTCCCGTCTTTGCGGAATGCCATAGTCTACCGCATTGAGGACTTTTTGATAGAAAGTGTACCCCAGTTCTTCCATAGTCCTTTTTACTACTTCTAATGTATGTCCTTTGTCATGGGTAGCAAAATTTTTCACATTTTCCATAAAAACGATTTTTGGCTTCTTTTCTTTTACGATTCTTGCAACATCGAAAAATAAAGTCCCACGGCTGTCTTCGAATCCTCGTTGTTTGCCGCTGATAGAAAAAGCCTGACATGGAAATCCGGCACATAGAATATCATGTTCCGGAATCGTTTTTTCATCTACCTTTGTAATGTCCCCCCTCTGGAGTATCTCCAAAATTTTCGGCATATACCTTTTGAACAACCTTGTTCCATTCATTGGAATAAACACACTTTGCCCCCAGTGATTCCAATGCCAGTCTGAAACCACCTAGTCCGGCAAACAGATCTATGAATGTCATACCTGTTAAAGATTGCTGTTTGATTGCGATCATCATAATCACCTACTCTGCTAGTCTATATGAATACTAACGAGCGAAAAGATGAATCTAAAATTTTTCTTATATAAAATAAATCTTGTAAATTCTCACTATTTTGCAGCCTGTTGTAAGTTACTAAATCTCCATCGTTATATGTAAATGTAGACTTATCATAATTGAGGTGATTTATTTGTCAGATCAAAAAATAAAACTCGGATCGCTATTCAGTGGAATAGGTGGATTCGAGCTAGTTGGCAGTTGGTATAATTTTGATCCTGTATGGGCATCAGAGATTGAACCTGCTCCAATACGAATTACAAAACGTCATTTCCCGAAAATGAAACATGTTGGAGATATTACAAAGCTTGATGGTCATGCATTAGAGCCAGTTGATATCATCACTGGTGGTAGTCCCTGTTTTCCTGCTAGTACAATGGTTTTAACAGCAGCTGGGTATATTCCAATCGCAGATATTAAAGTTGGAGATCTTGTGCTGACACATAAAGGGAGATGGAAACCAGTTACAGCCACTGGTAGTAGACAAGCTGAAACATACTTACTTAAAGGTAATGTGGATTTGGAAACTACAGAAAATCATCCTATTTATAGTAGTGTTCGAGATGGTGAAGCACTTACTGATGTTGGAGAATGGACTAAAGCCATAGATATGAAATCAAAACATTGGGCCACCCCAATGTACTTCAACGGCTCAGCAAATTCCCAAGATTTGACAAAGCCAGAATACTTTTATTTTCTTCTCGGAATGTGGTACATGAATGGTTTTGTCTATGATGATTGTGCTGTTATGTATTACAATAGGTCAGACCAAAGTATCATATCAAAAATGCTTACAAAATTTGGATGCACAGATAATTCTGTAGAGTTTAAGGTAGATATAGGAATGCTATCAATTGTATCCCATGATTTTATTAAATTTATGCAGAATTTATGTACTAACACAGCATTTAAACAGCTTTCCCTGAATATTCTTACAGCTAGAAAATCATGTAAATATGCGTTTGCAACAGGCTTGATGCTAAATCATAGTTTATGTGATTGGAATCCTGTAGATAATAGTTGCTTACTCGCGATTAAACAGAAATCAGATGCTCTTATTTTAAGACATCTATTTGAGTCATGGAGAGAAGATACAAGATTAATGTGTGAGTTCGATACATATTTTCTTGACATTAGAGGTACTTTTAACGGTATTAGATGTGGTAATCATAAATGGTATGAATGCACATCGGTCAATAAAACTGGCGAAGTCAAAACTGTATATAATATATCTGTAAAAGATGATGAAAGCTATGTAGCAGACAGTATTGTCGTTCATAACTGTCAGGATTTATCTGTGGCTGGAAATCAGGGTGGCATCAAGCTATACTGTCCAGAATGTGGAGAATCATTTAGTGCAAATGGTGATGTAAAGGTATGCCCTAAATGCAGTATAGATCTTGAACTTACTCGAAGCGGATTATTTATGGAACAGATTCGAGTTATTAAAGAAATGTCGGAGGTAACTAATCATGAGTATCCAAAAATCATTGTTTGGGAAAACGTTTCAGCAGCAATCAGCAGCAATAATGGGGACGATTTCAAATGTGTCCTTGAAGAATTCTGTGGACTCATTTCGGAAAAACTTCCTGCGGCTAGACCTGAGAAATGGACAAAGTCAGGAGAAATTCTGGGTAAATCCGGTTCCATCGCCTGGAGAACTCTCGACGCTCAATATTGGGGAGTCCCCCAACGCAGACGTAGAATCTTCCTTGTCGTTGATCTTAGAGGACAATGTGCAAGCGAAATATTATTTAAGTCAGAAAGCTTGCGAGGGAATCATCCGCAGAGCCAAACGCCGTGGGAAAATTCTTCCAGAGAAATTGAAAATAGCACTAGAGTATCAGATTCAAACCAGTTTGAACCAGCAGGACAAGAGTTAAATTCAGATAAATCTGTCTACGGAATTTGTAGTTTTACATCAAATGCAATGAAATCAGATAATCCTGATAGCGGAATATATAAAACAGATATTGCAAAAACGATTGATACATCTGGTACAAACCCAACATGTAATCAAGGTGGAAATGTTGTAGTTGATACTGTCTATTGTTTGCAGGGAAATGGTATAGATCGTGGGGATACCGCTGGATGTAACGGAAAAGGTTGGAAAGAAGATTATTGCTACACATTAAATACTATAGACAGACCTGCTGTTGCATATAGCATAAAAGAAAATCAAGATGGTGCTGTATGGCTTGGAGATCATACTGGTGCTTTACAGTGTAGCGGAGGAAAGCCTGGACAAGGGTACCAAGCTGTTTTACAGTACAGTAAACACCCGTATGTAGCAGCATTTAAGTTCCAACAGGGTGCAAAAATGGCTACTCTTCCATATGATGAAGATATGTCATCTACACTTACAGCATATCAGAATATCGCAGTTCTAATTGACAATCACCCACAGGATTCTAGATTGACTATATCTAAAGATAATGTATGTCAAACGTTGAATGCTAAAATGGGTACAGGTGGTGGAAACACACCTTATGTAATGGAATCTAAGAAAGTGTATTCACAGTCTGGATTTGCGGATTATAATGACGCAGGATGTATATGTGCACCGCTTACAGCTTCTGGAGCATCTGTCAGACCAGGTGGTGAGACATTAGTCACAGATTGTATATCAATTGTTCGTAGATTGACACCATTAGAGTGTGAACGCCTACAAGGATTCCCAGATAACTGGACTGCTGAAGAATCTGACTGTGCAAGATATAAGGCTTTGGGAAATAGTGTTGCACTACCTTGTGTAAACTATATCATGAGCGGTATTGCTGATGTTCTATTGAAGCAATCAATGTAAGTATGCATGATATTTACCGAATATTACCTTGTATCTAGTCAATACTAAAATTACATTTTGAATATCAGCAGGAGGTTTAATAACTTATGAGTAAGCAACTGGAACATGATACAAAGTCTGCTGCAAAAAAGTTAATGTTCTTAGCGTGGGCGAAGCTTCTTCTTGGTAAAAATACTATTTCGCAAGATCAATACAATGCACTTGTTCGAAAATTAGAGTGTAGAACATCATAATTAAAGCACCTACAGCCATATTTGGTTGTAGGTGCTTTGTTTTCAGCATTTGGATACACAATTTTATTTTTGAGCGTCAAAAGTTTGCTGATTTTGCTATTGACTTAGGACTATTGTCATGGTATAATCAATAGGTAATGATGCCTTGCAAGTAAATCTGGAGGTTTAAATAATGGATATTTATGAAGCTAGACGCACAATGCAAACACAAAGGAAAAATATATTTGATTTAAATTTGCGAGTAACATTTTATGCTAGAGTTTCGACAACGCGTGATGAACAAGAAAATTCTATTGAAAATCAGATTATACATTTCGAAAATATGATTAAAGAAAATAAAAATTGGACATATGTTTCTGGATATGCAGATAGAATCCGCGGTGAATCTGCTGCAAATAGAGTAGAATTTCAAAAGATGGTTGATGACGCAAAAGCCGGAGCGTTTGATTTAGTACTTACTAAAGAGGTTAGTAGATTTGCAAGAAATACAATAGATAGTCTTACATATACACGAGATTTGCTCCAATGTGGTGTAGGGGTGTTTTTTCAAAATGATAACATCTGTACAATTGATCCAGATAGTGAACTGCGACTTACAATTATGAGTAGCATTGCTGCTGATGAGGTGCGAAAACTATCTGAACGAATCAAATTTGGTCATAAGCGTGCCACAGAATCTGGAAGATTGTTAGGCAACAGTCGCATCTTTGGATATACAAAAGTAAACTGCAAGCTTATTATTGATGAAAAAGAAGCTGAAATGGTTCGCTTGATTTTTAATTTATATGAAACTGGATCTTGGAGTACAAGATCCATTGCTACTGAGCTTGAAAAACGCGGTTACTTAGGAAGAAATGGAACCCCGATCCATCACAATACAGTATCTGGGATTATACAAAATCCTAAGTATAAAGGTTATTATTGTGCAAATAAAGTGACTATTACGGACTATAGAACTAAAGCACAGCGGTTTAATCCTGAAGAAGAGTGGATCATGTATAAGGATGAAACTGGTGAAACCGTACCGGCTATTGTGTCAGAAGATCAGTGGAATGCATGTAATGTAATATTTAAAGAGCGAAGTTCCGCAATTAAAGCTAGAACCAGATCCATAAAAAGTCAGAGTCCGCTTTCTGGTAAAATTAAATGCAGTGAGCATGGAACATACTGGAGAACAAGCTACTCTAATAGTGTTAGTCAAGGTAAGCCTATATATCAATGGATTTGTAGAGAAAAGAAAAGACAAACAGCTTCGTGCTGTAAGTCTTTTGCACTTATGGAATCAGAAATCTACAAGATTTTAAATGACGTGTATAAGAGCATCATTTCTGATATTGATGAATGGGTATCTGAGTTCTTGAAAATTTATGAATCTGTGACTACTACAGAATCTGGAAAATCAAAAATAGCCGTATTGGAATCTAACATTCAAAAACTAAAAGTAAAGCAGGACAGACTTCTAGATTTGTATATGGACGAGGCTATTACAAAGTCTGAGTATTCGGACAAAGCATCAGAGTTAAATGCAAAGCTTGATGACGCAAAGTCAGAATTAGAATCACTTAAAAATCCTGATAACGGGGAGAGCATTATAGATCCTGCTAAACGCATAAAAACCTATATTCAAGAAATATGTGGTCCGGAGTCCCGCGATATGACAATTGATGAGCTCAATGATATATCACGAGTTGTGCTAGATTTCATTAATGTCATTCCAGTGGATCGTCAAACCATGAAACTTGAAATCAAATTAAAGTCTTCAGAGCTAAAATCTGTCGATGTTAGTTCACACAGAAGTGGCAGATGCAATTGTTGTTCTGGACACATCACTAAAAAGATGATCGACGCCTATAAGATGCAGTAAAATTCTCATTTTTTATCCAAAAAGGTCTGGTGCCCAATATGGGTATCAGACCTTTTTCTATACATCATGCGGTATTGCCTTAGTCTATCCAGAGGATCTGGTCATCTTTCCGCGGCTTTGGCTGCGGCAGTTCTCCGGCAGCGTAGCCCAGAATACAGAATCCCACGCCGCGATAAGTTTCCGGAATCCCCCACTGTTTCAGCAGTGCTTTTCCGGCTTCGCTGTCAAATGTTTCTCTTGCACGGTGAATCCAGCAGCTGCCCAGACCGACAGCGTATGCTGCATTCAGCATGGCACCCATGGCAAGGCTGCCGTCTTCTACCCATGTGTGTACTGTGGAATCTACCAGTACCAGAATTGCCACCGGTGCTCCATAAAACGGATCCCGATCTGCTGCACCCATGATCTCTGCGTTTTGATTGGACAGCTGGTGCAGCATTTCCGGATTTCGTATCACCACAAATTTGGTAGGCATACGGTTCATGCCTGTGGGAGCATACTGTCCGGCAGTTAGAACCGCCTGAATTTTTTCCTGTTCCACCGGCTTGGTACTGTTATAACTCCGCACGCTTCTTCTGGTGCAAAGTGCATGCAGTACTGCATTTTCTTCATACATGTTCGATTACCTCCGTTCCCATTTGGAGCAGAGTTCGCCCAGCTGGTCTGCCATTTTTGCCAGTTCCTTGTTGGACAATCCCCTGCTGTTTTGTACCAATGCTGTCAGACGGCTCAACGTCTGCGACAGCCGGTCGTATGTCATTGCACTCCGACGCGGCTTCTGCTGAATCGGCACCGCAAGTGCATCGTAAGTGATTTTTCCGGTGGCAATGTCAAATTCCGCACCGCTGTACGGTGCATAAGCATCAATGCCCAAAGACAGCCACAATTTTTCCCGAAATGCCTCAGCAGATTCTGCCGAACCGTGGTTGACGAACACTTTCTGTACGCCCTGTACTTGTGAGATCCACGACAGCAGCCCTTTTTGGTCTGCATGTCCACTCATACCCTGCAGCTGGACGATCTGAGCACTGACCTGCACGGTTTCGCCAAACAGTGTTACCGTTTTGGCTCCCTCAATAATGCGTCTACCCAAAGAGCCCTCTGCCTGATAGCCAACGAACAAAATGGTGTTTTCCGGCTTCCACAAGTTGTGTTTCAAGTGGTGTTTAATTCGTCCGGCTTCGCACATACCACTGGCGGACAGAATGACTTTCGGGCGTTTGTCCGCGTTGATTGCTTTGGAAGCATCGCTTGTCACTGCCGGAATCAGTCCGGAAACGCCAATGGGGTTAATGCCGCGGCGAACATATGTCAGTGCTTCCTCATCGAAACAGCTTTCCTTATTTCGCATGAAAATTTCAGTTGCTTCAATGGCAAGCGGGCTGTCCATGTAAATCGGGAAATCGCTGAATTCCGGCAGTATGTTTTCATCTTTGATCTGCTTGAAATAGTACAGTAGTTCCTGTGTGCGTCCTACAGCAAAAGACGGAATGATGACGCTACCGCCACGGCTGAATGTATCTTTTAACACCTGTACCAAGCCTGGAATATATCCCTTTGGTTTTTCGTGCAGCCGGTTCCCGTAGGTGGATTCCATGACCACATAGTCTGCATCTTCCGGCGGCTGCGGATCACGAATTAGCGGCTGGTTCAGGTTACCGATGTCACCGGAAAATACCAGTTTTTTGGAAATACCGTTCTCGGTCAGCCAGATCTCAATGCTGGACGAACCCAGCAAATGTCCCGCATCGAGAAACCGCACATCAATGCCGGATGTCAGCGTGAATCGTTCGCCATATGGGTGTGGCACAAACAGTTCCAGTGCTCCCAATGCCTCTTTCATGGTGTACAGCGGCACATAGGGTTCGCCGCCTTTTCGCATTGCCTTGCGGTTTCGCCATTCTGCTTCGAATTCCTGAATGTGTGCACTGTCCCGCAGCATGATCTCACAGAGAGAACACGTGGCTGAGGTAGCGTGGATCTCACCGGAGAAGCCGCCGGCGTACAACAGCGGCAGCAAGCCGGAGTGGTCAATGTGAGCATGCGTCAGCAGCACATAGTCGATTTGTGACGGAGCACAAGGGATTTTTACATTTTCATAGGTATCTCTCCCCTGCTCCATACCGAAATCCACCAGAAGCCGCTTTCCGCAGACTTCCAGATAGGTACAGCTGCCAGTGACTTCATGAGTAGCCCCGATAAATGTCATTTTCATAAACGATTCACTCCTTTCAAATATAAAAAGCACTGTACAGCAGGGCAAAACCGCCCACGGCTGACAGTGCTTTTTTTGGATAAAAGCGGCTTTTTCAGCCGGTTAAGCTTCTTTTTTCGAAAACAAGAGATACTTCCGTGCGAAGAAATTCCACAGGAATGCCACCATAGTGGAAACTACTTTTCCGATCATCTGATAGGCACTGGTGATATTTCCAAGTGTTATCTCGCTGACCTTTGTAATGCCGATCGTCAGCAGAAGTCCCACCACGCCGATTGCGGCGAATGCGAGAAATTCCACCAGACGGGACTGCACTTTCGACGAACGAAAGACCCAGAATGTACTCAGGAAGTAGTTGGCAAGCAGTCCGGCAACAAAGGAACAGCCGTTTGCAAGAATGGCGTAATGCTGGTCAAATACGGCAAAAAACAGCAGTGCGGAAATTCCCCAGTCTACCACAGTTGCAGCTCCGCCTACAAAACAGTAGCGGAAGAATTGAATCAGCGTATTTTCAGTGGCACCGGCAAATAATTTCCCGAATTGTCCGTGCCTGAGAATCTGCCAGAATTCCTGCCAGTTGGAAGTTGGTTTTGTATGTTCTTGCTCCATGAAAAATGATATTCCTTTCTTTCGGTTTCAGCAATGCCTTTACTTTGCCTGCGGTCCGAGGTATTGAATGATGTGTACCAAAAATTGCAGAAGCATAACGCTGTCTGCGGTGTCCACTTCTCCGTCAACGTTGCAGTCGCCGGCACGCCGCTGCTGGTCGTTCCCTGTCACTGCACCGGCAGCCATCTTATTCAGCAACACGGCATCAGTCACATCGATTCGACCGTCCAGATTGACATCACCGTACATGACAGATGGTGTGACATCAGAACCGCTTTCCGAGGTTTTTGTAGTGTTTGCAGTGGTTTCGGTTGTATCTGTGGAAGGTGCAGCGGATGATGTCTGCTCCGTTGTGGTAGTTTCCGCAGAGGTACTGGTAGCTTTGGTTGTTACAGTAGTAGTTTTAGTGGTAGTGATCGTGGTTTCCGCAGGTGTTGTGGTGGTGGTAACTGCCGGCTTGTTGCCATTCGGTTCAATGCCACCTACCAGTTCTCCATTGGAGTATACACAAATGTAATCGGTTCTGGTTTCGGAGCCGTCCTGATAGGTATCCTTGCACTTGGTAATGCCCTGATAACTCCAGTCGTTGGTGGGATCCCACTTATCGCCGTAGTACAAGCCCACGGTGAACTGATATTTCTTGTTGGAGTTGGCAATTTTATAGCCGTCCCACTTTACTTCTACATAGTAAATATCCGGATCGTAAGAAGCATCGTACTGGTACGGACCAGAGATCACACCGTCTGCCGGAGCAGCTTCTACGCTTGCCTGATCGTATAACTCATTGCCGGTAACTTTGCTGATATTGGATTTGTTTTCCATTTCTGCGATACTGAAATAATACCGCATGGACAGGTCGGTCTTGGGTGTGATAGAATTGGTACGCATCTGAATGGCAAGCTTTGTCACGCCGGCACCGGAAGTCTGTATGTCGTCTACCGCATAAGCATCTACCCAGAAATCGTTGCCGCCGTTATCACTGCCGCTGTTCTTATCTTCCGGCGGGAAATCCGGTGTGATCTCCATTGCATCTGTGCCGTAGTAATCATACAGACCAGCACACGCTCCTACAAAAGCAGCGTTATAGTCAATGGTAACTTCGTTATAGATCCAGTCTGCGGTAATGTCGTTATGCTTATCTTGTGCATCCGGGCCGCCGACCAGTGCACCATAGAGCACATGCTTCTGCTCGTCGGTGTCCTCACACTTTGTCAGACCAGAAGCTGCACGGTGGTGCGGGAATTTCGCTGCGGTTTCATCGTAGCCAACTTCATAGGCACGGTTCATGGGGTTATCCCCCAGCAGATATTCCATCTGTCCCTTTGCCCATTCGCTGTATTCGCCGGGCTTTCCGTTGTTGTTATATTTATCGTATACCAACGCCATCATCTGAGCCGCCGCATTGTATCGTGCAGAGCCCCATGTGTTCAGCCAGAAATAACCAGCCGGTGTAATGGTTCCCACGCCGCCAGTCATGTATTTGTTCAGGGCTTCTGCTACGGAACTCCAGCAGTTCATTTCCTCGTAGGGACTCTTTCCGGCAGCTTTCTTGTATTCGTCAATGAAGTTCGGGTACTGCTCGCTGGTGATCTCGCCCAGAATACACTGCACGCCGCCCCAGACATCGTTCCAGCAGTAGACATAGCAGGGTGCTGCATAGTAGTCGTAGTACGGGAAGATCTGTTCCAGATAGTGGTGATCGCCGGTGATCTTGTACATCCATGCAGAAGCCCAGCAGTAATCGTCTTCCCACTTGGACGAATTGTAATAAGCCTTCGGACCATCGCCGTTGTCGCTCAGCTGCTTTTCGTGAGTTTCTGCGAATTTATACAGTGCTGTTGCATAGTCCAGCGACTTCTGTGCATATTCCGGATCGGTGTCCTTGAAGTTCAGGTAGTTGATCGCCAGCGAAGCAGCGGCAGAAGCAACATAGTCTGTCTGTGGCTTATCGCCGGTGAGGAAAAATGCCGGACGATCCATTTCATCCAATTCCGGTGCGTTCCAGTAAGCGTGGTCAATGTCACCGTCGCCTACCTGATAGCAATGTGCAATCACGTCACCGTTGGAATCCAAGAAGGTACACTTCATCAAATAGTCGTTAAAGTACCGCAGAATAGTTTCGATATGGTCGTCCTGACCAGTTTTCTGGTAAGCATCACGGAATTCGTAATAGCCCCAGCCCAGTGTTGCTGCAGAGTAGTTCTCCGGCATACCGAATTTTACATGGTCGCCGGCATCATGGAAACCGCCGGCAACATCGATGTAGCCGTCCCCGTCCGGATCCAGTATATCTTTATACTTGGTGAGGAAATCGGCACTTAAATTGGTGGCGGTGGAGTTCATGGCAACCTGAGCATCATAGGTATGGCAGTTGCCACGCCAAGTGTAGCGGTTGTTGTCCTGTACTTCTGTGCCGCACATATTGCCGTCGTAAAAATAGATGGAATATTGCAGTGCCCGTGCAAAATTCGCTTCTTTTTCGTCTGCAGCTCCCACGGCTACAGAACTGCATGTCCCTGCCAGCATAGCACCGCTGAGCAAGACGGAAAGCAGTCGTTTGCTTCCTTTGGAAAATCGTTTCATTTAATTTAATCCCTTTCCTTTCCGAAATGATTTGATCGGAATGCCTTTATTCGATTATCTTCATTATACGCGATTTTCAAGAAAAAGTCAACAGTTTTTTTCTTGTTTCATTGCACAATTTGTGAAAAATGTAAGCTGCCTTAATGATTTTCCCGCTTTATAAGCTTTATAAATAGATGTTTTATGCAAAATATCAGCACTCGGCCGTAAAATACGAAAATGCGTGCACAATATTGCAAACAAGACTAAAAAAGCCACACAATTTCAAACAAAGTCGAAACTGCGTGGCTTTTTGAAAAACATGGCGGAGAGTGTGGGATTCGAACCCACGTGCCCTTTCGGACAACTGCATTTCGAGTGCAGCTCGTTATGACCACTTCGATAACTCTCCAAATCAGTGCATAAGAATCGTCAAATCCAACGACGATACAACACTTTGTATTATATCACATTTTACAAAGAAAAGCAAGCTTTTTTTTAAAATTGTACTTGTGCACAAATTTTATCTCAATGTTTTGGTGAAAATTATCTCATTTGTTGTATTTTCACTAGTATTGCAGAAAGGCTTGACTTTTCCGGAAAAATCCATTATAATAAAGTGAAATGTCTTTGCGTAAAAACAGTAAAATTTTCTTTTTCAGAAAGGTTTTGGAATATGAAAAACTTCTTTGCAAATTTGTCACACCCCACCAAAATCACGCTGATCACCTGCTCCAGCTTTGTGATATTGACAATGCTGATCTTGATTTTTTTGATGCTCTGTCCGATTCAGGAAAGCAGTTCCGCCAACAACGTCAATGATTCTCTGGTGGTAACTGTGGCTTCCACAGAAGAAACCCAGATCACCAGCGAAACCACAGCGTCAGCAGTTTCTACTAAATTTGAGCGAAAGACCACCGATGCCAATCGTGTCATTACAGAAACTATTACTACCGCGAAAACCTATGGCACACAGGCAGTCTATGAAGATGATGATACGTATAACAACTACGGTTCATATGATGACGATACAGACAACAGCTATCAGCCGGCAGTGACCACACGGGCATACTACAACAATAATACCAGTAACGCAACAAAACCCCGATACACCACTCCGGCAGCGACACAGCCGCCGGCTCCAAATGCTCCTGTTGTTACACAGGCACCAGTAGTTACTGCGGCACCTTCTGTTCCGGAAGAAACGATTCCGGCTCCAGATGATGGTTTCTATGATTGATTTTCTAGGAACAAAACCATATTGATGAATAAAGAAAAAACCGGACTAGGCAGCACTGCCGGTCCGGTTTTTTGCAATAGGACATGAAAAATGTCTGAACAGAGAGGAATACAGATGAAAAAGAATTCGTTAGGCTTTCGCCTGCTTCGGCTGGTGACATTTTGGGTCACAGGAAATCTGACAGCCATTTTTGCCATATGGCACGCCGCTGTCGGTTGGAAAATTCTTGTCGGCATCTTGTGCGGTATCTTGTTCCTGTTCTTCCAGTTTGCCCATGTGCATACCATAGCAGGAGAAAAGAAGCTGGCTTCATTGGCACACGGCTGTGATCTGCTCCGCACCAGCACTGTCTGGTTTTGTCTGGAACTTCTCACTGCCGGTGCACTTTTTCGGGGCGTGAAATTGTTCTGGGTAATTCTGCTGATCGATCTGGGTGTGTTCTCTCTGCTCTGCTGGTTCACAGTGTTTCAGGGGCTGCTGCATATCGCTCTGCACTCCACACAGGTGAAACTGCCGTGGCATGTTGCCCTCTTTTTTCTCTGGTGGGTGCCGCCGCTGAATTTGTTTCTGGTGGGGCATGTCTATCATACTGCCAAACGGGAATTGCAGCTGGAGTGTGCCAAAGCCGAATGTAACGTTATGCGAAAAGAATCAGAGATCTGCAAGACCAGGTATCCGATTTTGCTGGTGCACGGCATCTTTTTTCGGGACTGGCAATTTTTCAATTACTGGGGACGGATTCCGGCAGAACTGATTCGAAACGGAGCAACTATTTTTTACGGAAAACAGCAGTCGGCACAATCGATTTCCGTCAGTGCCAAGGAACTGGCAGCACAAATTCAGTCTGTTATTGCTGAAACTGGTGCGGAAAAGGTCAACGTCATTGCCCATTCCAAGGGCGGTCTGGACTGCCGCTGTGCCATGCAGGAATATGGTGCGGCAAAGTATGTGGCTTCTCTGACAACGATCAATACGCCGCATCATGGCTGTGCCTTTGTGGACGATCTATTGCAAAAGGTGCCGGCAGGTGTGGCACGATGGATCGCAGCAAAGTATAACCGGCTGTTTACAAAACTGGGAGATCAGAATCCGGATTTTCTGGCTGGTGTGCGGGAATTGACTGCCGAAAACTGTCAAAAATTTCATACGGAACATCCCCCTATTTCCGGTGTCTATTATCAGGCGGTGATGTCCAGGATGCACAGTGCATTTTCCGCCCCGTTCCCGCTGTGGCTGGGATATTTCCTGAACCGGCGAAAAGCTGGAGAGAACGACGGCCTGGTACCGGTTGTATCGGCAAAACTGGAGTGGGCACCTTTTCTCATGGTGCCTGAAACTAAGCGGCGGGGAGTTTCCCACGGGGATATGATCGACCTGAATCGGGAAAATATTCCGGACTTTGACGTGCGGGAATGGTACAGCCAGCTGGTACAAAAGCTAAAACAAAATGGATTTTGAGGTGACTGCAATGAAAACCACGTATGATGCAAATATCTTGACCTATTGCCAGTGGCGGGATGATCTGACCATGCAACAATCGCCTTTCTGTCACGTGGACAATCTGATTTTCTGCTGCCTGTCTTATCTGAACTGGGACGGCATCGCAGAAGGTTTTACCGCAGCGGAATCGATTTCTCTGCGGGATGCAGCAAGGCTCTGGGAACACCGTCCCACTGCAGAACAGAAAGTGCGGGTAGAAACTGACCGCGACCTACTTCGGCAGACCGCAGCCAGCCGGCGTTTCGGAGAAGTGCGTTTATTCCGTTATGCAGAACAATTCAGCGAAACCCAGCAGCAGCAATTTTCCGCCACTGCATTTCTGCTGGACAGTGATACTGTTTATGTGGCATTCCGTGGCACAGACAACACACTGACTGGCTGGCGGGAAGATTTCAACTTGTCTTTTCTGCCCTATGTGCCGTCACAGGCAGCAGCGGCGGCGTATCTGCGGGGGATTTTGTCACTGGGATTTTCCAACGTCTATGTGGGCGGACACTCCAAAGGCGGCAATCTGGCAGTTTATGCAGCCGTCCAAATGCAGCCGAAAGACTTTCCGCGGATTCGTGCAGTCTATAACAATGACGGACCAGGCTTTGTGACAGACCTGTTTGCTGAGCCGCAGTTTCAGCAATTGCAGGAACGAGTGTATACCTTTGTTCCACAAGCTTCTGTAGTAGGCATGCTGCTGGAGCATGACGAGAAATATCAGGTAGTTTACAGCACACAAAAAGGTTTTTTGCAGCACGATCCATACTCGTGGTGTGTGATCCGGAATGACTGGTACTATTCCGAGGATACCACCAACACCAGTAAGCTGCTGGATTCCTCGCTGCGGCAGTGGATCCTGGGCATGAAACCGGAGGAGCGAGAAAAGCTGACCGATGCCATTTTCCACATTCTGCAAAGTGAAACCAATGCCCATACCATACAAGATCTGATCGGCGGCGGTGCAGGAACGCTCTCTGGTGTGCTCCGTGCATGGACAGACATGTAGCCGGAAACCCGCCGATTTATGCAAAAAATGCTGACAGAACTGCTGCACTCCGTAGGACAGACGGCAGCATCTCAGCGACGGCTGGAAATGCGTGACGATTTTCATGGAAAGCATGAGGGAACATGAGTAAGCGAATCTTTTGTCATCGCCGGAAAATTGATATTCTGCTGTACGCCTGTTCGGCAGGTACGAACAGGAATCACTCTGTGCAAAGGAAATACTGCACAAAAGTGTACAGGTAGCTATATCATATTATTTCGCAGCAGGCAAAGATCGAATCCGTTCAGAATTCTATCTGCATTCAGATCCCCTGCCTGCCAGTTGGCAAGTTTTGTTTCAGGAAATCCCAACAGCCATTTTTGCAGCAGCACCACATCTGCCAGATTCGTTTTGCCGTCTGCATTGATGTCACCAGAAATCACAGGCGGTTCTGTAGCAGTTGCAGTAGTGGTGCTAGTTGCTGCGGCTGTTGTCGTATTTGTGGTTGCTTTGGTCGTTGTCGTTGTTGTTACAGTTGTAGTTACCTTAGTTGTTACAGTAGTGGTTTCTGTCTTTGTCTGCCATTTCTGACAACTGCTGCCGGTCGGTTCCCATTGCTGCACATTGGCACCGTTTGCAGTGGATGCATCGGCGACTTCTACATAACAGGAATCACCAGAAGCGTGTGTCAAAATGCTGTAGGATCCGTCCAGATTCTTAGTAAACCGGAACAGCTGAGTGCTATCTTTATTGGACCATGCTGCAATTGCCAGATTTCCGCCGTTTTTGCTGCCCTCTGCCTTCAATGCATAATGACTATCCTGCTGTGAGCGAATCCAATAGTAATTGCCAGAGCCAAAGGCACGAAGTGTCCACTTCTGGCAATTCAATCCGTTGGACGACCACTGCTGTACATTTGTATTGTCTGTCATTTTTCCATCGGTAATATCCATTACCAGACCAGAACCAGCATTTTCAAAGGTATAGATCACATCGGTGTTCATGGAGCAGCCGGGGTCAGTTGTCGGCTCTAAAATCCAATTCTGACAGTTCGCACCGTTGACTTCCCACTGCTGCACATTGGCACCGGAGGTTTGGGAGGCATTTTCTACTTCTACCACAGAATTTCCATTTGAAATATGGGTTCGAATCTGATAGCTGCCGTCCCCGTTTTTTGTCAGCATAAACTTCTGATTGTCACCGCCGTTATAGGTGTAAATATCTATATTGGTTCCATTTGCGGCCTTTTTTCCAGCAACGTCCAGCACATATGTTCCGCCGTCCCCTACTGCAGAAACCAGATAGTAGTACCCTTCACCGGCACTGCACAATTTCCAGATGTCGTGAACTGCGATTCCATCTGATCCCCACTGCTGCACATTGGTGCCATTTTTTGCGGCAGCACCTGCTACCTGCAAATACAAGCCGGAGTTGACATTGCGAATACGGTAAGCAGAACCCTCGGCAAAAAGTTCTGCCAATGGTGCACTGGGTGATTCTGTATAGCTTGCACTTGGCACACCAGCAACTGCATATCGCAGATACATCATATGATTTCTGTCATTTTGACAGCCGCTGTAGTTCTCACAATAAAACTTTGCCTCATCTGCAGTGCGAGAAATGGTTTTGTAATTGGAAGTTGGTCGCCATGTACAGTCCTGTGCATACCCCTCGATCGTTGTTCGCTTGCAGTTCACCGATTTTGAACCTGTTTCTGCATAAGAGCCGGGATAGGTTGCTGTGTTCCAGTCACAGATAACGTTTCCGCCGTCTTCATAATAACAGTTTTCTGCAAAAATCTTAGATGCTGTGTGCACAGTATATGCCATGCTGAATGTTTTCACATAGTTATTCAGCGAATGAAAATAACCGTAACGCATCAGCCCAGGGCCACGGGTCAGAGTTTTTTCAAAGCGATTGCTGATAATGGACATGCGGGGATAATTATTATAGGTTTTATAAGAGTTTTCATCATCTGCCGGATACCCCAATATCACACCGTATTCGTGAAGTCCGAAAGAGCAGTCTGAAACTGTTGTGTAGTCAGCATCATAGCAGCATGCCAGAAACTTATCCCAGTCTGGTAGTCCGGTAGATGCTGTATTATAATCGCTATGGCCTACAAAGGTGCAGTGATCTACCCAGATGTTCTGTCCAGAGCCGAGATAGACAACAATGGAATCATTGCCGTTGGACTCTGCATCGTGCTGTAGCTCAAAGTTTTTCAGGATCAGATTGTTTCCGGTTCCGTTATTGGAAGATGTACAGAACTGTACATTATACATAGTATGTGCCGCGTAACTGCCGATGATCGTTTTGTTGCTGTGAACATAAATTCGGCCGTCCGGACAATAGTTGTGTCCGGAGGAATCCTTTTGCAGTGCGGTAACACGAATATTTGCCGTGACAACAATGGTATAGGGTATATCAGCGGTAGCATATTTCTTAAGATCGGCAAAAGTGGAAACCTCTACGATTTCGCCGAACAGACCACCAATGTCCCCTGCCTTGATGTTGCCGGTGTTGTCATCAAAGCAATATCCTGCAAAACCCTGTAATCCGTCAGCACTAAGCATCCAGAGCTGATTGTCTGTTCCGCTGTATTTGGCTAATGTCATGCCGGAAGTTCCCTGCGTCAAGGCAAGAGAAGTATCAGAATAATTCACAATTTTATAGTATAGATCATTGCCCAGATGATCTTGTTTTACGGGAACAACATACCAATGTTGAGATTGTGCTGATTCACTGCCGTACAAAATCACATCTGTTTTGTCAGATACGTTATAATTTCGCGGCGTCAAAAGCCTTCCGGACTGTGCGTTGACTAGTTTGAAAAAAGTACCGTTCCCATCCGAACCGACACGATCGAACCGCCATGATGCAGATAAATCACTGCCCAGCGTTTGCAGAGAAAGTGCCGCTCCGTCAGAAGTTCCATTTGCTGTCAGAACTTTGGTGCTGCCCTTGCTGGCAAGATGCATTAGCTGTGCCGGATAATCTGTAGAGATTGCCGCTGCCGACAAAACTGTTCCATTCCATTGAAACAGCGGCAACAGCCAAGCCATCAGCAAAATTAACGACAGGAGCAATGCCTTTTTTACGCGAATCCATTGTTTCATACATTTATACCTCCTTGAAATCGATGCACATCTCAAAAGAGTACATCGTCAATGCGGATGATTCTGTCAACAATATTATACTATATTTTGTGAAACATGTCAACACAAAAATCTGTAAGCAGATTGCGTGCAAAGCAGTTTTTCTCACAAAACACGAGAAGTTTGACCTTGACTACTACAAGAACGAAACAACACCCTCCCCTCTCCAACTTCCAAAAATTGAACGAAATATCAAAAAATCCTCCTTTTTTCTTGACAAAGAATACTCGATTGTGTTATAATAGGAATATCAAGGATATGTAATATATCCGAAAACAAAGGAGGCATATTATGAAGAAACAATGGAAACGGCTGGCTGCCCTTTCGTCGG
>NZ_KI260297.1:2501-3174 GCF_000468015.1 Ruminococcus callidus ATCC 27760 | reverse complement strand
ACAATGACCATCAGCGGCTCAGGGGCGATGAAGGGTTATAGTTGGTACTCTGGTAGCCCTGCAACCCAAAAGAAAGACAACGTAAAAAAAGTTGTGATTCAAGAGGGTGTTACAAGCATCGGAAATTCTGCGTTTTACAATTGCAGCAATTTAAAAAGCATTGAAATTCCAGAAGGTGTCACAAGCATCGGAGCTTTTGCGTTTTACAATTGTGGCGGCTTAACCAGTATCGAAATTCCAGAAACTGTCAAAAGCATCGGAAATGGTGCGTTTGCCGGGTGTGGCGGCTTAACTAGCCTCGAAATTCCGAGTGGTGTCACAAGCATTGGAGATAATACGTTTTCCGGTTGCAGCAGCTTGACAGACATCACGATTCCAGATAGTGTCACAAGCATCGGAAATTCTGCGTTTTCCGGTTGCAGCAGTTTAACAGACATCACGATTCCGGAGAGTGTCACAAACATTGAAGATTCT
The DNA here is from genome assembly GCF_000468015.1 of Ruminococcus callidus ATCC 27760. Taxonomy (GTDB): domain Bacteria; phylum Bacillota; class Clostridia; order Oscillospirales; family Ruminococcaceae; genus Ruminococcus_C; species Ruminococcus_C callidus. The sequence continues at coordinate 2,700 of NZ_KI260297.1, read as the reverse complement.
GCGTTTGAGTATTGCAGCAGCTTGACAGGTATCACAATTCCAGAGAGTGTTACAAGTATCGAAAGGTATGCGTTTCGGAATTGCACCGGCTTAAAAAGCATTACCATTCCAAAGAGTGTTGAAAGCGTAGGAGATGAAGCATTTTCCGGCTGTACTGCTCTGACTGAGGTGCTTCTTGAAGGCGGCTCTACGCTGACAA
>NZ_KI260297.1:0-2401 GCF_000468015.1 Ruminococcus callidus ATCC 27760 | reverse complement strand
CTTCTTGAAGGCGGCTCTACGCTGACAAGCGAAAGTTTCGGTGAAGTTGCAGACAAAGTTGTAACCCGCTGGAACGAAGACAGCCTGATCTGGACACTCGCCGCCGACGGCACAATGACCATCAGCGGCACGGGGACGATGAAGAATTACTCTAATGATAGCCCTGCAACCCAGAAGAAAGACAACATAAAAAAAGTTGTAATTGAAGATGGCGTTACAAGCATCGGAGATAATGCGTTTTACGATTGCACTGGCTTAACCAGCATCGAAATTCCGAGTAGTGTCACAAGCATCGGAGATTGTGCGTTTTATAATTGTACCGGTTTAACCAGCATCACGATTCCGGATCGTGTCACAAGCATCGGAGATTCTGCGTTTAGGAATTGCACCGGCTTAACCAGCGTCACGATTCCAGATAGTGTCACAAGCATCGGAGATTGTGCGTTTTCTGGCACACTTTGGTTAACAAACAAACAGCATGAAGATTCACTTGTGATCGTAAATGGGATCTTGATCGACGGCACAGCTTGTTCGGGAGAAGTAACGATTCCGAACGATGTCACAAGCATCGGAGAGGGTGCGTTTCAGAATTGCACCGGCTTAACCAGTATCACGATTCCAGGTAGTGTCACAAGCATCGGAGAGGGTGCGTTTCGGAATTGCATCGGCTTAACCAGCATCAGCATTCCAAAGAGTGTTACAAGCATCGGAAATTTTGCGTTTTACAATTGCACTGACTTGACCAGCATCAATATTCCAGGTAGTGTCACAAGCATCGGAGATTATGCGTTTGACAGTTGCAGCAGCCTGACAAGCATCACCATTCCAAAGAGTGTCACAAGCATCGGAAATTTTGCGTTTTATGGCTGCGGCAAGCTGACCGTATACCTTGAAAACGGCTCTACGCTGACAAGCGGACAACTCGGCGTAGATGCAAGCAAAATCGCAACCTACTGGAACGAAGACAATCTGACCTGGACACTCACCGCCGACGGCACAATGACCATCAGCGGCACGGGGACGATGAAGGATTATTATAATGAAAATAGCCCTGCAACCCAAAAGAAAGACAACGTAAAAAAAGTTGTAATTGAAGAGGACGTTACAAGCATCGGAATATATGCGTTTTCCGGTTGCATCAGCTTGACAGACATCACGATTCCAGGTAGCGTCACAAGTATCGGAGATTCTGCGTTTCAAAATACCACCTGGTTGAAAAACAAACAAAATGAAAGCCCTCTTGTGATCGTAAATGGGATTTTGATCGATGGAAGAACTTGTTCGGGAGAAGTAACGATTCCGAACAACGTCACAAGCATCGGAAATTATGCATTTTATGAATGCACCGGCTTAACCAGTATCGAAATTCCAGAAGGTGTCAAAAGCATCGGAGCTAATGCGTTTTCCGATTGCACCGGCTTAACTAGCATCACCATTCCAAAGAGTGTCACAAGCATCGGGGATGAAGCGTTTTCTGGCACACCTTGGTTAACAAACAAACAGCAGGATAACCCGCTTGTGATCGTAAATGGGATCTTGATCGACGGCACAACTTGTTCGGGAGAAGTAACAATTCCGTACGGTGTCACAAGCATCGGAAATTTTGCGTTTTACAACTGCACTGGCTTAACTAGCATCAGCATTCCAAAGAGTGTCACAAGCATTGGAACTTATACATTTTCTGGCTGCGGCAATTTGACCGAAATTACGGTCCCCTGCGATTCTACGCTGACAAAAGACGCTTTCGAAGACGCATCTGAGAAGGTAAAGTATCGTCATTCTCTCGTGAAAACCGATGCCAAGGATGCGACTTACACCGAAGCCGGAAACGTGGAATACTGGACCTGTGAGAACTGCAAAAAGCATTTTCTGGCTGATGAAACCGATGCAGAAGCTGCCAAAGAGGTGGAGCTGTCGGCAACGGTGAAACCTGTTCCGGTTCAGGTTGCCACAGCGACCACGCAGATCAAGTGCGTTTACGGTCAGGACATGGACGAAATTAACTTGCAGGATTACGTGAAAAATGCCGATGCAGTGGGAGAAGTTTCCGTCAAGGTTGCAACTGGTTCCACTATGCTGGACGGCATGCAGCTGGACGGCAACAAGATCTCCGGCAAGCCTGCAAAGGCGTACACGGACGGCAGGGAAGTGACCTTTACATTTACCGCGAAAAACGGCAACACCGCAAACCTGACCTTGCATTTCCTGGTGGCAAAGGCTGACCCGACGGTAGAAGTTACTGTGGACGGCGACACCCACACCGAGGGCGACCTTGTGGAAAAGCTGGGGCTGAGCATCAGCAAGGACAGCACCAAGGGTGCGGCAAAGATTGTCAGTGAACTCAAAGCACTGGCTGCCGGTAAAAATACCCTGGCATGGGAGTTCACCCCGGAGGACAGCG
>NZ_KI260296.1:54286-87753 GCF_000468015.1 Ruminococcus callidus ATCC 27760 | reverse complement strand
AAGTCGCCAGACGCTCTTTGTGTGGTATTGCCTATAGTATAGCACACCACGGCGGGAAAAGCAAGCCTTTTTCCACTTCCTTTTTCTGTTTTCATCATTTTTTCACATAGCTTTACAAAAATCCTCTGCGGAGAGCCAAGGCATTATTTTTTTCAATAATCTTTTCAGAACATTCTTATATTGCCGTGAAGGACAATCTCTATGTGCATAAATTTTTCTGGAAATGTACAGAAAGGACTATTGACATTGCACAATACTTGTGATATAATAAGCATTAAACGTGGACAGTCGCATCGCTGGGCGGCTCCGAATCTGTACTTTATCACTATGAAAACATAAAAAGAAAATGCACTGCGGCAGCAATGAAACCAGCGTTCTTGCTGAACGCAGCAGAATGGAGATCAGATTTATGAAGAAAAACCTCAAAAGAGCACTGACTACCGCAGTTGCCGGCGTAATGTCTGTCAACTGTCTGGCACTGTCCAGTGTTCTGCAAGCTGGTGCAGCAGCTACCAAGTACGAATTTGAAAGCGGTAAGCTCACCGGTGACGCGGAAGTAAAAACCGATGACGGCAACGCTTCCGGCGGCAGCTATGTCTTTCTGAAAACCGGCGGTGATGAAATTTCTCTCACTGTTCCGTCAGAAAAAACCGGTATGTACACGGTAAAGGTAAGCTATTCTGCTCCTTATGGCGACAAGATCCAGAACCTGTATGTCAACGGTGTCGATCAGGGACAGTGCAGCTTTGCATCTACCGCAGAAGGCGTGTGGAAAGAACTGGATCTGGGTACTGTCAAGCTGACTGCCGGTGACAACACCATTGCTATTAAGGGCAGCTGGGGCTGGACCAACTTCGACTATCTCACTGTAGAAGAAGCTACTCTGCCGGACATCACCGCAAGTGACACCACCTGCAGCGATCCGGCGGCAACCAAAGAAGCGGACAGCCTGATGAAGTATCTGTCCAGCGTCTACGGAAAGCACATCATTTCCGGACAGCAGGAAATTTACAAGTATGGCCCCCACGATTTTGAATATGAGTTCAAGTACATCAACGACACCACCGGTAAATATCCGGCAATCCGCGGCTTTGACTATCTGAACTGCAACCCGCTGTACGGCAGCGAAGACGGCACTACAGACCGCATCATTCAGTGGGTCAACAACAACCCCTATTCGGAAAATCAGGGTATCGCAACCTCTTCCTGGCACATCACTGTACCGAAGGATTTCTCCAGCTACAACATCGGCGATAAGGTAGACTGGGCAAATGCGACCTATGTTCCGAAGGAAACCGACTTTGAGCCGTCCAAGATTCTGGAAGAAGGCACAAAGGAACGGGAATACTATATGCTCTGCCTGAAAGGTCTGGCAGCAGAATTGCAGAAATTGCAGGACGCAAACGTTCCGCTGATCTTCCGTCCGCTGCATGAAGCAGAAGGCGGCGGCGGTGAAACCGGTTCCTGGTTCTGGTGGGGCAAGGAAGGCTCCGCTGTTTACAAGGAACTGTGGATCCTCACCTATGAAACCCTGACCGAACAGTACGGTCTGCACAACCTGATCTGGGAGTGGAACAGTTATGCATATGACACTTCCGCAAACTGGTATCCGGGCGATGAATATGTAGACATCGTGGCTTATGACAAGTACAACTGCACAGACTGGTCTACCGGCAGTGCAGTTCTGACACATAATGACAGTGCCATCAGCAGTACCTTCTACTCCATTATGCAGAAGTACAACTGCAAGAAGATGGTAGCTATGGCTGAAAACGACAGCATTCCGACGCTGAACAATCTGGTATCGGAAAAGGCTGGCTGGCTGTATTTCTGCCCGTGGTATGACGGCGGCAGCGAAAGCACCAACTTCCTGACAAATGAACTGTTCAACAAAAAGGACGACCTGAAGGAAATGTACACCAGTGACTACTGCATTACACTGGACGAACTGCCGACCGACCTGTACGGCAATGGTCAGCAGGGCACCGGCACCAAGCCCAGCCACACCACACAGCCTACTACCACAACTACCGTACCGGAAGGCAAGGGAGAAGCTGCAAAGATCGTGGCTGACAGCGGCAATTACAACATTTCATTCAAACAGTCCATTGGTAACAGCGTGGATCTGACATTCGATCTGAGCGATGACGTTTCAAAAGCAAACGGCTGCATCGGTATTTCTGCTAATGTAGACGGCGTGGATTACTGGCTGAACTACAAATGGGATCTGGACTCCACTGACGAGGTCACTGCAAAACTGGACAAACCGTATAATATCACCTACAACAACGGCAAGGACGAAGTTACTGATGCCGACATGATCAAGAAGATCTCCGATGAAGCAATCAAGCAGAAGAATGCACAAGTACAGATCTGGTGGGTCGCTAATGGTGCTGGCGATACGTTGGAATCCTCCAACGTCAAGCTGACTGGAGCATATCTTCCAAAAAGCAGCAGCACTTCTACAGAGTCCTCTGGAACAACTACTACAGTTTCTTCTGAAGAAACCACAACAGAGGCAACAACTGTTTCTGATACAGAAACAACTACCGTAACAGAAGCAACAACTGTTTCCGATGCAGAAACAACTGTTGCCGATACAGAAACCACAGTCGTAACCACCGAATCCGATACTGATGTTTCCTCGGATACGACAGCTGTTTCCACTGATGAAACCACAACAACTGCGGCTTCTACCACAGCCAGCAACAGCGGCGAAGTTCCGGTTATCGGTGCATCGCTCTACGGCGACGTCAATCTGGACGGCAAGGTAGACATTACAGATGCGGTTCTGCTGAACAAGAAGGCAGCTGGTCAGGTAGACCTGAACGCACAGGCTACTGCAAACGCAGACTGCATGTTCAACGGCGAGATCAACGGCGATGATGCAACTACATTGCTCCAGTTCCTGGTACAGCTGATAAGTTCTCTGCCGGTAAATCCTCAGTAATGCCATTTTGATATTTTCTACACTCCTATTATAAAGGAAAAGGATTGTCCCATTGCAGGGCAGTCCTTTTCTTTTTGGTGTGTATACAAAAACGGGCTTGCAGCAATTGCCGCAGCCCGTTTGTTTTTATGTTTTAGTTCCGCCACTGCCGCCGATAAGCTCCGGCAGAAATCCCCTCTGTGGTACGGAAAATCCGATTGAAATAACTGGAATCGTGTATGCCGCACTCTTCTGCAATAGTGTCGATTTGCTTATCTGTAAATCGCAGTTCGTTTTTGGCGTAGTTCATACGGCACTGGTTGATAAACTGCACGATCGTTACGCCGTACCGCCGTTTGAATCCACGCAGCATATAGTATTTGCTCACACTGAAACGCTTTCCCAGATCCTCCAGTGTGATTTTTTCTGCAAAGTGTTCTTCCAGATACTGATGAATTTGTTCCCATTTCTGGAGTGTTTCCCCCGAAGCATGCCCGCCGCGTTCCGGTTTTTTGGTCAGCAACAGCGTCATCAGCTGAGTCAGGCACTCGGATTCATACAGTTCATAATCCGGTGCTTCTTCTCTTGCAATAGATTCCAAACGCAGGAGCACAGGTTCTACCCAGTCTGCTGCACCGCCGAGAACAACTGAAACATTCCGCTGCCGAAAGACCTCGTATAAATGTGGCATTACCTGTCCGTTCCAGTGTACCCAAAGGATTTTCCACGGTTCTCTGGCATCACAGCAATGAGAATAGGGTTGGTGGCAGTCCAGAAACGCCACGTCCCCCTCTTGCAGGGCAAGAGTTTCCTCTCCGACGGTAACTGTTCCGCAGCCTTCTTCCACCAGAATCAGCAGGTACGAATCCAACGAATTCCGCCAGTTCTGACGCGGCTCTTTGCAGGTCATTTCTCCGATTTCCTGCACATACAGCAGAGCCTCCCGTGCCAATGCCGAGGGTGTCCGCAGGATTCTTCTGGATTCCATATACGCATTTTCCACGGTTTTTAAACCAGCTTCCTGTGTTTCCATACTGAATCGACCCTTTCTTCCTCAAAAGTTGAAAAGCATTTGAATTCCATTATATTATACAAAATGCAAGCCGAAAATTCAAGTATTTTTTGAAAATTTTCACAAAAGAAAAAGCATCAGAACCGCAAATCACTTTTGCAATTCCAATGCTTTTGGTTTCAGATTATGAAGTTGACTTCTTCCGGGAAAGCAGTCCGGCAATTCCGAAAAACAGCAGAATGACCACAAGGGCACTGCCGGCATTCAGCAGCGATTCCGAAAGGTCGAAGTGCCGTCCGGCAATCGGGATTTTTTGCAGTTCGTCCAAAAACGCAATTGTCGTGCTGCAAGCTGCCGCCCCCAGAATACGCCACCCGATTCGATGCAGTTCCAGAAGCAGCTGCCAGAGCAGAGCCATCATGCCGCCCAGTATCGCATACAGGAAAACATGTGCCAGTTTTCGCAGCAGCAGGTTCAGATGGTTCAGCTGCTGTACAGTAGGAGATTCATAGATCCAGCTGCCGATTTTTCGGGCAAAACGCATACTGTCCTGCAGCGTTTCCGTTCCGTCTGCGGTGGACAGCCGCCACATCAATCCCAGCCACACTGCCATAACGACAAGCAATCCCACGATTTTTTTCCAGTTCCGCATGCTCTTATCCTTTCCCAGACACGTCTTTGTGCGGTATTGCCTTAGAGAAACGTTATTCTTCCGGCTCCTCGTCCCGCAGCTGCTGCAATTCTTCTGGTGTGAACGTATACTTCTTGCCGCAGAAATGGCAGTTAACCTCTACCGGTTCCCCTTCTGCGATCAGCTGTGTCAGTTCCTGATCGCCCAGTGCTTTCAGGACACGCTCGGTTCGTTCCCGATTGCAGTCGCACTGGTAGTGCACTTCGCCCTCGTCCAGCAGGTTCGGTTCCAGTCCGTCCAGCAGCCGCAAAGCGATCTGATCCGTTGTCATGCCCTGTGTCATCATAGTGGTTACCGGCGGCAGTGTTTTCAGATTTTTCTCAATGGTATCAATGCAGGCATCGCTGGCAAAAGGCAGCACTTCGATCAGGAAGCCGCCGGCAACATTGACTGTCAGATCCGGATTCACCAACACGCCCAGTCCGCAAACCGTAGGTGTCTGTTCACTAGTGGCAAAATACTGTGCCACGTCCTCGGCGATCTCACCGGACACCAGCGGCACAATGCCCACATAAGGCTCTTTCAGCCCCAAATCTTTTACCACAGACAGCGTACCGTCTGTACCTACGGCACCGCCAACGTCCAGTTTTCCCTTGGCATTCAGCGGCAGTTCCACCACCGGCTGATCTACGTCTGCCTTGACATTTCCCCGACTGTCTGCCACAGCTACCAGCATGCCTGCCGGACCGCCGCCCTTGACACGCAGGGTGACAGTATCGTTCTCGTTCTTCAGGTCATAGCCCATCATACTTGCCGCAATGGACAGCCGCCCCAGTGCCGCCGTAACTACCGCAGATGTCTGATGAATCTTTTCGATCTCTGCGACAATATCCGTGGCATCTACCGCAGTTGCCACGACTGATGCATCTTTTGCAATTGCACGTTTCAGAATTCCCATTGTTTATGCTTCCTTTCTCGCCACAACCACCATGCGTTCGCTGTCCGAATGCAGTGGTTCTTCTGTATCTGCATGATAAATGCCCAGCACGTGAAATCCAATGACTTCCAGTGCCGCCTGCACCTGTTCCGGTGCATAAGCACGCTCGGTGATCTGCTCCTCTGTCCGCCGATAGCGACCGTCTGCACAAAGCTGAAACAGATCCAGTGTGATCTCCACGGTGCAGTTGTCCTCGCACAACGCGTTTTCCCAGACGCAGTAAACCGCATCTGTTTCGTAGACATAGACCTGATTTCCCAGCAGTTCCCGATGCTTATAGAGCGTGTTCATATCGAACACAAACACACCGCCGGTTTCCGTGGATTCCCACACACGCTGAAACACCGTTGTGACATCTTCAAACGACGGCAGGTGGTTCAGACTGTCCAGCGTACAGATCACGGCATCAACGGTGCCATAGAGTTCCAGTTCCCGCATGTCCTGACAAACATACTGGATCGGCAGCTGCTTTTCGATTTTCTTTTCCATTGCCTGCCCCAGCATGCCCTCGGAATAGTCCACGCCGATCATGTCATAGCCACGTTCTGCCATTTCTTCTGTCATGGTGCCGGTGCCGCATGCCAGATCCAGCATGACTTTGCCGGCAGACTGTTTGTACTTCTGCACCAGTCCGTCCAGATACGCCGCCCGTGCCGGATAGTTGACATTTTCCGTCAGGGCATCATAGTAAAACGAAAATGTTTCATAGCCCGTTTCCTGCATGAATCCACCTCCACACAAAACAAGGGCACACAGCGAATGCCATGTCCCCCTGTTTTCGTTTGCTTATTTGGTAGGGCAGCACACTTTCACCAGATTGTGTGCCGCATTTCCCGAAATATTCTTACTTCTTCTTTGCACTGCGACGCTGACCGCCGAAGCTGCCGTCGCCTGCTCCTGCATTGGGAGCGTCCGGCTTGGAAACCTGTTCTCTCTCCGGAGCCTGATTCTTCTGAAGGCGAACTGTCAGCAGCATGCGGACAGTGTCCTCGCGGATAGAATCTACCATTGCATCGAACATTTCGAAGCCCTCGTAACGATATTCGACAACCGGATTCTGCTGACCGTATGCCCGCAGACCGATACCCTTTTTCAGTTCGTCCATATCGTCGATGTGTGCCATCCACTTGGTATCGACAACCTTCAGCAGTACAACGCGTTCCAGTTCCCGCATTACTTCAGAGCCGAATTCTTCTTCCTTTGTAGCATACAAAGACTTTGCCTTTTCAGTCAGAGCCTCGGTAATGTCCGCAGTGGTCAGACCTGCCAGATCGGTTTCATCATATTCCAGATCGCCTTCTTCTGTGATCCAGCCCAGGAAGTGATCCCGCAGACCAACCAGATTCCACTGGTTGTGATCGGTTTCTTCTTCGTTGATGTACTGCTTTACAGTTCCGGCAATCAGTTCCTCGAACATCTTGAGGATGCTGTCGTGAATGTCTTCGCCGTCCAGTACCTGTGCACGCTGCTTATAAATGATCTCACGCTGGGTGTTCATAACGTCGTCGTAGTTCAGGACGTTCTTACGGATATTGAAGTTCCGTCCCTCTACCTTTCTCTGGGAGGACTCGATGATCTTGGTCAGAGCCTTGCTCTCGATCGGGGTATCCTCGTCCACGTTCAATGTACGCATCATGTTTTCCAGACGATCGCCGGCAAAAATACGCATCAGGTCATCTTCTACCGACAGGAAGAAACGGCTTTCACCCTCGTCACCCTGACGGCCGGAACGACCACGCAGCTGGTTATCGATACGGCGGGATTCGTGACGTTCTGTACCCAGAATATACAGACCGCCAGCCTCCTTGACTGCCTGTGCCTTTTCCTTGACTTCTTCGCCGAACTGTTTGTACAGTTCCTGATATACGGCTCTTGCGTCCAGCACTTCCTGATTGTCTGTATCTGCATAGCCGATTGCTTCTGTAATGATTTCTTCCGGATATTCCCGCTTCCGCATTTCTGCCTTGGCGAGGAATTCGGCATTACCGCCCAGCATAATATCCGTACCACGACCAGCCATATTGGTGGCAATGGTAACTGCACCCAGCTTACCAGCCTGTGCAACGATCTCTGCTTCCTTTGCGTGATACTTTGCGTTCAGGACTTCGTGCTTGATGCCCTTTCGTTTCAGCATGCTGGAGAGCAGTTCAGATTTTTCAATGGAAATGGTACCTACCAGAACCGGCTGTCCCTTTTCATGACACTCAGCGATCTGCTCAATGATTGCCTTATACTTGCCCTTTTCAGTGCGGTAGATCAGGTCGGTGTGGTCGATACGCTGTACCGGACGGTTGGTCGGGATCGCGATAACGTCCAGCTTGTAGATCTCACGGAATTCGTCTTCCTCTGTCATTGCAGTACCGGTCATACCGGACAGCTTGGTGTACAGGCGGAAGTAGTTCTGGAATGTGATGGTTGCCAGCGTCTTGGATTCCTGTGCGACCTCTACACCTTCCTTGGCTTCGATTGCCTGATGCAGACCGTCATTGAAACGACGGCCCAGCATCTTACGACCGGTGAATTCGTCGATGATGACAACTTCGCCGTCCTCTACGATATAGTCAATGTCTTTCCGCATGACACCGTTTGCCTTCAGTGCCTGATTGACATGGTGCAACAAGGTCATGTTTTCCGGATCCATCAGGTTTTCGACTGCAAAATATTCCTCTGCCTTCTTGACACCGCGGCGGGTAATGGTTGCAGTCTTTGACTTTTCGTCTACAATGTAGTCGGCGTTTTCGTTGACTTCTTCCTGATCCTGCTTGTCGTCCATTTCTACGACAGTTGCAGCGGTCAGAGTCTTGGCGAACTTGTCCACCACGCCGTACAGAGCAGTAGACTTGTCGCCCTTACCGGAAATAATCAGCGGGGTTCTGGCTTCATCAATGAGAATGGAGTCCACTTCGTCCACAATCGCGAAGTTGTGTTCCCGCTGTACCTTATCCTTTTTATAGATGACCATGTTGTCACGCAGGTAGTCAAATCCCAATTCGTTGTTGGTACCGTACGTAACATCACAGTTATATGCCGCACGACGCTGGTCGTTGGTCAGACCGTGGAGAATACAGCCGACAGTCAAGCCCAGATACCGCAGTACCTTGCCCATTTCGTCCGACTGTGTCTTTGCCAGATAGTCGTTGACTGTAACAACGTGTACGCCCTTGCCTGTCAGTGCGTTCAGATATGCAGCCACACAGGCTACCAGTGTTTTACCTTCACCGGTTTTCATCTCGGCGATACGTCCCTGATGCAGGACAATGGCACCGATGATCTGTACCGGAAACGGTTTTTTGCCCAGAACACGGTATGCAGCTTCCCGCACGGTTGCCAGTGCTTCTGCCTCCATGCTTTCCAGCGATTCGCCGTCCTCCAGACGTTCCCGAAATTCATTGGTCTTTTCTTTCAGATCTGCATCAGAAAGTGCCTGATACTCCTCGTCCAACTCCAGAACCTTTTTTTTCAGCGGTTCAATACGTGCCAGTTCACGGGTACTGTACGAACCGAATACTTTACTAAAAATGCCCATTGACTTACCGCCTTTTCATCGAAATATACAATAACTAGTATAGCACGAACCACTCTGCTTGTCAATAGATTTTGAAATATTTTCACAAAGTGCAATTCATTTTCAAGCAGATTCTCTGTGCATTCCGCAACATTTCCCCTGCCGACTGTCGCGGAACTCGCCCTTACTCGCTTCGGGAGGGACAGAATGCCGCCATGGGACAGCTCTTGCACCGGGGCTTTCGTGCACGGCAGGTATCTCTGCCGAACCACACCACCCGATGACAAAAGTCCGAGGAACGCTCCGGCGGGATCAGCGGGCGGAGATCTTTTTCCACCTGTACAGGGTCTTTGGATTTGGTCAGTCCCAGCCGTCCGGTGATCCGGATAAAGTGGGTATCCGCCACGATTGCTGGCTTGCCGTAGACATCGCCGAGAATCAGGTTTGCAGTTTTGCGTCCCACGCCGGACAGGGAAAGCAGATCTTTCATATTGTCCGGCACCACGCCGCCGAAGTGCAGCAGCAGCTGGGCAGACATTTCCTTGATGCTCCTGGCTTTCATGTGATAGAAGCCGCAGGGACGGACGATCTCTTCCAAATCGCCGATGTCTGCCGCCGCCAGTGATTCCAGTGTGGGATAAGCTGCGAACAGTTTTGGTGTGATCTGGTTTACCCTTGCATCGGTACACTGTGCCGACAGCCGCACCGCGATCAGCAGTTCATAGGGCTTTTCATATTGCAGTGCACAGGTTGCCTGCGGATAAACTTCTTCCAGCGTCTGCACCGCCAGCAGGGCACGTTCTTTTTTGGTCATATGTGTTTCTCCTTTTTATTCTGTGACACGCTCCATTTTCAGCAGCGAAATAACTTCATCTTCGATTCTTTTTTCTCCAGTCAGACGGAACCCGTTTCTCTCATAAAATGCAATGCCGCGGGGCGAATCCGCTGAATCGGAATCCTGCAATGTTTCATACTGTTCCTCCATTCACAAAACGTGTTTCAGGCAACAGGCTTTGCACGCAATCTGACAACGTATCTTGCTCACAAGCGTTATGCAGTGTTGCCTGAATCATAAAATGCAAACGCCTGCTGTAGCAATTTCCAAGCTTGTGTATCGTTGCGGTCCCAGTACGTTTTCACGCGGCACAGCGTAGAAAACGGTTCTTTTGCCTTGACCGCTTCCGGCAGGTAATGCCATAGGCAAAAGCAGCCGATGCTGTATGTTTCAGGGTTAAATTGGCTTCCCTCATATTGCTTTTGCAATGCGGAAAACAGATATTTCCCAAAAGCAGCATAACTGGAAGAATCCGCACGTCCGGCAGACACGCTCTCATAGTTCCAGTGGTGCAGAAACAAACGACAAGTGACTTTGCGGCTTTCAGAAAATTTTTTCAGCTTCAGCAGTAAGGCGTTTTCGGGGTACTCCAAAAGAAGCGTATCCAGCATGGACAAATAAGTTTCACTGGAATGAAACCCGCAGTTCCACAGCAAAAATTCCCCGTACAGTTCTTCGATTCGCGATTCCCGTTCCACTTTCGGCAAATCTTCTTCATACAGTTCCAGCCATGTTTCCACGGGAATCCCGCCGATCTGAAAAAATCTCACATTTTCCCAACGTTCTTTGACAGATCGCCCATGAAAAATTTTTGCATTCAACAGTGCCGAAGCTGTACGAAAACAGCCGTCCTCCGAAATATCGCAGTACCCTGCCCAATACGGTTCCTCGTATTCCCGAAGGCAACCCAAATAATATTCTTCGTCCGGAGCATAGTCCAGATAAAACACCGTTTCATCAATCAAAAACCAGTCGTCATGTTCAAAGATCCGCAGGAATTCCGCATAGGAAAAAGGATTCTGATGTTCCACGTTCTATGCCTCCATTATTTTCGCCGCATAAACTTTCCCCACTGCCGGTGCAGGAATTGTTCCTTGGGCAACACCGCGCAAAGCTTGTGGTAAGATGCGTCGTCAGATTTTTCGGTCGACAGATTGCATAGAAATTCCGCAGGCATACTTTCCGTATGGCAAGGGATTTCTGGGCAATATGACGAAAAATCTGCACGCAGATTGCGTGCAAAGCCGTCAGGCGGGCTTTGTGCGGTATTGCCCTTGATCGCGTAACGCGAATGCCAGCTTTTCTTATAAAGAAGTGCACCCGCTTGCAGCTGCTTTTCCTCCTGCTCCCAGTCTGCCGCAGCAGCTGCTCTGAGCCACTTATAAATATCATCGCAACTGTATGATTTCTGTCGTATTTATTCTACCATATTACTGGGATAAAATCAAGGGCAACACAGAAAGATTGCACACAAGTCTATCGGGCGATTCTGCGGTACAGACATTCCCAGCTGTATGTTTTGCATGTGCTCCTGTAAATTATCTTTGAACGGACACAGGTATGTCCGGTTCTCCGCGTATAATAAAAAAGGAAACACTGCATAAAGCCCGCCGGACGGCTTTGCACCAATCTGCCAAAAAATCTGACGACGCATCTTACGCACAAGCTTTATCCAATGTTTCCTAAAAACAGCACCACAGAAAACGATCGAAAAATTTCGAAAGCAAGTTCATTTGTTAATGGTAAGTTGAAAAATAACTTGACAATAGAAATTATGTGGTTTATAATAAAGATAATGCCACACAAACTTAGAGAAATGTTGCATAAAGGAAACACTGCATAAAGCCTGCCTGACGGCTTTGCACGTAATCTGCTCGACGTACTTTCTCTGGAACGGCGTTGTCTTAGGATTTTTTCAAGGAGGATGCATATGGAAAATACATTTTGTATTTTGGGGAAAGAACTCACTTTTTCTGATGAAAAAGTGAATTATGTCAAACTCAAACGGGAATACGACCGGAAAATTTCAGGAGCCAGAGAGATGCTGCAGGAGAAGCTTCCGGAAGCCACAGAGGGCGATATAGGGGCACTGATCGGCAACGCGTTGATAACCACCTACAAAAGCAACAAGGCTGATGGTACGCTGGGCAAGCTGAAAGAATACGGTGCTATTTTCAACGAAGTGAAAAATGAAATACTGGACTACGGCTTGTTCAAGCACTTCATCGACATCAGAAACAGCTACATTGCGGAATACATGCAGGTCATCACCAACGAAGGGGAAAACATTCTCCACGAGCTTCAGGAACAGGGTGTAGATACGGAAAATTACAGCATCGAAGCAATGCTGAACAAGACTTTCGCCACCAGCAATGTGGCAAAATATCTGAATGGTGCCGCGAAGAAAATTTCGGAATCGAAAGCCACTTTTTTCAGCGTGCACGATGCCGTTCTGCCATTCGTTCAGGGCATGGAACAATGTGCCATGCAGGAAGAACATGATCTGGTACACACCGAAGCAGACAAGGCTTTGTATGACAGTCTGATCAGACCGCTGAACAAGTGCTTCTTTACATACGCATACAGTACCATGTTCAGTTCTCTCATCAAACTGGACGAGGACGGCAAGCCCAAGAGCATATCCGCTTTTTCTGATGCAGCAACAAAAATCTCCAACAGAGTCTTTTCCAATGCCAATGTACAGCGTGCTCTGAAAAAGGGTGTGGGAGAAGATGTATTCCATATGTTCTCTCAAAAAATGGAGCTGTTTCAGGAGGCTGGCCTGTGCACATATGAGCCGATTCCGGCAGAAGATACAAAAAAGGCAATGAAACTGTACACCGAAGCCAGTGCCGAGGACTGCGAACCGGATACGCGAATGGAAAACCTGACAGAAGCACTGGCTCTGGATCCCTATCCGAGCGACTTTTACACAGCGATTCTGGACTTTTTCAGCGATGAAAACGGCGAACTGCAAAAGCTTGCCAAAATCATGGATATTGATGTGACATCTCATATTGAAAGTATCCTGATGAAAATTTACAAGGACGGCGATATCGGGACACTAGAATCCACACTGGAACTGAAAGAGCAGATTTTCGCAAAGGAAAAAAGCTTCCACTACAGCGATTCCAAAGCCGCCAAAAGCATTCTCTTTCGGCAGCATTTTCTCGAACTGGGGCGGATCGCCGACGAAATGTCCCTCGAGGAAATCACAGAAAACTGGAAGTCCATCCAAAACGGAAACAACACGTTTGCAACCGGAGAGCAAAGCGATGTTGACGATGAAAACTGCATCTTGATTTTGAGAAGAAGATTCCTCGGACTGCATGTGGCAGAATATCACGACGTTATCCGGAACCTGCACTTAAAGGACGATGCCACCGACGGTGACAAAAACTATGCTTTCTATGAAGAAGGCGAAGATTACATCGACTTTGAGGAAGAATGCAAAAAGATCAACGGCGGCAAGCTGGAACGGGATGCGGACTTCACCGTTCAGAACTATGCAGAGGACAAGCTGGCATCCGGCGAAGTAATCCTCGGCTATTTCCATTACGCCAGAGTTTTGGACATCGTCGGCGACGGCAAAACGCTGTTCATCACCAACAAAAGAATCTACACCACAAAAGAAAAGTTCACCGAGTTCAACGCCATTTCCCAATGCGAGCCGGTGAAGAAACTGATGCTCACCTATATCGTCTTTCACAAAACTGACGGCACAGTCATTCAGCTTCCGGTCAGCAAGGAATTGATGATTCCGGCAGCGGACATGATCAACCGCCTGATTGCTGCGTTAAAGGGCACGGAATATGTTGCGGACTCAGTTACTGTAAGCAATTCCCAGAATATCGAAGCCGCAAAAACGATGATCTTCGACACTGCAAACTCTATGAAAAAGGGACTGGGAGCATTGTTCGGAAAGAAGCCTAAAAAGTAAGATCACACTTGTCTGTACATGTACGACAATTACAAAAACTGCTCTTATCACAATCATTCTGTGATAAGAGCAGTTTTTCTGTTTTTTTGAGCTCTGGTTTTCCATGTCATGATAGAATGCAGTGTTTCCCAAGAAAAACAGGCTGCACCTCCGTTTCCGGAAATGCAGCCTGTTTTGCAAAGGGTATATGAATAACTTGGAATTGTCAGAATAATAAGGAAGCACCGAGCAAAGCTTGTGCGTAAGATGCGTAGTCAGATTTTTCGGTAGATTGTACAAAAATTCCGCGGGCAGACTGTATGCAGTGTTTCCATAACATCAATTCAGATTGGTGTAGCCCATGAGGTACTGGTCTACTTCCTTGGCAGCTTCTCTGCCCTCACGAATTGCCCAGACTACCAGCGACTGTCCGCGGTGCATATCGCCTGCGGTGAACACCTTTTCCACGCTGGTGCTGTAGTGACCGATCTTGGTGGAAACATTGGTTCGCGGTGTGGTTTCCACGCCGAATGCATCTGTCACATATGCCTGTGCCCCCAGAAATCCTGCGGCGATCAGCACCAGATCTGCGTCCAGAATCTGTTCGCTGCCCTCGATTTCTTCCATTCGCATTCTGCCGGTCTTGGGATCGTGTACAGATTGCAGCTTAATGGTTTCCACTGCACGAACGTGATTCTTGTCGTCCTTGATGAACCGCTTTACCGTTGTCTGGTAGATTCGCGGATCGTGACCAAATACGGCAATGGCTTCTTCCTGACCGTAGTCTGTCTTGCAGACACGGGGCCACTCCGGCCACGGATTGCTTTCGGCACGAGTGTCCGGCAGCTTCGGCATCATTTCCAGCTGTACCACAGACTTGCAGCCGTGGCGAATGGCAGTACCGACGCAGTCGTTACCCGTATCGCCGCCGCCGATGACGATGACATTCTTATACTTGGCACTGATATAGTAACCGTCAGACAGGTTGGAGTTGATCAGGCTCTTTGTGGTGGCTTTCAGGAAATCCACCGCATAGTAAATGCCGTCTGCGTCCCGACCGTCTGCATTGATGTTTCTCGGATTCGAAGAACCACACGCCAGAATGACTGCATCATACTCTTTCAGCAGCTGCTCCGCAGAAATGTCCTTGCCCACATCTACGCTGGTACGGAACTCTACGCCCTCTTCCTGCATCATGTCCACACGCCGCTGTACTACAGTTTTTTCCAGCTTCATGTTCGGGATTCCGTACATCAGAAGACCGCCTACACGGTCTTCCCGTTCGAATACTGTCACATGATGTCCACGCTTGTTCAGCTGCAATGCTGCCGCCAGACCGGACGGACCGGAACCGACCACTGCCACACGCTTGCCGGTGCGGACTTTCGGCGGATTTGCCTTGATGTGCCCGCTGGCAAATGCCTTTTCGATAATGGCGTATTCATTTTCCTTGACGGTGACCGGATCGCCGTTCAGACCGCAGGTACATGCCTTTTCACACAGTGCCGGACAAACACGGGAGGTGAATTCCGGAAAACAGTTGGTCAGCAGCAGCCGGTCCGCAGCTTCTTCCCAGAAGCCGTTGTAGACCATGTCGTTCCACTCCGGACAAAGGTTATTCAGCGGGCAGCCGGAAACCATGCCAAAGATCGGCTTGCCTGCCTGACAGAACGGGACACCGCAGTCCATACAGCGGGCACCCTGTTTCCGGCGTTCTTCGTCGGAAAGCGGGGTATGAAATTCCCGATAGGTCTTAATTCGTTCCAGCGGTTCCTGTCCAGCATTTTCGACTCTCTCATATTCGAGAAATCCAGTTGATTTTCCCATGATAGCTCCTCCTGTTAATTTCTCGTGTTGGCATAAAATGCCTCGATCTGTGCTTCTTCACGGCTCATGCCTTCTGCCTCAAATTCTGCAATGCTGTCCAGCATCTTTGCATAATCATGGGGTACGATCTTCTTGAAGTGCGGCAGGCAGGTGTCGAAATTCTTCAGAATCTTCTTGCCCAGCTTGGAATCAGTCCATGCCACGTGTTCTTCGATCAGACCTTTCAGCTGTGCCACATCTTCCGGCTTGGTAACTGCACCAAAGCCTACCAGCGACTTGTTCAGCTTGGTGTACAAGTCATTTTCCCGATCCAGTACATAGGCAATACCGCCGCTCATACCTGCGGCAAAGTTCTTGCCCACTTCGCCCAGAATGACTGCACAGCCGCCGGTCATGTATTCACAGCCGTGTTCGCCGACACCTTCTACTACGACAGAAGCACCGGAGTTGCGGACGCAGAAGCGTTCGCCTGCCACGCCGTTGATGAATGCCTTACCGCTGGTCGCACCGAACAGTGCCACGTTGCCAATAATGATGTTTTCGTCTTCCTTGAACTTGGAACCCTTGGGCGGGAACACTGCCAGCTTACCGCCGGACAAGCCCTTGCCGAAATAGTCGTTGCTGTCCCCTTCCAGAGCCAGTGTCAGACCCTTCGGAATGAACGCACCGAAGCTCTGTCCGCCGGCACCGGTACAGTGTACCACAAAGGTGTCGTCTTCCAGTGTATTATAATATTTCCGTGTGATCTCTGCCCCGAACAGCGTGCCCAGTGCACGGTTCAGGTTGCTGACATTGATACGGATCTCTTTCTTCTGCTTCTTTGCCAGTGCTTCTTTCATTTCCGGAATGATCACGGTTTCATCGATGGTCTTATCCAGCTTGAAATCGAAAACATCTTCCGGCACGAAGTGCATCTTGACATCGCTTTCTTCCTTGGCATAGGGATTGGTGAGGATATTAGACATATCGATCTTGCTCTCGTGTGTGCCTGCCGGATACTGCTTCTGTACCAGCAGATCAGAACGTCCCACCAGTTCATCTACAGTGTGGATTCCCAGCTTTGCCATGTATTCCCGCATTTCCTGTGCCATAAACCGCATGAAGTTGATGACATATTCCGGTTTGCCGCGGAAACGCTTCCGCAGTTCCGGATTCTGTGTGGCAACGCCTACCGGACAGGTATCCAGATTGCAGACACGCATCATCACGCAGCCCATTGTTACCAGCGGAGCCGTTGCGAAGCCATATTCTTCTGCACCCAGCATTGCGGCAATGACCACGTCACGTCCGCTCATCATTTTTCCGTCTGCCTCAATGACGACCTTGGAACGCAGATTGTTCTGGATCAGCGTCTGGTGTGTTTCTGCCAGACCCAGTTCCCACGGCAGACCTGCATTGTGAATGGAGCTGCCCGGAGCCGCACCGGTACCGCCGTCATAACCGGAAATCAGGATTACCCCTGCACCAGCCTTGGCAACGCCGGCTGCAATGGTGCCGACACCGGCTTCGGAAACCAGCTTCACGGAGATGCGAGCCTTTTTGTTGGCATTTTTCAGGTCGTAGATCAGCTGTGCCAGATCTTCGATAGAGTAAATATCGTGGTGCGGCGGCGGTGAGATCAGAGCCACACCCGGTGTGGAATGTCTGGTCTTGGCGATCCATGGGTACACTTTCTTTGCCGGCAGATGTCCGCCCTCACCGGGCTTTGCACCCTGTGCCATTTTGATCTGGATCTCCTTGGCGGAGGTCAGATACTTCGAGGTAACGCCGAAACGTCCGGAAGCCACCTGCTTGATTGCCGAGCACTTATCGACAGCACTGCCTGCGGTGACAATACGTTCCAGATCTTCGCCACCCTCACCGCTGTTGGACTTGCCGCCGATACGGTTCATGGCAATTGCCATGCACTCGTGGGCTTCCTGTGAAATGGAACCGTAAGACATCGCACCCGTCTTAAAGCGACGCATAATGGATTCTACGCTTTCCACTTCCTCCATAGGAATGCCGCCGTCCTCTGCGAACTTGAAGTCCAGCGTGCTGCGGAGCGTGATGTGCCGGTCTTCGGCATTGACACAGGCGGTATACTGCTTGAACAGATTGTAATCGTCCCGCCATGTTGCCTGCTGGAGCAGGTGAATGGTTTCCGGATTGTACAGGTGTTCTTCCTGATTGCTCCGTTCCTTGTGCCAGCCCACGCTGCGAAGTCCCTCGTCCATGCCCAGATCGTTGGGGTCAAAGGCACTCTCGTGCATGGTCATGCTGCGTTTTGCAATATCGTCCAAATCGATACCGCCTACGCGGCTGACTGTATCCGGAAAATACTCGTTCATAACGCTCTCGCTGATGCCCAGTGCCTCGAAAATTTTGGAGCCCTGATAGGACTGAATGGTGGAGATACCCATTTTCGAAGCGATCTTAACGATACCGGAAACCAGTGCGTCGATATATGCCTTGCTTGCCTGCGAATAGTCCTTATCCACCAGACCGCGGTTAATCATGTCATACAGGGAATCCAGTGCCAGATACGGATTGACTGCACTTGCACCGAAGCCCAGCAGGGTTGCGAAATGATGTACTTCACAAGGCTCTGCAGTTTCGATGATCAGAGAAATTGCAGTATTCTTTCTGGTACGTACCAGATAGGTTTCCAGTGCAGCCACTGCCAGCAGCGACGGGATCGCCAAGTGGTCGTGATCGACACCACGGTCGGTCAGAATCAGAATCGTTGCACCCTTGGCGTGTGCTTCCTCTGCCTGCTGATACAGGTTTTCAATGGCATCATGGAGAGAAACGTCCTTGGTATACAGCATGGAAATGTCTGCGGTTTTCAGTCCGTCAATGTCCATGCCGCGGATCTTCATCATGTCCAGATTGGTGAGAATCGGGTTGTTGACTTTCAGTACACGGCAGTTCCGTTCGTCTTCTTCCAGAATGTTGCCGGATACGCCCAGATAAACGGTGGTATCGGTGATGACAGATTCCCGAATGGAGTCGATCGGCGGGTTGGTGACCTGTGCGAACATCTGCTTGAAGTAATCAAACAGCGGCGGATTCTTCTTGGACATTGCAGGAATCGGGGTATCTGCACCCATTGCCGAAGTCGGTTCTCCGCCGTTCAGTGCCATAGGCACCATAACATGATACAGGGACTCATAAGTATAGCCGAATGCACGCTGTAACCGGAGCAGTTCCTTTCCGCCATGACGGAACGGACGCTTGTTGGGAACTTTCAGTTCGCTCAGGCTGAACAGGTTGTGATCCAGCCATTCGCCGTAAGGCTGACGCTTTGCATAGAAATTCTTAATGGTTTCGTCGTCGATCAGCTTGCCTTTGACGGTATCCACCAGCAGCATCTTTCCGGGGTGCAGTCTTTCTTTCTTGACGATCTTTTCTGCCGGAATATCGTCCAGTGCACCGACCTCCGAGGACAAGATCAGACATCCGTCATCGGTCACATAATAACGGGACGGACGCAGACCGTTTCTGTCCAGTACTGCACCCATGATGTCGCCGTCGGAGAAAATGATCGAAGCCGGACCGTCCCACGGTTCCATCATGGTTGCGTAGTACTGATAGAACGCACGCTTTTCACGGCTCATGGTGGGGATATGCTGCCACGGTTCCGGAATAGTCATCATCACTGCCAGCGGCAGATCCATGCCGGACATGGTCATGAATTCCAAGGTATTGTCCAGACGGGCAGAGTCGGAACCCCGAACGTCCAGCATCGGGAAAATGTCCTTCATGCGGTCGTCCAGTGCCTTGCAGTGGAGAATATTTTCACGGCTCAGCATCTTATCCACGTTACCGGTAATGGTGTTGATCTCACCGTTGTGCACCATCATGCGGTTCGGGTGTGAGCGCTGCCAGCTGGGGTTGGTGTTGGTGCTGAAACGGGAGTGTACGATACCGATCGCCGAATGATAATCCGGACTATTCAGGTCGTGGTAGAACAGACGCAGCTGTTTGACCAAAAACATACCTTTATATACAATGGTACGGCTGGAGCAGGATACCACATAGGTTTCGCTGTCCCGCTTTTCGAATACCATGCGGGCGATGTACAGCTTCCGGTCGAATTCCAGACCCTTTTCACAGTCGTCCGGCTTCTTGATGAATGCCTGCATGATGTGCGGCATGCTGTCCAGAGCCTTGGTGCCCAGAACGTCCGGATCTACCGGTACTTCACGCCAGCCCAGAAATTCCAGATGTTCCTCTTTCAGCACTTCCTCAAAAGTCTGCATTGCCTTTTCGTATTTTTCCTTGGTCTGCGGGAAGAAGAACATGGCGATACCGTATTCCCGTTTGCCGCCGATCTGGATTCCGGCTTCTTTTGCCACTTTCGAAAAATAAGTGTGAGAGATCTGCAGCAGAATGCCTACGCCGTCACCCGTCTTGCCCTCGGCATCTTTACCGGCTCTGTGCTCCAGTGTTTCTACAATTCGGAGTGCACTGTCCACCACTTTCCGGTCCGATGTGCCGTCCATGTTGACAACCGCACCGATACCGCAGTTCTCGTGTTCAAAACGAGGGTCATACAAGCCGTTCTTTGCAAACGGCTCTTGGTTTCTGTAGTTATCCATAGTCACTTCTCCTTTGCAAGATGTGCAAAATAACAAAAAAACGCCTTATGAAAAGAAACGTCCTGTTTCTTTCCATAAAGCGTCATTGCTTTCTTTCATTTTGCGATCCTCTGATCGCTTTTGCTAATATTCATTATAGACCATTCCGCCGGCTTTGTCAATAGGTTTTTTTCGATTTTTCCGAAAAAAGCAAGAAAAACGCCGATTTTTTTCTTTTATAAAAAACAAAATGCCGCAGATTTTTTCAGAAATTCCACTGCACTTGATTTTTGAAAGTTCCGTTTCCTTTTGCTGTGAGAAGAAAAGTGCAAGTCAGCCAGAAACAGCTGTTCCCTTGTCGAAAACAGCCTTGCAAGCAAAAAGCAAAGCCGCAAAGACAACTGCAATTGTCCCTGCGGCATCACTCCGAACTATAACAGCCTCTCCCACTTGAGAGCCGTTCTCTGTTCTCCATTCCCTCTTATAGAAACACTGCATAAATCCTGCCTGTCGGCTTTGCACGCAATCTGCTTGCAAGCTTTGTGCAGTGTTTCCCTTATTTTCGAGAAAGCATACCTCACATTCGCTTCTCCAGCCTGTTGTATCATTAATCACACCTATATTTTATCACATATCTGGAAAAAATCAATTAGAGATGATGCTATTTTCTAAGAAATTGTGCTATTATTCTTTTCATGTGAGAATGATTTCTTATAGAGATGTTCTGCAAATCTCTGATTTTACAATTTCCATGTAGAATTTTCACAAATCACATGGTAACATAAAGATATATCCAAGAGAACACAGAACAGGAGAACTTTTATGGAGTACTGGATCATTCAAATCAAACCTTTCTCACCGAAGAAGCGAAACGAAAACATTGTTCTGAATTTTCAGAAGGACTGTATCCGGAACAACCTTTTCGGCATGGGTTGGAATATCGATGATAACGCCTATCCCGCCGGTGAACCCATGCCCGACTATGAAGAATATCAGCAGAAATGGCTGGAGACCGGCTCTGGGAATGTTTCCAAAACAGCATATCACGCCTATCAGAACATTCAGGCAGGAGATCTTGTACTTTTCCGAGATCGAAACGCCAAATATTATATTGCAAAAGTGAAAACAACCGCACAGTGGCTGACCGAAGATACTGTTGATTTTGAAACATACCATAACGCCAAAGAAGCGGAAATGCCGTCTAATCCGTTGTCATGGGCATGCCGTGTGGAAAAGTGGTATCCGATTTCAGATGTGCCGTCGGCAGTAGTCGGGCGGTTTTCCCAGCGGCGGCAGCAGACCATCAGACGAATCGCGGACACGGACTTGCAAAAACTGGCGGACATCTTGTACAGTGTTGCGACACAGACGACATACGAAAAGATTCCGATTCACGCCGAGAATTTCTGCAAGGCTATGAATCCCGATGAACTGGAAGACCTTACAGCCATGTGGATTCTCGATAAGAACAACGAGGACAACAAGAACGACGAGAATAACGAGAACAACAAGAAATCGAACTTCTGCCTGCTCCCCTCCAGCTGCAAACGAAACACGCCGAAGTATGAATTCGAGCTGCTGGGCATGGAAAAGGAAAGCGGAAAAATCAGAAGAATCACCTGTCAGGTCAAGAATCAGGAAGAAATCCACGCTGACGATTACAGTTCCGATACGGATACCTACTGGAAAATCTATCTTTTTTCCGGCATTGCAGTTACTGATTCGGGCAAGAACAGCCCGCATATCCATGTGATCACAAAAGAAGACCTTTATCGGTTTCTCCTTGACAACCCGAATCAAAACCCGATCGTCAACGCCTATCGGGAAAAGCTGCAAAAGTGGTATACATTTTCCTAGCCTGACGGCTTTATACGGTGCTGTCACCAAAAAAAATCCCAGCCGCATTTTGTTTGCGACTGGGATTTTTGGTTTTTAAGAGCCTGTACAAAACGGATTTTTATGCGGCACAGCCTTCCAGCATATCGAGGTCGTCCTCATCATCTTCCATGGCAATTCTATGTGCCTCGATCTCGCTTCCGTATTCTTCAATACCGTCCGGACTTGCGTGGTTCAGTTCGAAATATTCTTCGTCGTCATCATCTTCTTGTGCATGCATTGTGGAGTGAACGATTTCTTTCTGCTCAATGCAGTTTCCGATCTCAAAATCCAGTATGTTGTGATACAGATCGGAAAAATCGTCTTTGTACAAATCCGGATCATCATCAAAAGCCTGCAATGTGGATTCCTTTATATACGGATCCAGAAAGCCCACCTGATACGCTTTGTTTTTCAGTGTATACGTCGAGAACGGAGCATCTTTCAGTTCCGGAACCGACTCTACAAAGGGCAGGAAGCTTTCCGTGATCTTGTCCAGAATCTTGCTGCTGAAGAATGCCAGACCAGAAACATAAATATAACTCATATCTACGGCACTGACCTTGTCAATGTAATCGGCAAGTTCTACGTTGCAGCATTCCAGATAATCGAGAAACTTATAGTATTCCCAGTAAAAGTAAATTCTTTCGTTCTGGTCAATTTTGTCCTCTTGGATTCTGCTGCGGAGCGTGCTGTAGAAGATCTGATCGAACTGCTGGCTGATGTACTGCGAAACCGGCTTATCGTCTACCTGTTTCCGTTCATTCATCAGCTTTTTGGTGGTATCCAGAGCCAAGAAGTCACTCAACAGAATGGTTTTTCCTGTCGTATCTTCATTCAAAACAAAATTGATGTAATTGGTGATCTGCTTGTTCACTCTGCTTCCGAATGTCAGCTTTCTGCGAATGAACCATACCGCAACAGGAAGCACGCAGAACAACAACATCAAAAAAACGCTGGTGTCTGCAAACCAACCTACAACAAGGGACATGTAAAACATGTACGCATAACCAAGTACCACGATCTTAATGATTTTCTTCGCAAGTGCACCTGCCTTTTTGGCAATGGCCTTTCCGCCGAAAATCAAAACCAGAGCGATAATGATACCAATGATAATAAACGGCATCGATCATTCCCCCTTACGCACTCAGACCCAGCTGCGTGCATGCTTCTTCTTCTCTTTCTGCCGCAGTTTCTGTAATATCCACCATTTTGCCGTCTGCCAGCTTGAGTGCCTGCTCTCTGATGTCTGCCGGTATCTCATCTTCTGACACAAACGTCTGCTTTATCACGGTGTTTTTCAAAAACGTACCGTCATCTTGTCGGGTATAGTTATAGGACAACTGTTGATACTCGTTTCCTACCTTCTTCAAAAATGTCTGTACACCAGAAACGATTACATGGAATGTAGCTTCTACGTATTTAATAGCAGTATCCAGCCACTTTGCCAGAAGCGAGAAGAATTTGCCGATAATCATTGCAAACTTACGGATTCCGTCTTTTACACGTCTGAAAAAATCCGCAGCAAGCGTCGCAAATTTTTTCAGTTGCTGACCAATCCACGAGATTCCCTTATCGATTTTTTCTCCCAGTTTACTAAAAAAGCCCATAGCTTACTCCTCCTGTGCCGTGATCTGCGGTGTTTCCACATCTAGTTCTACGACTTCGGTCTTGATCTTTTCCAGTTGTTCCCGCGTTTCCGCATCTTCTGTAAATTCGCTGAACTTCACCTCGCGGTGCAGCGGATACAGCTGAAAATTCTTTTCCGTCTTGAATTGATCTTTGAAGTAGAGTGCAGCGTCTACGTTGACAACAAATGTTTCCTTGTCTTTGTCTTCCTCACACTTTGTCGCCGTAAATTTGCACTTGCCGCCCACGTAGATCAAGCCCTCTTTTCGGGCGTGACTGATGACCTGCTGATCTACGTCCTTACCTGTCTGCTCGAGGAATTCGTTCCATGTGACAGGCTTCTTCGGGGCAGCCGCAGGGACAGACGAGGTGTTCCCGTTTGCACCTGCCTTGCTGACTTCCTCATCGATCATGTTTGCCAGTCGTTCAAAAAATCCAGCCATTTTCTTCACCTCACTGATAGTTGCTCAAAAGTTGTGCTTCGATGTCTTCTGTCAGTTCCAGAGAATCGCTGTCTTCCATT
Organism: Ruminococcus callidus ATCC 27760; assembly: GCF_000468015.1. Classification (GTDB taxonomy): domain Bacteria; phylum Bacillota; class Clostridia; order Oscillospirales; family Ruminococcaceae; genus Ruminococcus_C; species Ruminococcus_C callidus. The sequence goes on along the minus strand of NZ_KI260296.1, from coordinate 63,509 downwards.
TCCATTCTGTCATAGATCTCGTCCGGAATCTTGTCCGCAGGAATTTCTCTGGAAACCTCTGTCACCTGCCATTTTTCACCGACCTTGGAATAGTTCTTGGAAATCTCCTTCCCGATATTCTTCCGCACGTCAGAAAGAAATGTTTTGCAGCCGATCAGTACACCCTTGACCACCCGCTGTGCAACCTCACCGATCTTGGACAGCCATTTGATGATACTGTCGTAAAATGCGTCCAACAGTGTCAGAACCACACAGGCTCCGACTGCAGCAAGTACTGAAAACAATATCATTTTAGTTCACCTCCTGAAATTCTTTTGATTTATTTACAATATCTTTCGGTACTTCCGATTCCGGAACTATCTCGGATTTTGTAATCTTAACATCTCTGGGGCTTCCGCTTTTGTTCGCCTTTTTGCTCTTGACGATCTCCGCAACGGCATCTTCAAAGTCCGCCTGCTTCACAAACGATTCCTGATTCTTCGCCGCTTTCAGGGCAGCTTTCAGCACCGCGTTGGAAATATCGCTGCCGCTTACGCCGTCATACTTTTCGGCAATCTCGGAAATACGAAGGTCTGTCGGCATTTCCTGCGGAATGTACAGCCGCCACAGCTTTTCCCGCAAAGACTTGTCCGGCAGATCAAACCGGATATGGTACTGGATCCGCCGCATAAATGCGGGATCGTAGTTGCTGATAAAGTTGGTGGCAAATATCACCATGCCCTCATAGTCATTCAGCAGTGTCAGCAGCACCGAACGGGTCTGGTTCACGCTGACATCTGTGGAACTGGACATATTGGTCACACGCTTGCTCAGCAGTGCATCTGCTTCGTCAAAGAAAATGATGATGTCTTTTTCTGAGGCAGTGTGGAAAAGATTTGTCAGGTTCTTGCTGGTTTCGCCCACATACTTGGATTCAATATCCGCATAATTGACGCAGATCATTTCCTTGTGCAGAGCGTTGGCAATTGCATGGGCAGCCATGGTCTTTCCGGTTCCCGGCTCTCCGTAAAGGTTGATGAACAGGCTTTTCCGCTGTTTCATCACGGATTGCAGGTTCCAGTCCACAAATACCTTGTTCCAGTATTCTTTCGCTTTGATGACCGTCTGCAATTCGTCCAAGTTGCTCTCCGACAAGATCAGATCCGAAAGCCGGTACTTGGGCTTGGAAACCATGAAGCTTATGGACTGCTTCTCCGGCTGCGGCGGCTGCGGTTTCGGTTTCGGCTTGGTTACGGGTGGACTGCTTTTGGTTGGCACTAATGGCATCAGAATAACTCCCTTTCTCAAAATGGATTGATTATCTAGGAAAACGCTGAATAAAGCCCGCCTGACGGCTTTGTACGCAATCTGCGTACAGATTTTCCCGTCATATTGCCCAGAAATCCCTTGCCATAATAACGGCAGTCTGCCTGCGGAATTTCTGACAATCTGCCAAAAAATCTGACTACGCATCTTACGCACAAGCTTTATTCAGTGTTTCCCTAGGGCAGCACTGCATAAAGCCTGTGCTACCTTAAAATCTGTTGGGATCCTGTCCGTTTTCTATACTGCCTGACAATTGGATTTTTTGCCACAAAACATGCATATTCTTATTATATACCATATTTTTTCTTATGTCAAGTTGTTTTTCAGCTTTTACACTGTTTACAATCCAAAAATGCCTGTATACTCTTAATATAAGGAGGTGCAGCAGTATGATTCTCGACTACCAACAAATCGGTAAAAATCTTGCAAGACGACGAAAAGAGCTGCGGTTAAAGCAATATGAAGTTTGCGAACGTGCCAAAATCAATGACAAATACCTTTCCTGCATTGAAACCGCACGTTCCATTCCCAGCTTGGAGGTCTTTTTGAAATTATGTACCGCCTTGGAAACCACACCGGATCACATTCTTCTCGGTACTGTCCGTCAAACAGATTATTCGAAAGATGATGCGATCCTGCTGGAAAAATTTCAAAATCTTTCTCCCGACAACAAACGTCTTTGCCTTGCATTCATGGACCTGCTCTCTGATCGCTTTCAGGAGCATTAGGGAGATACCAAACGGACTTGATTCAGCGTTCCCCTTCCGTCCATGCTTTTATTATACACTGGAAGCCAGACAGACGCTTGTCCGTTCAAAAACAGTTTACAGGTACTCGCCAAAAAAATCCGCTGCGAAATGATCCCGCAGCGGATTTTTTCGTTTTTTCCTTTGTATTTATGCCAAATTTCCCATTTTTTCTTGCAAAAGTGCAGGAAACTATGGTATAATAATTATATCAACGGACAGCTAACGCTGTTAGACAGGAGCATGACTATGAGTATACACAAACGCATTCCGGCTCTGCTGCTGGGTGTGATCCTGCTGTTTGCAGGAATCCCCGCAGGCAGAATTTCTGCACAGGCAGCAGACACAACGCAACAGCTAAACAACATCGTTCTGTTTGCCCAGTTTCCAGATGCCGACACAGACAACTTTATGGCAGACAAGACGGACACGGCGATCGCCATTTGCAACGACACCAGCACACCGCGTTCTCTCACCAGCTATATCGACGCCATTTCCTATGGCAAGCTGCACGTGAACTCTTATTTCCCGCAGCTTTCCGACGGCGTGATCCAGCCCTACGTTCTCCAGAATTCCAAAGCGGAATACACCAACTATGAACAGTACGCCATTGAAATGGTGCAGAATATCCGGATTCCTGACAGCATACCGCTGGACGGCAATCAGGACGGCATGACAGACAACATCACGCTGGTGATCGACGGACGGGCAGAATCTATGGGTGACCCGCTTTGGGCAAAAGCTTTCCAGGTGGGCGGACTGTATCTTGGAGATACCCCTGTAGGCAGCATCAACCTGATGAGCAGCTACACACTGCTCAGTTCCACTATTTTCAGCGGCGTGGGAACACTCTGCCATGAGTTCCTGCACAGTATCGGTTATCCCGACCTCTACCGCAAAGACAGTTCTTCCGGCAACCCTGTGGGACAGTGGGATCTTATGGCAACCAACTCCATCTTTCTGCAATACCCTCTCGCCTATCAGCGTTACGCGGTTTCCGGCTGGCTGGACGCGAAAACTATTACCACTGCCGGCACCTACACATTACAGCCGGCATCTTCCAGCACAGGCGATCGGCTCTATCTGCTGAAAACGCCGTTTTCAGACACGGAATTTTTTGCGGTGGAATACCGTATTCCCGGAAAGCAGTACTCCGAAGAACTGGACTGCAAGATCTACGGCGAGGGCATGGTAGTCTATCGTGTCAACACTGCCGTACAGGGCAACTATCGAAGTGATACTGACGGCATCTACGTATTCCGACCCGATGAAACCACGCTGAATGCCGGCGGCGGTGACCTGACACGTTCCTGCTACGGCGGCAAAAACGCACCGGATTCGATTGGTTCCACAGATCTGGAAAGCACCTTTGCAGACGGTGCCCTGGTCTATTCCGATGGCACCAACAGTGGCATCGCTCTCCATGATATTCAGCTGAACGGTGACGGCACATTAAGCTTTTCCGCCGACTTTGCCGATGTATCCGACCGGTTGTTGTGGCAGAACGTGGACAGCGTGAACTTTCCCGCAGACCAGACCGGCTACGACATGGTGACCGGCGATGACGGCAAGCTATATCTGCTGTCCGCCAACACCGACGGTGCCACACTGTACTGTGTGGAAAACGACACCTTACAGCCAGTCAGCACTGTGCTTTCCGGTACTATGTACAACCCGAAGCTGGCATTCTCCAACGGTACGCCCTACCTGCTCTGGCAGGACAGCCAGTATTTCTTGCACCTGAACCGCTGGAACAGCACCTCCGGTGTATGGCAAGATTGCTACACCGGCACAGAACTGGCTCAATATGCCGACATTGCCGCAGACAACAGCGGCGTGTACGTGACCTACACCACCGGCTCGTTCCCCTATGTTCTTCACGCATTCCGGTTTGACAATGCCGCCGGCACCGTTTCCCTGCTGGGAGATGTCATTGCTGACAACGCCTGCAACATGGAGATCGCCGCTGCAAACGGCAGCATTGGCATCGGCTACCGCGACCTGAACGACAACAATGTACCAAAGCTTGCCGTCTGGGACGGAACAGCATGGAATACCACAACGCTTTCTGAACAGGACTGCGGCACGATTTCAGTTCTGGCAGACGGAAACAGCATCTGGGTCGTTCCCTCCGGCGGCAAGACAGACGTTTTCCGCTGGGAATCCGGCACGGTTACAAATATTCCCCTGCCGGAAGCTGTCCAAGGACGGGCATTCCAGATGACACCGGCAGTGGCACAGGGGAACTTCTATATGACGGTAAACGCCCAGAATCCGGAAGAATTTGTCCTTTACGGATTAAACAAAGACGGCACATGGTCACTGACCGGCAACCCCATTGCACAGAGCATGGTAAACCAGCCGGTACTGGCAGCACAGAAGCAGGCTCTCTACTGCCTTTACGCCACCTCTGACTTGCAGATGCAGCTGAAAAAGCTGACACTGGAAACTGAAACACCGGCAGTTACCGGCGATGTCAACGGGGACGGTACAGCAAATCTGGCAGATACAGTGCTGCTGCAAAAATACCTGCTGGGAGAAACTGCCCTGACAGCAGCACAGGCAAAGGCAGCTGATTTGCAGGCAGATGACAGCATCAACGGTTTCGATCTGGCTGTTCTGCGACAGCTTCTGACAAAGGTGGCATAACATGGATCTGAAACTTCTGCTGCAATATCCGAAAGCAGTACAGGTACTTCTGGCAGCACTGCAAAAAAGCCCTGCTTCTCTGCCGAAACTGGAAAAACTGCTGCCGCCGGAAATCCCTGCTGCGGCACTGCTCTCCGCCATGGAACAGGCAGGGTTTCTCACCAAAACCGGCAGCCGGTATGTTTTGCAACAGGAAGCACTGGAGCAGATGCAGCAGTTTTTGCAGCTATACGCCGCTGTGCAGAACCAACAGGCAGAACAGGACTTCACCCATTTTCTCGCCGCCCAACGGGAGGCAGAAACACAGCATGCAATGCTTGTCACAGAACTCGCCTTTTTTGAAAGCGTGGTTTCTGGAAACAGCGACACTGTGCATCTGCTGTACACACCCCTTGGCGGAAAAGGCTACGGCGAGCTGAGCCGTGACCCGCTGCGAAATCTGAAGTATCATCTGGTCATCACCATTTCCATGCTGACACGCTACTGCATTCAGGGCGGCATGCCACAGGAAGAAGCGTTCAATCTCAGCGACCTGTACATTCAGCGAACGGACACTGCCGTCAGTGAAGCACAGATCCATGTGCTGCACTATCAGGCAATACAGGATTTCACCGGCAAAATGCGGCGGCTGCAAGACAATACCCGCTATTCGCCGCTGGTGCTGAAAGCTATGGACTACATCAGCATTCACCTGCACAGCCGTATCTTTTTACAGGACGTTGCCGATGCTGCCGCAGTGAGTGCACCGCACTTATCCCGTCTGTTTCAGGCCGAAGTACATCTTAGCATCAGCGAATACATTGCCATTAAAAAAGTAGAAGCTGCCAAGAACCTGCTCCAGTACACCGAGCACACTGCCGCCTCGATCAGCAGCCTGCTCAGTTTCAGCTCTCAAAGCTATTTCATCAAGGTATTCCAAAAATACGTGGGCATGACCCCGAAAGAGTACCGGAAGCAGTTCCGTGACAGCACTCATTTTTGATAAGGCAACAGCATAAAACAACAGCCCCGCACTTCTCCGGAAAGAGAAATGCGGGGCTGTTTGCTTGGAATCAGCAGTTCAGAGAAGCCGAAACTGCGGGTTTGGAAATCCGCGTGGAACAGGTGCGGATTTCCTGTAAAAAGAAATGGAGATGAATAATGAAGCTTACTTAGTTGGCTTTGGCTGTGCTCTGATAGGTCACCCATTCATAGCTTGCAGTCAAAGGTGTCTTGCCGTCGAAAGGCTTCAGCCAGTCGTTGACACCAATTCCGGGCCATACATTCATCATGATCTTGCCGGCAGTGGACGGGATATTGCTGGTAGCTGTGTAGACCGCCTTGCCGTCCACATACCATGTAATGTAATCCTTCTGCCAGTCGAATCCATAAGTGTGATATCCCTCTGATGCATCAAAGCCCAGATCGTACATGTACTCATGATTGCCGACACCATTGGTGTAATAGTTGAGCTGTACCTTGGTGGTATCCTTACCCAGAACCTCCACATCGATCTCATCCCACGGGTTATTCTCCGAGGGGCCGGTATAGGTAAAGAACGAGGAAACCACGCCATCATTTTTGATTGCCTTCATGGAAGTTTCGTAATAACCATAGTGATAGTGCTCCAGAGAACGGTACTCTGCACCAGTATAGTTATACTGACCGGAACTGTCCTTGTCAATGGTCAGATTCAACACGCCGTTGTCGAAAGAAGTATTGTTCTTTGTCCAGCCGCAGTCAAAGGGATTGCCGTTTGTCCAGCCGTCCGAAGCTTCAAACAGACTGGTAGCACCCTTACGGAAATCTGCCAGTACTTCCGCATCGGCACTGGGTTCATTGCCCTTGGTGTCGTCCTTGCCGGAAGTATTGTCGTCTTTCTGCACCAGCTTTTGCCGCAGCACTGCCAGATCGAAGCCGTTTACCGTATTGTCTGCCTGTACATCTGCCGCCTTTGCCTGTGTTTCTGTGAGAGAAACTTCTCCCAGCAGATACTTTTGCAGCAGTACAACATCCGCAGTGTTGACTGTCTGATCCTGATTTACATCGCCGGAAATGATGTCATCATGTCCCGGTGTTCTTGCGGTGCTGTTCATCGCCAGCAGGCAGGTCAGCGGAGAGTTCCAGTAGATCGTGATCTCATTGGTGGAATAGCTTTCCCAATGGTCTACATAGCACTTTGCCGACGGAGAATTTGCACAGTATGCCTTTGCAGCACTGTCCTCCAGACCGGAATTGACACCGCCGACCAGCATACCTTTCATTGCCTGATTCTTGGCCATAGACGGTCTGTGGTGCGGGTGTTCTGGTGAAACCGTGCCATAGCCAGTCACGAAGCACTCTCCCATTGCGTTATTGCCCAGCAGATAGTGGAGATTGCTGCGGGAAGTGTCCAGATAGGTGCTGTCCTCAGTCATCTGGTATGCCAGATTCAGGATCATGCCGGAAGTGGCAACGCCCATGTTGCTGCCCCAGTTATATTTGGAAACCGACACCCCATAAGGATTGCTCTGGGAAAAACCTTTCATTTTGTCGGCTTCTTTCAGAATGGAAGTCTTTGCACGGGTGTAGAGGTCAGAGTTCGTATCCACACCGTCCATAGTGAGAATGGCAATATTACCATAGTCTCCCACTTCCATCCAGTCCATGCCATTCTGCACACGCATGCTTTCCAACGCAGTACGATATGTGTCCTCACCGGTAGCACGCCACATCTGTGCTGCTGCCCAGTAGCGTTCGTCAATATCGGAAGTGTCGCCATAATCACCAGTCGTAATGTCAGACGGATTGGAGAAGATAAAGTTGGGATTTTTTTGCAGGAATGCCCACGCGTTCTTTGCAGCATTCAGGCACTTTTCCGCAAAGTCCTTGTCGACCTTCTGGTAGTATTCATATGCCATTGCCATCGACGCACAGAAATCGGCAGTCGCTGTGGTGGAAACCGGCGTTACGATCAGTTCGTCCGTTTCCGTTTCCGGCATCACATAACCGGGGAAATTCTCGCAGCTGACCTTGTGGTGCACGCCGCCGGTCTGGCTGTCCTGCATTTTCAGCATCCATTCCAGTTCATAGCGTACCTCGTCCAGCACGTCCGGAACACCGTTGCCGCTTTCCGGAATGCCAATGCTGTCGCTGAACAACTCCGGATTGGCATCATAGGCAATCAGCAAGTCTGCCACAGACTTTGCACCGGGAACAACATATCTGCCGTAGTCGCCGGCATCATGCCAGCCGCCGCTGACATCGATTTTTTCGTTGGTGTGATAAACTGTTGCCAGCGTGTTATGGCAAGCCACATGCCCGAATGTGCTGTCCTTCACCTCCGTGCCGCACCGCTGGAGGTACAGCATTTTCACGCTGTCGTCCAGCAGACTGTCGTAAACGTTATTACCAATGGTGAACGAATACGACTGATCCAGACCGCCGCAGGTGATATAGTATGTACCAGCTTCTGTCACGGCGGAGAAATCTCCCGTCCAGTTGTTTTCATCGGCGGAAGAATAAAACGTCGGAGCCGACAGTTCCCCGGTATAGACCACCTGTCCGCTGTCTGCGTTGACGACGGAAAAACTGGTTTCACTGGTCACGTCGCGGAACACAGCTGTCTTGGTTTCGTCCGGCTGATAACCTACCTGATCGGTCATGATCGACGGAGCATAAGGCAGAACAGAAGTATAATCCACGTTGGAATCATCTACCAGTTCTACCTTTACATTGTCCAGATAAATAGTATGTGCCGGCAGATCTTCCTCGTTTTCCAGTCCGCAGTTGAACACCAGCTTGGACATGACATCTGAATCCTGCTTCATGGTGAATTCATAGTCCACGGTCTGCGGTTCTGCGGTCAGATCAAGTCCTTTCCAGGTGTACGCCTGATAGGTGCCGCCATTCTGCTGGATCATGGCTTCCACATAACGGTCTGTGGTGGAAGAGATCTCATAGCTAACACGGTACACCCCGTTTTTGTACAAGGGGATAATATCATAGCTGCACTGTACAGAATAGTTCAGCTTTCCCACAGAATCAATTTGCAGGGCAAGCTTACCGTTTTCCGTAGTCAGGGACGCCTTTCCGCCGCTTGCCTGATAGGTGTCCCAGCCGCTGGTGCCGCTGTCAAATGTGGAGTTGCTGACCAGATTTTTCACTTCCGCAGAAGCCGGCATCGCTGCCAGACTACCCATGCTCAACACTGCCGCACAGAGCACTGCCAGACATTGCCGAAGTCCTTTGATTCGCATCATACTCATTTCCTCTCTTTCTGAAAACAGCATGCCGCTGTTTCTGTGTAATTTGTCTGCACAGAATGTATGAAAAACAATATCACATCTTCTGTGCAAACGGCTTTATGCGAACAATTCATTATCTTTAGTATATCACATCTTTCACAAGGATAATACTATTTTTCATGACAAAAGTAGTAATTTCATGATATGTTATCAAAAAAGACCTGACGAGAAAATTTCCCGTCAGGTCTAGTGTTTCCCTAAGGCAATACCACACAAAGATTGCACGACAGATGCGTGCGGGAAGATACGAAACAGGCT
>NZ_KI260296.1:27611-54186 GCF_000468015.1 Ruminococcus callidus ATCC 27760 | reverse complement strand
TCGCCAGACGCTCTTTGTGCGGTATTGCCTTAACTCCACGTGTTCCTATGCCTTTTCATATAATGCCAGCATTTGATGCAGTTCTTCCTGCATTTCGTCCACCAGACTCTGCGGCGACAGCACCTTTACCCATGCCCCCTGCGACAGCAGGTACATGATAATGCCGCGTCCGTGGTTGACTTCCGCTTCGATGATGCTGGTTCTGCCGTTTTGCTCCACTACCTTTGCTGTGGGCAGTCTGTCCAGAATTGCCTGTACCGACAGACCGGAAAAGGCAAACCGGATTCGCTCCGTCTTCCCGGGAAACAAAAACTGGTTCTTCTCCCGCAGATCGCCTTCGTCAAAGTCGTACTTCCGTTCCAGCGTAAAGTGTTCCTGATGCTCTGTCATCGACACAATGCGGTCTGCCCGAAAGAACTTCGGCAGATACTGGTCATCGTCAAATGCATACGCGATCAGGTAAAAATAATACTCACTGAACATCAGCGAAACCGGTTTAATTTTCCGCTTGACGGCTTCCCGATTCATTTTGTAGTAAGTAATGGTGATCGGTCGCTTTTCATCAATGACCTGTATCAGTTTCCACAGCGTATCGATCAGCGAATTGCAGTCCGTCTTGACTTCGTGATAATGGTAAATTTCCTTGCGTACCAGCTTGTCAAATTTTTCCCGATCCTGTGTTGTGGTAAACCGTTTCAGCTTGGAAATCAGCCGCAGCACGTCTTCCTTGGGCAAACAACGGCTGCCCAGCATTACCTTTACCAATGCAAACAATTCCTTATTTTTGAGGAACTCCTCACAGTTCAGGTGATACGCTTTATCTTTATAGGAATACACCAGTTCCGCCTGCTGCATCAGGTCGCGGTGTTCCGCCAGAAATTCCTGTATTTTTCCAATGTCCCGTCCGATGCTCTTGGTAGACACGCCGTATTCCGCTGCCACTGCTTTTACAGAGATGGTTTCTCCCCGCAGCACCCGAAAGAAAAGTTCCAGCATACGGCTGTTTTTTTCAGTTTCCATGATGATGCCTCCTTTTCTTTCATTATAGCACAGCAGCGGGACAGCGGTCTGTCTGTTCAAAAAGAATTCAGAACGTATTTACACAAAAATGAGATGCACGTTTTTGCGGCAAAATTTTATGCCAGCGGTATTGTCTTAAAAATCACTTCGCCTGCACCATTTCGATTGCCTTTTTCAGCTGCGGGTCTTTTTCCGGATTCGGATCGCTGTAGTCCACTGCATCTTCTCCGGCTTCCACGATCTCGTCCGGCTTGATGCCTACCTTGTGATAACACTCCCCCTTGGTGGTCTGATAAGTTGCCACCGTCAGTGTCAGTGCTCCGCCGGAAGGCATGGACTGTGTCACCTGCATGATACCCTTGCCGAATGTCTGCGTTCCCACAACGGAAGCCTTTCCGAAATCCCGCAGCGAAGCGGTGAACAGTTCTGCTGCACTGGCAGTGTTGCCGTTGACGATCACCGTCATGGGCAAGCTGCACTCTGTGGCATCTGATTCCACCAGCGTTTTGGTCGTGCCGTCCCGATAGGTGGCAATGGCGATCTCGCCCTCCGGCAGCAGCGGATCCAAAATCTTTTCCAAAGCCGACACCAGTCCGCCGCCGTCGTCCCGCAGGTCAAATATCAACGCCTTTGCCCCGTCCTGTACCAGCCGGTCGTAGATCGCCTGAAACTGTTCCGGCGTGTTGCCTTTAAAGGAACTGATCCGGATATAGCCGATCTGTCCGTCCAGCATCTGTCCCTCGGCAGTCGTCACTTCGATATTCTGCCGTTCCACGTCCAGTTCCAGTGTGTCGCCGTTCCGCTGAATCGTCAGCTGCACCGTGGTACCTGCTTCGCCTCGAATTTTAGACAGTGCTCCGGCGTAGCCCAGTTCTGCCAGATCTTCGCCCTCTACCTTGGTGAGAATATCGCCCTGCTGCATACCGGCTTTTTCTGCCGGAGAATCTGCATTGACTTCCTCCACCTGCAAATAGCCCTCGTCTGTTTGTGTCACCGTTACGCCGATTCCCACGGTCTGACCAGCTTCCTCTGTCTGATAAGCCTGATATTCCTCACTGGTCATGTACTGGGAATAAGGATCGTCCAGACCGGCAACATAGCCTTTCATAGCCCCCTGCATAACGGCTTCGTCGTCCACGTCGGTATAATAATTCTGCTTTACAGTTGCGGCAAGCTGCCGGAGTTCCCTGTACTCCGTGTTGCCAGCGTAGTTCCGATAAATGCCCAGTCCTGTTCCTACGGCAAGCACACCGCAAAGACAGAACAGCAGGATCAGTGTCGATTTCCGCACCGGCACTGTTTTTTCCTTTGGCATATCCTCCTGCATTGCATCTGATTGTTTTCGCATATAACCTACAATCCTTTCTTCCAAAAAAGGCAGAGGACTGCAAACGCATACCCCTGCCTTTTTCATTTTCTCAAAAATGCATTTTGATTACAGATACTTCATCGGGTCCACCTTGGTGCCGTTGACACGCACTTCAAAGTGCAGGTGGAAACCAGTGGAAAAGCCTGTGCTTCCCACATAGCCGATGGTCTGTCCGGCACTGACGGTCTGTCCGGCAGAAACAGCCACCGATGCCATATGTCCGTACAACGTAGAATATGTACCGTCATGCTGGATAATGACATAGTTACCGTAGCCGCCGCCGCAGCCGCAGCTGCCGCTTTTCGGATAGTTGTGGGAGCAGCCGGTTACAACACGAACGACTGTGCCGCCCTTTGCTGCAACGATCGCTGCACCGGCATTGCCGCCGGCAATATCAATTGCACCGTGTGTGGTACCCCAGCGGTTGCCGAAGGTACTGGAAATGGTATAGAATCCCGGGCAGGGCCATGTGAAGCCGCCGCCGGACGGTGCAACACTGCCGCTGTCGTCGCTGGAAGAATCTGAACTGCTGCTGGAAGAACTGTTCGAACTGCTGGAGCTGCTGGAATTGTCCTTCTGGCTGTTCGAAGAAGATGTATTGTCATTTTTCGAAGAAGAGCTGCTGCCGGAGGACTGATTCTTCTTGGCTTCCTCCTGCTGCTGTTGCTTCTGGGCTTCCAGCTTCTTCTTGGCTTCTTCTGCCGCAGCTGCTTCTTCCCGCTTCTTCTTTTCAGCTTCCGCAGCCGCTGCAATTGCCGCCTTGATCTGGTCTTCTTCTGCGTCCAGAGCCTTGTTGTTTTCTTCCAGTGTTGCCACATCGCCGTTCAGCTGCTCTTTCTGCCGCTGCATCTGCTCCTTGGCTTCATCGGTTTCAGAATAGGTCTGCTGGAGATCCTCGATTGCCGCCTTGAATTCTTCCTTCTTGGCCTGCTGGTCTTCCTGCTGGCTTTCCAGATCGGACTTTTCTGTTTCCAGTTCCGCCTTCTTTGCGTTGCAGGTTTCCAGCTTGTCCTTCAGGTCGTTGACCAGCTGGTTGTCATGATTTGCCACACGGGACATCAGTTCATACTTGGAAAGCAGGTCGTAGAAGTCAGTCGCACCCACCAGAGCCGAAGCCAGACTGTCGTTGCCCTGTACGTACATGGCACGAAGCCGCATCTTGAACTCGTCCAGTCCAATGGCAATATCGGCTTCCATGACCTTGATGTCATCTTCCGCCTGTGAAATTGCCTGTGTGGTTTCGTCGATAGACTGAGCAATGCGATCCAGTTCCTGTGAAACGATGTCCAGATTGCTCTGCTGCAGGGTGATCTTTTCCTGCAAAGTCTTCTGGTACGCTTCCTTTTCTTCCAGATCAGACTGCAAAGAATCCAGTTCTTTCTGCTTCTCTGCGATCTTCTTTTCGTTGCTCTTGCGTTCTTCCTGTAATTCTGCCAGCGTCTTTGCCGATACCGGAATATCCCTGATCGGTGTCCAGTTTGCTGCCATGCCGCCTGTCAGAATGGTCATACAAAGCAACGCACTGGTAAAACGCAGACTCAGATGTTTCTTCTTACTCATAGAAAATAGCCTCCTAAGATGTGCATCGGCATTGTTTTAAACATTCAGGTGCTTCCGCATAGAGATCATACTGCCGAACGCTCCGAACAGCGTACCGGACAGCAGATATGCCAGAGCCACCTTCCATGCCAGTGCACGGAACGGAATGATGCTGCCCATGCCGATCACAGACAGGAATTCCACCTGTCCGGTCAGCAGGCCGACCAGCGAATCATAGCCGAACCAAGTGATCGCCAGTGCAACACCACCAGCAAGCAAGCCGGTGATCATACCCTCCACAAAAAACGGGATACGGATAAAAGAGTTGGTTGCACCAACGTATTTCATGATCTGAATTTCTTCCCGCCGTGCGAAAACGCTCGCCTTTGTGGCATTGGAAACGATCACAACGGAAATGACGACCAATGCTGCAATGATCACACCGAATACAACAGTCACGATCTTCCGTACCTCGGTCAGAACGTTGACAAAGTCCATGGGAGCACGGATCGAATCAATGTGATCCAGTCCCTCTACCTGTGTAATCGTTGCAGAAATCTGTGAAATATCTTCAACACGGATCCGATAGCTGTCAATCAGCGGGTTGTCGTCCCCCAGTGAATCGAACAGCACTTCATAATCCGACATGCTGTTTTTCAGATCTTCAAACGCCTGCTCCTTGGAGTAAAAAGAAATCTCCGAAATGTTTGGAATCTGTGCCAATTCCGATTGAAAATCTGCAAGTTCCTGATCTGAAGTACCCTCGTCCATATAGATAATGACTTCATTTTTATCTTCTACGCCGCCGATCATAGAGGTCAGGTTCATATAAAACAACACCGACATACCCACCAGCAGCAGTGAAACCAACAGCACACAGAATGAAGCGAATGCCATCATCCGGTTTTTCCAGATGTTTTCCACACCCTGTCCAATCAGGTACTTGAAACCACTAGCTTTCATGGATCAGATTCCCTCCAATCACTTCGTCAAAGACGATCTGTCCCTGATCGATATTGATGATCCGTCCGCCGAACTGCCGCACCAGACTGTGTTCATGGGTTACCATCAGAATGGTAGTCCCGATGTCATTGATGCCCTGCAGCAATTCTACGATCTCATAAGAAAGTTCCGGATCGATGTTTCCCGTCGGCTCGTCCGCAATAATCAGCTGCGGGTCGTTGACCAATGCACGGGCAATCGCCACACGCTGCTTTTCACCGCCGGACAGCTCGTCCGGATAGGCATATGTCTTATCCTGCAAACCTACCAGACCAATTACATACGGCACACGCTTCCGGATATATTTCGTCGGTGCATCGATTACCCGCAGCACGAATGCCACGTTTTCATACACTGTCATAGACGGAATCAGTCGGAAGTCCTGAAAGACAAATCCAATGGTACGCCGCAGGGCAGGAATCCGCCGCCGCCGAAGTTTGTTCAGGTTATAGCCGTTGACACTGATCGAACCGCTGGTCGGGTTGATCTCTTTTAAGATCAGTTTGATCATGGTGCTTTTTCCGGCACCGGACGCACCAACTACAAAGGCAAAGTCTCCGTCATTGATTTTCAAGTTGACATTGTGCAGTGCATCTACGCCGCTGGAGTATGTCACAGACACGTTCTTCAGTTCAACCATAGTTCACACACATCCTTTCTCTGGGCACTTCCGGCATACCGCCGGAAATACCGTTTCAGTTGATCGCAGACATCCACTTTTCCGGACAGCACACACAAGTTTCCTGCGTTGCTGCCCTTACCAATAAAATTGCACAAAGAGCCGCCGATGCAAAACGCCACACGCTGCACCGGCGGCTTTTATGCCGGAGCGATGCTTCACGCCCTCACCCCGTCCTTATTCATCAGAACTTCGCCGGATTCGCAGAGAGGTACTTCTTGACCATCAATGCGATCTTGAAGATAATGGCATGGTCGAATTCCCGCAGGTCCAGACCAGTCAGCTTCTTGATCTTTTCCAGACGGTACACCAGTGTGTTCCGGTGTACAAACAGCTTTCTGGAAGTTTCAGAAACATTCAGGTTGTTCTCGAAGAACTTCTGAATGGTAAACAGCGTTTCATGATCCAGAGATTCAATGCTACCCCGCTTGAATACCTCGTGAAGGAATGTTTCACACAGCGTGGTCGGCAGGTGATAGATCAGGCGGGCAATGCCCAGATTCTCATAGCTGACAATCGCCTTGTCGGTATCGAATACCTTGCCGACTTCCAGAGCCATCTGTGCTTCCTTGAACGAATGGGACAGTTCCTTGACACCGGTCACAATGGTACCAATACCCACGTTCACGCGGGTGTAGAACTCGCTGCTCAAAGTATCTGCAATGGAACGGGCAAGCTTTTCCAGATCCTTGGTGTCCACAGCACCCTTGATCTCCTTGACCAGAACAATATCCGATTCGGAAATGGTAAAGACAAAGTCTTTATTCTTATCCGGAAACAGATTCTGAATGACATCGTATGCAGAAACGTCATTTGCCGATACAATGCGTACCAGCAGCACTACGCGGCTGACTTCCGAGTTGAAGTGCAGTTCACGTGCCTTAATGACGATGTCCCCCGGCAGTACGTTGTCCAGTACTACATTCTTGATGAAGTTGTTGCGATCGTACTTTTCATCGTAGTACTGCTTGATATTGAACAGGGAAATTGCCAGAATATTGGCATACTTCGCAGCAGTGTCGTCCATGCCCTCTACAAAGACCGCATACTCCGGCTTTGCACGAGAACCAAACGGCTTATAGGTATAACCGTCGCGGATAAAAATATCATGTACATCACTGAGGTCGAGGGAAACGAACTCATTGGTCGTTCCCACCTTTGTCAGGTCGCTGCAAGCGATGATGGTCGCGGTGTCATCGACAACGCCAACGGTTGCGTCAATGGTATCCCGCATCTGGTGAACCAGTCCTTGAAATAATCTGTTCGACATATGGAACTTCCTTTCCTTTTGTAATCTCGGCTTCCGCCAGTTTTGCGGCCGGCGGGCATATCACAAACTGCATCCACCTGTTCAATATATTACAAATTGTAACACATTGCGAAACGATGTTTGTGAATATGCAGTTAAACTTTATGAGATATTTCGAGTATTGCTACGTTTTTTTGTGCTTTCGCACGATTTTCCATAGAGAATCTATTTTTTTGCTGTAACCTGCTTGTAATCTTTCCCGTTTTTTCCGGCATCTGTCAGCAGGATCACATCTTCTCCGGACAGGTCACCTTCAGGATCCGGAGGGTATTGGCAACGCCCTGACGAGCCGCCTCACAGAGCAGCAGACGTGCCTGCTTCAGTTCCGGCGTTTCCGCATACTTGATACTGCACACGTCATAGAACTTGTGGAACAGAGTCGCCAGCTCGGTAGCATACTTAGTGACCTTGGACGGGTCATATGCCTTGGCAGCAGCGTCCAGTTCCGACGGCAGTGCTGCCAGATGCCGGATCAGTTCCAGTTCCTGTGGCTGTGTCAGCAGGGACAGGTTGCTGTGGTCGCACTGTTCCAGTGTCAGTCCTTCCTCCGCCATGGCACGCAGCAGGCTGCAAATGCGGGCATGGGCATACTGTACATAGTATACCGGATTCTGCGAGGACTGCTCCACAGCCAGATCCAAGTCAAATTCAAAATGAGAATTTGCCTCTCTGGTGTTGAAGAAGAAACGGGCTGCGTCCAGCGGAATTTCGTCCAGCAGAGTGACCAGTGTGATCGCCTTGCCGCTGCGTTTGGAAAGCTTGACCACTTCGCCGTCACGCATCAGCATGACCATCTGCATCAGTACCACATCCAGACGGGCTGCATCTGCACCCAGTGCGGTCAGGGCTGCTTTCAGACGAGGCACATAGCCGTGGTGGTCTGCACCCAGAATGTCAATTGCCTTGTCAAACTTCCGCACCATCAGCTTATTATAGTGGTAAGCAATGTCCGGTACCACATAAGTGGGGATCCCGTTGGCACGTACCAGCACGAAGTCCTTGTCCGCACCGAAATCCGTTGCCTTGAACCAGACGGCACCCTCCTGCTCATAGGTATAGCCACGCTTGGTCAGTTCGTCTACCACCCACTTTACCTGTCCATTCTGATGCAGGGTGCTTTCGCGGAACCAGTTGTCATAGACAATGCGGTACTTCTTCAGATCCCGTTCCAGACCGGCGATGTTCTTCGGCAGTGCAAATGCCACCAGTGCGTCCCGTCTGGTCTTGGCATCGGTGTTGACATACTTGTCACCGTTTTCAGCGATAAAGTTTTCCGCATGCTCTGTAATGTCTGCCCCGTGATAGGCATCTTCCGGCATTTCCACAGAGGGGTCAAAGTGCTGGAGATACCGCACTTCCAGAGAAGTGGCAAACTTTTCGATCTGGTTGCCGGCATCATTGACATAGAATTCCCGCTGTACGTCCCAGCCTGTCCACGCCAGAATCTCTGCAAGGCTGTCGCCCAGTGCACCGCCGCGGGCATTGCCCACGTGCATCGGTCCGGTGGGGTTCGCGGAAACGAATTCCACTAGTGCCCGCTTTCCGGCACCGGTCTGCGTCTTACCGTAATTTTCTTTTTCCGTGAGGACAGTTTCCGTGACATCGGCAAACCACTTCTGCTGGAGGAAGAAGTTCATAAAGCCCGGACCTGCGATCTCTGCCCGTGCAAAGATCGTGCCGTTCAGCGAAATAGCCTCCAGAAGCAGCTCCGCAATTTTCCGCGGTGCCATGCGGAAGGTCTTTGCACTGACCATTGCCACATTTGCCGCAAAGTCCCCGTGGGACTTATCTGCCGGAATCTCTACCCGAAACGCCGGGATCGGTTCTGCCGGAAGCTTTCCCTCGCCTACGAGCCGTCCCAGTCCCTCCACCAGAATCTGGTGCAGAGCCTCGGAGGCACTCTTCATACAATCTGCCATAGTTTACTTTGTTCCTTTCGTATTCTCCTGCGGTTCCTGCCGTTTCCAGTGAATGGTGATCGTGTTTTCCGACAGGAAATTTGCATTCATATCAATAATGTATTCCATTTCCACAGAACCGGAGGATTCCTCCAGTTCGCAGAGCAGCCGCTTCGCCTGTACGCCGATAGTCATTGCCCCGTATGGAGTCTGATACAGGCAGAAATGCTTTCTGCCGGTTTCCAGCGTCAGGTTGGAATTTGCCGTGCCGGTGCGTAAGATCGTCACCAGTGACTCGTTCGCCACCTGTATGGTGGTCGTCGAGCCGGCAAAGCCCGTTGCGTCTGTATCTTCATAGGACAACTGCAACGTGTCGTCCCGCATCTCACAGGTACCGGTGGTCATCAGTTCGGTTTCTTCGTCACCGTCCGGTGTGATCTGCCGTGTTTTCATGGTAATCAGAACAGATTCCAAAAATACCTGCTCCCTTCTTAGAAATTGCAGCGGAACACCTTTCCCACCACATTCCGGTGCAGAAAATGTCCTGCATTTTCAATGAACATCTCCGTGCTGTCGCTGACATAATAGGTGTTTTCGCCGGCAGTCTGCCGGTCTGTCAGCAGATCCTGTTCTTCCAGACAACGGCGGGCATACTTCGCCGCCTCCGCTCCGGAGGAGATCAGCTGCACATCCGGTCCCATATAATCCGCGATGATGTCACGGATCACCGGATAATGGGTGCAACCCAAGATCAGGGTATCCACGCCGGCTTTCCGCACCGGTTCCAGATACTCCTCTGCCACCAGCCGTGTCACCGGATTGTGAAAATCCGTATAGCCGTTTTCCACCAGATGCACGAACAGCGGACAAGCCTGCCCGAATGCTGTCATTTCCGGATGCAGCTTCTGAATCGCCTTTTCATAGCTGCCGCTGCGAATGGTCGCCGGTGTTCCGATGATGCCGATCTTGCCGTTGCGTGTCACTTCGCAGGCAGTCCTTGCCGCCGGAAGCACCACGCCGGTAAACGGCATATCTGTTACAAAAGGCTGGTCGCCTACAATAGAGCTGACTGTACCGCAGGCGGCAATGATCATTTTCACGGCATACTGCCGCAGAAACGCCACGTCCTCCTTGGCATAGCGGAGCACCGTTTCCGGACTGCGGCTGCCGTAGGGAATGCGGGCGGTGTCGCCGAAATAGATAATATTTTCATGGGGCAGAATGGCGTTCAGTTCTTTCACTGCCGTCAGACCGCCCATACCGGAATCAAAAACGCCGATTGCATCATTTTTCATGGTGTCATCTCTGCTGCTCATTGTCCGGAGCAGCGTCTCCTTTCCTTAACGACTCTAAGGCAACCCTGCACAAGCTTTGTGCGGTGTTGCCCTAACTATATTCAGGTTATCGTTCAGGTTCTTGCAGCGTTTTCTATTGCCTGCTCAATGAGTTTATCTACCAGATATTCCTGCTTCATGCCCAGATGTTCCATCAGCTTCGGATACATGCTGATGCTGGTGAAGCCCGGCAGCGTGTTGATCTCGTTCAGAATGATGCTGCCATCCTTAGAGAGGAAGAAGTCCACACGGGACAGCCCCTTACAGCCCAGTGCCTGATATGCCCGCAGAGCAGTTTCCCGAATCCGGTCAGATTCCTGATCGGTGATCCGTGCCGGAATGTACAGCTTGGAGGAACCGTTGACATACTTGTCGTCGTAGTCGTAGAATTCCGCAGCCGGCTCGATCTCGCCCACATAAGAAGCAATGGGAGCATCGTAGCCGAACACAGCCACTTCCAGCTCTCTGCCGTCGATGAATTCTTCGATGATGACTTTTTCATCATGGGTGAACGCGATCTGCACCGCATCTTTCAGGGATTCCAGATCGGTCGCCTTGCTGACACCTACAGAGGAGCCTGCATTTGCCGGCTTGACGAACAGCGGAAAGCCCAGTGTTTCCGCAATGGCAACGCACTTTTCGTTCAGCTTGTTCAGGTCACGCTGGTGTACGCTTGCCCACTTGGCAGTCTGAATGCCGTTGTAGTCCAGCACCGTATGGGTCATGCCCTTATCCATGCACACAGCACTGCTCAGAACGCCGCAGCCCACATAGGGGATTCTTGCCATTTCCATGATGCCCTGTAATCTGCCGTCCTCGCCGTTTCTACCGTGCAGCACCGGAAAGACCACGTCTACCTTTTTTATATAAGTTTCCCCGTTTTCAATGGTGACGATGCCGCCGTGCAGCGGATCCGGAGAGAGGATCGCCGCAGTGCAGTCCGGATTCTGTTCCCATGCACCAGTAGAGATCTCCGAAACGTCGCCGGGAAAATAGAGCCAGCGGCCTTTCTTGGTGATACCGATGCACAGTACCTCATACTTT
Source organism: Ruminococcus callidus ATCC 27760 (assembly GCF_000468015.1). Lineage (GTDB taxonomy): Bacteria > Bacillota > Clostridia > Oscillospirales > Ruminococcaceae > Ruminococcus_C > Ruminococcus_C callidus. The sequence continues at coordinate 42,992 of NZ_KI260296.1, read as the reverse complement.
TCTTTCGGAATGCTGCGAATGACGTTCTCCGCGGAAACCAGCGAAACATCATGCTCACTGGATACGCCGCCGAACAAAACGGCTACTCTGATTTTTGCCATGTGTCTATACTCCTTTATGATTTGTGAGAGCCTGCTTCGCAAAAGCAAAGCGAACCCAAATCCTGTCGCTGCAAGAACCGGTGTCATGCCGGATACTATTATATATCCGGATACAGCGGATTTTAGAACTGATCTGCCGCCAAATTCTGTATACAAAACCGGCAAAACAGACAGCAGCGAAGATTCCTCATTCTCTATTTTATCATAATCTACAAAAATCTGCAAGGGGTTTTCAAAAAAAAGCTGTCCCGAATCCGTTTTTTTCTCAAAAAAGGAAATTTTTTTGAGAAAAGCCTTGACAGAAAACCGGAAATGTGCTATACTGGAATCACCTCATTGCATGAGGCTTATTTTTTGCACAAATTCCGGACTTGCTGTCCGGTTTGCTGCGAAAACCCTCATGCGGATTCTGAGGGAGGCAAAAGAACCGGAAGACTGCTGATGACAGCAGGAGAGCCGGCTTCCGCATATCGGAAGAAGTAAACGAGCAGGAGGTGCCGATCATGAGAGTGAAAGTAACACTGGCTTGCACAGAATGCAAGCGTCGCAACTATGTTACCAAGAAGAACAAGCGGAACAATCCGGACCGGATTGAAATGAACAAACACTGCAAGTTCTGCCGGAAGCATACGCTGCACAGAGAGACAAAGTAATGGGGGTCCGAGGCAATGGCTGATAAGGAAAAAAACGCCGGGCAGGAAGCTGCTGTAAAGAAGGCGAACAAAGCAGCATCCGCAGACTCCAAAAAATCCGGCAAAAACAAAAAAGGCGATAAGGAAAAGAAGGGCTTCTTCTCCCGCATTGCCGGCTGGTTCAACGACCTGAAGAAGGAATTCAAAAAGGTCGTTTGGCCGGATCGCAAGAAGGTTTTCAACAACACGCTGGTCGTAGTCGTTGTTGTTGTCATCGGTTCTGTGCTGGTAGGTCTGATCGATTCCGGTCTGCTGAAGCTGATGCAGTTCCTGATGGGACTTTCTAACTAATTTCGTGACCAGAACAAGGAGGATTTCGTATGTCAGAGGCAGCTAAATGGTACATCATTCACACTTATTCCGGCTATGAGAACAAGGTCAAGCAGGACATTGAAAAGGTGGTTGAAAACCGGAAGCTTCATGACCTTATCCTAGAAGTTCAGGTCCCCACCGAAACGGTGACAGAAATCACAGACGGAAAAACAAAAGAACTGGAACGTAAGCTGTTTCCGGGCTATGTTTTTCTGAAAATGGTTTACACAGATGATACATGGCATGTGGTAAAAAATATCCGCGGTGCCACCGGTTTTGTCGGTCCCGGCTCTGAGCCCACTCCCCTCTCTGAGGAAGAAGTGGCAAAGATGGGCGTTGACATCGGCGGCAACATCGAAGTGAACTACGCTGTCGGTGATACCGTAACGATCTCCGGAACCGCTATGGACGGCTTCTCCGGCGTGGTACAGGCCATTCATCTGGAAGACGGTACAGTTGATGTGCTGATCTCAATGTTCGGTCGTGAAACTGCCGCAACATTGCAGCTCAATCAGGTGATCCGTCAGGACGATTAATTGCAAACATGCAAAAACAATTCGGAACCGCCCGCGGTTCCGGTGGGAGAGATGTGACAGCATCTCGCCATTAACCACAATATGGAGGTGTGCAGTATGGCACAGAAGGTAACAGGTTTTATTAAGCTTCAGATTCCCGCAGGTAAAGCAACACCTGCTCCTCCGGTTGGCCCGGCACTGGGTCAGCACGGTGTAAATATTATGGCGTTCACAAAGGAATTCAACGAACGTACAAAGAATGACATCGGTATGATCATTCCGGTTGTTATCACTGTATACGCAGACCGTTCGTTTACCTTTATCACCAAGACTCCGCCGGCTGCTGTTCTGATCAAGAAGGCTTGCGGAATCGACACTGCTTCCGGTGAGCCGAACAAGAACAAGGTCGCAAACATCACCAAGGAACAGGTACAGAAGATCGCAGAACAGAAGATGCCGGACCTGAACGCTGGTTCTCTGGAAGCTGCTATGAGCATGATCGCTGGTACTGCCCGTTCGATGGGTATCGTTGTCGTTGACTAACGGGAGCCGAACGTCGGTGGGAGGAAATTTCCGCTAACCGGATCTGCGAGAAAGCAATCCGGTACTACCACTACACTAGGAGGATTAAAATATCATGAAACACGGAAAAAAATATAATGACAGCCGCAAGGCTGTAGATAGTGCAAAGCAGTACGCTTCTGAAGAAGCACTGTCTTTGGTTTGCACAAATGCAAAGGCTAAGTTCGATGAAACCATCGAAGCTCACATTCGTCTGGGCGTTGACTCCCGTCACGCAGACCAGCAGGTTCGTGGTGCAGTTGTACTGCCGAACGGCACTGGTAAGAAGGTTCGCGTTTGCGTATTCTGCAAGGAAAACAAGTACGAAGCAGCACAGGCTGCCGGTGCAGACTATGTCGGCGGTCAGGATCTGGTAGACAAGATCACCAAGGAAAACTGGATGGACTTTGACGTAGTTATCGCTTCTCCGGACATGATGGGTCTGGTTGGTCGTCTGGGTAAGGTCCTCGGTCCCCGCGGCTTGATGCCGAACCCGAAGGCTGGTACCGTAACACCGGACGTTGCTAAGGCAGTTACCGAAGCAAAGGCTGGTAAGATCGAGTATCGTCTGGACAAGACCAACATCATTCACTGCCCGATCGGCAAGGCTTCTTTCGGTGCAGATAAGCTGACTCAGAACTTCGAAACTCTGATGGAAGCAATCGTCAAGGCAAAGCCGGCTGCAGCAAAGGGTACCTACCTGAAGTCCTGCGTCGTTACTTCTACCATGGGCGTTGGCGTAAGAGTTGCTACCAGCAAGTATGGTGTCTGAGTGCTCTCTTTGAGAATCTCAAAGTTTTTTGCAATTTCTTCCCTGCTGTCGTTTCCGGCGGCAGGGATTTTTGCGTTTCATCTGCATCTCGAAAAAAATTTTGATTTTTTTGCAAAAAAGGCTTGACAAGCACCGAAAGATGTGCTATACTGTAATAGTTGTCAAACAACAATATCGTATTCTAAAGACAGTTGGTGGCGTAAGCCGTAAGTCCAACCGAGGAATGTGCAATGACCTGTGAAATACAGTGCACGGTTCCCTGTCGAATCGTGCTTTTTTATTGCGATTTCTGATACGATACATGATCTATCGGAGGTGAAATCTCATGGCAAGTGAAAAGATTTTGGAAAGCAAGAAGGCTAAGGTTGCTGCTCTGACAGAAATGCTGCAGGACAGTGTATCTTTCGTTCTGGTAGACTACAAGGGCATCAGCGTAGAAGATGACACCAAGCTGCGTAAGGAACTGCGTGAAGCTGGCGTACACTATGTAGTTGAAAAGAACTCCATGCTGCGTTTTGCATTCAAGAACATGGGCATCGATGCATTTGACGAAGTTCTGCACGGTACAACTGCTGTTGCACTGTCCAAGGACGATCAGACTGCTCCGGCTCGCGTACTGGGCAAGTTCGCTGCAGATCACGAAGACTTCTTCAATCTGAAGGCTGGTTACGTAGAAGGCGTTGCTTATGACGCTTCCGGCGTAGAAAAGCTGTCCAAGATTCCGTCGAAGGAAGTTCTGCTGGCACAGCTGGTTGGTTCCCTGCAGGGTCCAATCCAGAAGCTGGCTGCTACACTGCAGGCAGTTGTGGACAGCAAGTCCGAAGATACTGCTGCATAAGTATCGCAGAGATTTTGGCTCTGCAAAATGTTTTATTTAATTGTTAAAGGAGATTATTATCATGGCATCTGAAAAGGTTTTGAAGTTCGTTGAAGATATCAAGGAACTGTCTGTTCTGGAACTGGCTGAACTGGTTGACGCAATTCAGGAAGAATTTGGTGTAACTGCTGCTGTTGCAGCTGCTCCGACTGGCGGCGACAACGGTGCTAACGCTGCTGCTGAAAAGACTGAATTCGACGTTGTTATGACTTCCTTCGGCGACGCTAAGATGGCTGTCATCAAGGCTGCTAAGGAAGTTCTGGGTCTGGGTCTGAAGGAAGCTAAGACTCTGGTAGAGTCTGCTCCGGCTACTCTGAAGGAAGCTTGCCCGAAGGCTGACGCTGAAGCTCTGAAGGCTAAGCTGGAAGAAGCTGGTGCAACCATCGAACTGAAGTAAGTTTTTTCCGACATTTCTTCGTTTCATAAAAAGCGGGGACATCTCCATGTGAGGTGTCCCCGCTTTTTTATTGCTTTCAAAGCGTAAAGTGCAGCACTACCATGAGAATCACCCCCGGCACGCCCAGCACCCCTGCCTGTACCAGATGCAGCAGATTCAATGCGGGAGAAAATCCGAAGAATCCCCCGCCGTAGTGCACCAGCAGCAATGCCAGAAAGCCGCTTCCGACTCCTGCCAGCATTGACAAAATCTTTCGCTTTCGCCGGAGATAATAGCATAGCATGCAAATTCCCAACACAGCCCAGATTCCCCAGAATACCACTTCTTCCATCTTTCTTCTCCTTTTATGTGAGCAAATACGCCAGAGCCATTAGCAATTTCTTGTCGCAGCCGTCCCAGCCGCCGTCTTTGTACAGCATGACCATCATGGCGAGAATCAACATGGTGTCACCGTCCAGTCCGGACAAGAGCCCCTTGGGGCGAAACTGTGCCAGATTTCCCAGCAGCGGCATACCAGTCTGCGGCGACGGTGTTTTTTCCTGCGGCGGCTCCTCCGGCGGATAGTCCGCATAGGGAGAGGGTTCCTGCTGTTTGCCGAAATACACCCGCTTCTGCATTTCCCTGGCACGCCGTGCCGCCTCCCGCCGCATTGCGTTCTGCTCCTGTTGAGAAAATTGTGCCATGTGATTCCCTCCTCTCCTGCCAAAACCTGTTTCCTTTTAAGGCAATACCGCACAAAGATTGTGCGACAGATGCGTCGTCAAATTTTTCGTCAGATGAAACAAAAAGCGGTATTGCCTTAAAGCAGATCCTGTAGCAGTCCGTTTTCCCGCACCGCACTGAATACCGCGTATAATTTCATCAGTTTCACCGCCTGATCCAGCTTTTTCTGCCGCTGATCTTTCAGGTGCGGACGCAGTGCCAGCAGCAGCTTCGCATCTTCATCGTTGTTCTGCATGGCTCCCATCAGTTCCTGGATCCGCAGCAGCATGTTGATGTCAAAGCCGCCGCCTTCGCCGGATTCCGTCTTTTCCGCAGAAGCCTGCTGTCCCTGGGATTCCCCGCCGGTTTCCTGCTGGAGCATCTGTGCCAGTTCCTGTAACTGCTGTACACTCTCCGGATCGGACAGAATGGCTCCCATTTTTCCCAACATATCGTCCACACGTTTTCACCGCCCTTCATGTACCGGCAGCCGAAGCTGCCTGGGGAAACACTAAAAAATCTGATGACGCATCTTACGCACAGGCTTTGTGCGGTGTTGCCCTAAAAAAATTTACTTTCCGGAAAGTTTCTGATACAGTGCCTTTGCCTGCGGGGAACTGATGAGCTTTTCCACCATTTTCGGATTCTGCATCACCTTTTGCAGCATGGCAGAATCTTTCTGGCTCATGTTCTTCAGCACCTTGTCATACTTGCCGGACTCCAACTCGCTTTTCAGCTGTTCCGGCGGTACGCCCAGCTTTTTGCTTGCCGCCTGCAACAACTGATCGACCTGCTTCGGGTTCAGATTCTTGCGTTCCATAACCTCGCTCCTTTCGGCGTTCGCTCCGCATACGGGAAGAATCCGTATGCAGGGCAGGCTTACAAAACTTTTCAAAAAAATGTTGTCATCTCTCCGAAATTGTGTTATAATAAAGGGTAAAGGCAACATACTGCCTGAATTTTTCTTGGAGGTATCCTATGCGAATTATCGTCATTTCTGATACACATCAATATTACCGGAATTTTGAAACGATCGTGCTCCGCAATCCCGATGCGGATATGTTTCTGCATCTGGGTGACGGCGAAAGCGAATACCAGCTGCTCTGCCGGAACATGCCCGAAGTGGCAGACAAATTCCGCTATGTCAAGGGCAACTGCGACTACAGCAGCGATGCTCCTCTGACGGAACTGATCGACGTTGCACCGAATCACCGCATTCTTGCCACCCACGGACACCGCTACCGTGTCAACTCCACGCTGGACTATCTGGAACAGGAGGCTCTGGAAAACGGCTGTGATGTTGCACTCTACGGACACACCCACGAATCCAGATGCACCTATGAAAACGGCATCTACGTGATGAACCCCGGCAGTGCCTCCTGCCCCAGAGATGGCAACCCGCCGTCTTATGGTGTGCTGGAAATCACCAGTGCTGGCATCATGACCAACGTGGTATTTCTGACACCAAAAACAATGTTCTAAGGAAACACTGCATAAAGCCCGCCTGACGGCTTTGCACGCAATCTGCGTACAGATTTTCCCGTCATATTGCCCAGAAATCCCTTGCCATAATAACGGCAGTCTGCCTGCGGAATTTCTGACAATCTGCCAAAAAATCTGACTACGCATCTTACGCACAAGCTTTATTCAGTGTTTCCCTAACGGCTCGCGGATTGCCTTGCCTATACCTAGCATATGCCGTAAAATGAAATCCGTGCATCACTTCCCTGACAAAGGAGCTTTTTTCATGAAATCAGTGACACTTCGCCGCCCTGCTCTGCGGGAGGAACTCCGCCGGTATTTGCTGGCATTCCTGCTGGGCTTCGGCAGCCTGCTGGTGGTGATTCTGCCGATCATCATCGCAGACGGCGGCTATTACATCTACTATGGCGACTACAATTCGCAGCAGATCCCCTTTTACAATCTGGCAAATGATGCCGTTCGCAGCGGCAGCTTCGGCTGGAACTGGTACACCGACCTCGGTGTCAACTTCATCGGTTCCTATGCCTTTTATCTGCTGGGCAGTCCCTTTTTCTGGCTGACCACCATTCTCCCCCGCAGCTGGGTAACATTTGCCATGCCGGTGCTGCTGTGCATGAAACACGGCATCGCCTCTCTGACGGCATACGCCTATATCCGGCGGTTTGTACGCAGTCCTCACGCTGCCATGATCGGCGGCCTGCTGTATGCCTTTTCCGGCTTCCAGCTGTTCAACATTTTCTTCAACCACTTTCAGGACGTGACCGCGTTTTTTCCGTTGCTGCTGATCGCCATGGAAGAACTGGTCAACCAGAACCGCCGCGGCGTGTTTGCCCTTTCGGTGGCACTGCTGGCAGCGATCAACTACTTTTTCTTTACCGGTCAAGTGGTCTTTCTGGTGCTGTACTTCATCGTGCGGTGCTTCTCGAAGAATTTCCACGCATCGCTGAAAAAGTTTTTCCTCGTTCTGCTGGAGGCAGTCATTGGCGTGATGATCGCCTGTGTCATTCTGCTGCCGTCGGCTCTGGCAATTCTGGCAAACAATCGGGTTTCCGAGCATCTGTTCGGCATGGACATGGTGGCTTACAGCGACCGCACCCGTATCTGGCGAATCCTGTTGAGCCTGTTCCTGATTCCCGACGTGCCGGCTCGCCCGAACCTGTTCTCCTCCGACTTCGGAAAATGGGCTTCCATCGGCGGATACCTGCCCATGTTCTCCATGGCAGGCGTACTGGCATTCCTCAAGCAGCGTGACGGGCACTGGGCAAAACGCATTACTGTGATCTGTGCAGTCTGTGCCTGTGTACCGATCCTGAACAGTGCATTCTATGCACTGAACGGTTCGTATTATGCACGCTGGTTCTACATGCCCATTCTGATTCTCGCCCTGATGACTGCCTACAGCCTGGACAACCGGCAGATCGACTGGAAATACGGTTTCCGCATCTGCTTTATCTTCTTTGCCGCATTTGCAGCGATCTCCCTGCTGCCCACCAAGGAGGACGATGAAATTCACTGGTTCTCCTTTGCGGAATATCCGTTCCACTTCTACTTGGTGCTGCTGATCTGCACTGCCGGTCTGGCGGTTTCCATTTACCTGCTCCGCTGCCGGAAAAAGCACAAGCCATTCCTCAAACAGGCAATGGCTCTGACCACCGGCTTCTGCGTGGCATGCACCATGGCAGTGGTTTATTTCGGAGCATTTGAACCTTTCCGTGCCCGCACTTACGTCGATCAGGCAATCGATCCGGAACAGGAGATCTCCCTTTCTGTATCAGAGGACAACTTCTTCCGCATCGACATTTCGGAAAACTGCGACAACTACCCCATGCTGTGGAAGCTGCCCAGCATGCGGACGTTCCACAGTGTCGTTCCGGCATCGATCATGGACTTCTACAAGGAACTGGGTATCACCCGTGATGTTGCCTCCCGTGCAGACACTTCCTACTACGCTCTGCGGGGACTGCTTTCTGTAGAATATTACTACCAGCAGCAGGAAATCGGCAAGATCACTGCCGACACGCCTACCTGCGACCTGCCGGGCTTTGTCTATGACACCACAGAAAACGGATTCTACCGGTTTAAAAATACCGCCTATGTGCCGATGGGCTTCACCTTTGACTACTACCTTTCCAAGGGCATGTGGGACGGCACCTCTACTTCTTACCGCACCAATTTGCTCATGCGTGCACTGGTTCTCTCCAACAAGCAAATTGAAAAATACGGCAGCTATATGCAGCCCATTTCTAACAACAATGTGCAGATGACGGAAGAAGAATACTTGCAGGAATGCAGCAACCGTGCCGCATCTGCCTGCGATTCGTTCCGCTATGATTCCAGCGGCTTTACTGCAACGATTTCGCTGGAAAGCCCGAATCTGGTCTTTTTCAGCGTCCCCTATGACGAGGGCTGGACAGCCACAGTCAACGGCAAGCCTGCAGACGTGGAAGAAGTGGACAACGGCTTTATGGCGGTAGCGGCAGAAGCCGGTGACAATACCATTGTGTTCCACTACACAACACCCGGTCTGCACGCTGGTGCGGCACTGACTGCCGGCGGCGTTGTCCTGTTTGCCGCATACATGCTGATCTGCTGGAAAATGGGAATCCGCCGCAAAACGGAACGCGTCTGCTGTGCAGACTATCCGGTTTCCGCAGAAGAGGAGATCCTGCCGGAACTGACTGCACCTGATGACAACACGGAAGCACAAACCACAACGCCTGCCGAAGACAACACCGGCACAGAAGAAACTTCATAAACAGAAAAGTGGAGGTATACAACATGCACTTACAGGAAAAAACAACCGGAAGCGAAAAGACCTATCAGGGCAAAGTTTTCTACGTGACGCGGGACACAGCGGAACTGGAGGACGGCAAGGAGGTACAGCGTGATGTGGTACACCACTCCGGCGGTGTCTGCGTAGTACCCCTGACGGAAAAGGGCACTGTCCTCATGGTAAAGCAGTTCCGCTATCCCATGCAGCAGGTCACACTGGAAATCCCCGCCGGCAAGCTGGAAGCGGGCGAAGATCCGGCAGACTGCGGCAGACGGGAACTGCGGGAGGAAGCCGGCAGAACCTGCGGAAAATATACTCCGCTGGGAAAACTCTTTCCCACACCGGCATATGATACAGAGGTCATTCACATGTATCTGGCACAGGAGCTCTCGGCTCCGGAAGCACAGGATCTGGACGACGGAGAATTTCTGGACGTGACGGAGCTGCCGCTGGAACAGGCAGTGCAAATGGTCATGGACGGCGAGATCCCCGATGCCAAAACACAGATTGCCCTGCTGAAAACTTACGTGTTGCTGCAAAAGGAACAGTAAGTTTCAGATATTGCACCGCATCTTGTGTGATGTTGACTTGAACAAAAAAGCCGCCGGAGAGGCAGCTCCGACGACTTTCAGGGTATCTTAGATTGTTATTCCGGAACTTATACCGCAGCAGGCTGTGCCTCAGGACTTTCCTCCGCAGCTTCTGCCTGTGCTTCGGCTTCCATTAACGCGAGATGCTCGTGATAAGCCTCCAGAATCTCTCGTTCCATCATTTTTCTGGCGGCGGCAGAAATGGGGTGCACAATATCGCGGAATACACCGTTTTCGTCTTTCCGGCTGGGCATTGCCACGAACAGCCGTTCGTCCCCCTGTACGACCTTGATGTCGTGCACGGCGAGCATGTTGTCTACGGTGACAGAAACAACTGCCCGAAGCCGTCCTTCGGTAATGATTCTTCTGATTTTAATATCTGTGATTTCCATGTGATGACCTCCTCCACATACTGCGGGGCTCCGTTCTGTCATTTGGAAAACGGACCATGCTGACTTCAAAGGTAAATTCCGTTTCCAGAGGAACACCGCAGAAATTGAAAATGAATTTTCAATTTCGTAACAAAAAAAGGAGAAACGTCCGTGTCACCACAAACGCTTCTCCTTTGAAGTACGTTACTTATCAGTATACACGATAAATTTGAAAATTGCAAGAAAGAAAAAGGTGATTTTTTTGAACATTGACATTTTAAACGGAAAAAAGCATATCCACTTTATCGGCATCGGCGGCAGCGGCATGTATCCGCTGGCACAGATCCTCCACACCAAAGGATTCTACCTCACCGGTTCCGACAACAACGAAACGGAAACCCTACAGGCAGTCCGCGACATGGGCATTCCCGTATATCTGGGACAGCGTGCGGAAAATATTGAGGGGGCTGACCTGATCGTACACACCGCGGCGATCATGGCAGACAATCCGGAACTGATTGCAGCCAAAGCCAGCGGCGTGCCGGTGCTGGAACGGAGCGAACTGCTGGGTATTGTGACCAGCTGGTATGACAATGCCATCTGCGTTGCCGGCACCCACGGCAAGACGACGACCACCTCTATGGTGACGCAGATCCTGTTCACCGCCGGCGTAGATCTGTCCGCATTCATCGGCGGCAAGCTGCCCTGCATTCACGGCAGCGGCAGAAGCGGCTCCAGCGACATCATGACCTGTGAAGCCTGCGAATTTGTAGATACGTTCCTGAAACTCTATCCGGACATCGCCGTGCTGCTGAACATCGATGCCGATCATCTGGATTACTTCGGCACCGTGGAAAATATCATCAAGTCATTCCACAAGTTCGCACAGCTGACCTCCAAGGCAGTTATCTACAACGGCAGCGATGCCAACACCTGCAAAGCTATGGAGGGCATTACCGGCAAGGAATGCATCACCTTCGGCAAAACTGCGGACTGTGACTATTATCCCGCAAATATCCGCCACGTTTCCGGTCTGGAAACCCACTTCCAGCTGATGCACCTTGGCAAAGAACTGGGCGAGATCGTCCTGCATGTTGCCGGTGAGCACAATGTGCTGAACGCTACTGCTGCGGCTGCGGCTGCCATGTATGTGGGCGTTTCCTTTGCAGATGTGGCAAAGGGGCTGGCAGAATTCCGCGGTGCCGGCAGACGGTTCGAGAAGAAGGGCGAAGTCGGCGGCATTACGCTGGTAGACGACTACGCTCACCACCCCACCGAACTGACTGCGACCCTGAAAGCTGCAATGGCAATGCCGTTCCGAAAGGTCTGGGCAGTGTTCCAGCCGTTCACTTTCTCCCGCACCGCCATGCTGCTGGACGAATTCGCAGAAGCTCTGTCCATTCCGGATCACGCTGTCCTGACGGACATTATGGGCTCCCGCGAAAAGAACACCTATCACATCTTCACACGGCAGCTGGGTGAAAAAATTCCCAACGCAGTCTGGTTCCCACAGGACGAAAGCGATCCGGAAACCACCGACGAACGGAAATACCAGAACTTCGAACAGGTCACCAACTATATCTGTGACCATGCACAGGCTGGCGATCTGGTCATCACACTGGGCTGCGGCGATGTCAACAAGGTGAACAAGATGATTCTGGAAGAACTGGAACGGCGGCAGAGTGCGAAGTAACGGCAATTCCGTCCTGTTTGAAAAATTTCCAAAATACCCTCTTTTCAATCTGCGAAAAATGTTGTATAATAGAGAAAGTTGCTAAGGCAACACCGCGCAAAGCTTGTGCGTAAGGTGCGTTGTCAGATTTTTTCGGCAGATTGCCCAGAAATTCCGCAGGCATACTGCCGGTCGCAATTTATCTTAGTGCGACACTCCTTTGTTCTCGGGCAGAATCCTGCCTCGAACGCAGTTGTCTGGCAAGGGATTTCTGGGCAATATGACGGAAAATCTGCACACAGATTGCGTGCAAAGCCGTCAGGCGGGCTTTGTGCGGTGTTGCCCTAAGGAAACAGTGCACACGTTCACCTTAAAGAAAGGAATCACAACACTATGTCAAATAAAGTCAAAGTCGTGATCTGCGGCAAGGATTTCACTTTGCAGACCGCAGAATCCTCCAACTATGTCTTCGGTCTGGCACGCACGCTGGAATCCCGCATCACGGAAATTACCGATGCCAACAGCAGTGCCTCTCCGTTTACCGCGGCAATTATGGTCGGGCTGGCAACGCTGGACGACCTGAACAAGGCAAATGCCAAGCTGGACAGCATTCGGGATCAGTCCAAGGAATATGTGGACGAAGCCGGAAAGACCCGTCTGGAACGGGACGCTGCCATGCAGCAGGTGGAAGCCCTGAAATCCCGTATCGCAGAACTGGAACGGGAACTCCGTGAGAAAGACTCCAAATGAGAACACCTGAAATTTTAGCACCTGCCGGCTCGGAAGATGCCTTGCTGGCGGCTCTGCGGTGCGGTGCCGATGCGGTCTATGTGGGCGGAAAACAATTCTCCGCACGACAGAACGCCGCCAACTTCGATCTGCCCCAATTACAGCGGGCAGCGGAACTCTGCCACCTCTATGGGGCAAAGCTGTACCTAACAGTCAACACGCTGGTATTTGCACCGGAGTTCCCTGCACTGGTACAGTTTCTGGAAGCGGCGATCCGGCTGGGCGTAGATGCATTTCTGGTACAGGATTTCGGACTGCTGGAACTGATCCGGCAGATCTCTCCTGACGTACCCATTCACGCTTCCACGCAGATGACCATTCACACGCCGGAGGGTGCCCTCTGGGCAAAGGAGCACGGCATTTCCAGAGTCGTGGTTTCCCGCGAGCTCTCCCGCAAAGAAATTGCCGCGATCTGTAAAACCGGCATCGAAGTGGAAACCTTTGTCCACGGTGCCCTCTGCATGAGCGTATCGGGACAGTGCGGACTGTCCGCCATGATCGGTTCCCGCAGTGCCAACCGCGGCAGATGTGCACAGGCATGCCGACTGCCCTTTTCTGCAAAGGGCGATAAAAACGGCTGTGCTCTCTCTCTGAAAGACCTCTGTCTGGTGCCTTACGTGGCAGAACTGGCAGAGGACGGCGTGGCATCGCTGAAAATCGAGGGCAGATGCAAACGGCCGGAATACGTTGCCGCCGCAGTCACTGCATTAGTGCAGGCACGTGCCGGAGAAACGCCGGATCTGGACACCCTGCGGGCAGTATTCTCCCGCAGCGGATTCACAGACGGCTATTATACCGGCAAACGGCAGCAGATGTTCGGCACCCGCCAAAAGGACGATGTGCTCCAGGGGCAGAAAGTCCTGCCCCAGCTGGCACAGCTATACCAGAAGCCCACACCGCAGGTTCCGCTGGACATGCATGTCACTGTACAGACCGGTCAGCCGGCAGTGCTGAAACTGCGGGACGGCGACGGTATTTCCGTTTCTGTTTCCGGTGATGTGGTACAACCGGCACGCACGAAAGCAACCGATCTGCCCCAGTTGGAACGACAGCTGGGAAAGCTGGGCGGCACGCTCTATACCCTGTCCGGTTTGCAGGCAGACTGCGACGGAACCGGCATGCTCCCCGCTTCGGCGTGGAACGCTCTGCGGCGGGAGGGCATTGTTCAAATGAACGCCGCCAGAATCGCTGCGAATACGCCAAAGTATACCATGCGGCACATCACGCTGCCCGCACTTCCAGCAGCCGGACAACACACCATACAATACCGCATCATCCAGAAGCAGTGGGACAGCCAGTCAGCCACACTGCTGAAGCAGCCTGACGTGGAGGCACTGCTGCTGCCGGCGGATACGGTTTCCGATGCTGTGCCGGCAGTCTGTCGGGAACGAATTTTCCTGACGCTGCCGCGGTTTTGTGCAGACGAAGCCAAAGTGCGTCTATGGCTGGAACAAGCCAAAGCTCTGGGATTCTCCCACGTGGTCTGCGAAAATGTTTCCCATATCCGGCTGTGCCGGTCACTGGGGCTGACGCTTCACGGCGGCATGGGACTGAATGCGGCAAATCCGTCCTGTCTGTCTTTTTTGCAGCGGGAATCCTTGCAGGACGTGATCCTCTCACCGGAACTGACCATTGCCCAGAGCCGGCACTGCACCGGACTGCCCGCAGGAGCGTATGCCTACGGGTTCCAGCCGGTCATGACCATGCGGAACTGTCCCGTACAGGCAGAAGCGGGCTGCCGGAACTGCACCCATGGTCTGACAGACCGCACCGGCAGAACTTTTCCGGTATACTGCCACAAGGCAGCCGGTATCACAACGATGTACAACGCCGTTCCCACGTGGCTGGCGGACAAGCAGGAACAGCTGTCACACAGCAGCTTTCTGGTGCTGGACTGTACCCTGCAGCCCGATGCCTGTTCCGTGCTCCGTGCCTACCAGAACGGCGAACCTACAAAAGAAGCAATGACACGGGGACTGTTTTTCCGTGGTGTTGAATAGGAGGCTTTTATGTATATTTCTGTTCAGAAGCTGCGTCCGCACGCCCAGATTCCCAAGCGTGCCACCGCACAAAGTGCCGGCTATGATCTGTACGCCCTGCCGGAGGAACCGCTGACCATTCAGCCGCAGGAGATCTGCAAGGTGCCTACCGGCATCGCTGTGGCTCCGTCCCGTCCGGACGTTGCCCTGTGCATCTTCCCCCGCTCCGGACTTTCCACCAAGCACGGCATCACGCTGATCAACAGTGTTGGGCTGGTGGACAGCGACTATCGGGGTGAACTGCTGATCCCGCTGATCAACCACGGCTCGGAGCCCTTTACCGTAGAAGCAGGCATGCGGATCGCACAGCTGGTCGTGCTTCCGATCCTGACACCGGAACTGAAGGAAGTCACCCGTCTGGACACCACCGAACGGGGTGCCGGCGGCTTCGGTGCAAGCGGACTGTCATAATTTCAGAAAGGAGGACTTCAGAAGCCCTATGAAAAAGTTTCTTGTGTATCTCTGTTCCATTGTGGTCGCCGTGATTCTCGGCGGTGTCATCGGCAATCTCTGTGTGGGGATCGCTCCCCTGAGCTGGCTGGACTACGCCCCGCCGCTGCACCTCAAAACTCACGAGTGGAATCTGTATGTGGCAGACCTGACCTTCGGCATTCAGTCGAAATTTAACATCGCCCAGCTGCTGCTGACGATCATTGCCTGCTTTGTCGCTCCCAAAATCGAGCCTTTGATCGGCAAAAAGAAATAAGGCAATACCGCACAAAGAGCGTCTGGCGAC